>NZ_ABJL02000007.1:359664-719329 GCF_000172175.1 Bacteroides intestinalis DSM 17393 | reverse complement strand
AGGTCTTCTTCCATAAGGTACATATTGCACACCCGGTTTTGAATTCCACCCACCATAAGCACCGGCGTACTGGTAACCATATTCATCAATCTTCACTTCATATCTGGGGTCATGCTCCTGTCCTTTTGGAATGATAGGAACAGTGTTTACCATCAGGCCATTACAAGGTGCGTTCACGATTCCCCGTTCGGAAGCATAGTCTCCCCAGATAATTGAGTCAGTTACTTCCACATACGGTTCATGCTGCTTGTCGACAGACATATAACGAAGCATATTAAAAAGAAGTTTATCAGCTACGGGGTCTACTCCGCAATGATTAATCAAATCGAAACCAGACAACAGTATGGAGCCTTCACCCATAAACATCTCCGACAAGGCTGTCGCAGCCAAAGCACGGCTATAGTTGGCAAGGACGGCTACATTCTCCATCCCGGATTCACGAAGATCATATCCTTTGTCCACCGGATAAATGGCAGGAAAGCCTTTCTTCGATTCATTATAGGAGGTATAGTCGGACCAAAGGCGGAACTGCTTAGGGGTTAATCCGCTAAAAACCGGATGATACGGACGTTCGAGATTGATATTCATACCATCCGCATAGGCCAGAGACGGTGAAAGATAAACCGGATCATTATTGCTGTCTTTCAGAAACTCCACGGAAGTTGGCAACCACGATTGATTGAATGTTGTAGCATCTTGTTGCAGGCAAATAATGCGTCCACCCTTACTTACATATTCTTTCAACTGCCCTGACTGATTATCCAGTGAATCATCCCATGAATTCTTAGCCAGAATTAAGGTAGAGTTCCGGGGTAATTCCTTAACCATACGAACCGCTTTTACAGGGTAACCGAGTTTTTGCAAACAGTTCAAGGTTTGCTCTCCTGCCGAAGAATCGTACACATAAATGGTTTTCTTCATCACCTCTGTACCCCGCCAGTCTTTTCCGGCTATGAACAGTTCACTCTCATTATAGGACACCTTACTGCCTTTCGACCAAATCTCACCTTTCAGCGTATAGTCTCCCGAAGGCAGATTCTGAGGAATATCTATCGACAAAGGCCTCTTACAAGTGCCATAATAAGGAACAGATGGAAGATCGATCTCTCCCGCCAATACTTTCTCACCTTCCTTTTCAATCCACCACTGCAAATGAACTTCATCCAAATCATTGCCATAATCATCGTCATTGACAACATGGGCTACCACCGCAAGCTTACTCCCTGCATAAATCTGCGACTGCCAATTCTCCCAACTCAGTAATACAGGCTGATAGCTGATCTGATATTGCCAGGCTACAGGTTTCGGTTTCATCTCAGCAAAGGACTTTACCCCATCCCAGTTATGAAATATAATTGTAAAGGGCATGGTACCTGCCAAGCAACTATTTTGACTTCTCAACCGACGGAACAATTCCGTTGCATTCTTCAGTACAAAAGCCTGATAGGTCATAGCTGCTCCAGCTTGTTCATCATCGGGCAGATGTCCTGTCCAACACTTCTGCGAACCCGGTTGTTTGGTTCTGGAACAGAGGTTGAAACGCCCGTCTATTCCTGTATAGTTTCCTACACATTCGGTAAAAGTAATCGGTTGTACTCTTCCCGGATTTTGCCACATCGCCTTATCACGCATATTGAGATAAGTAAGGAAAGTATTATAATACCATCCCCAATACCTATGTACATCATAGATATCGCCCGAATGTCCCAGTCCATAACCGGTATTGCCTATATACAATCTGGTATCATCCCATTTCTTGAGTTCACGACACATCTTTGTCAGGAACTCCCGATACAGATCGCCCGTTTTACCTTCATAAGGCATTTCATTGGATAAAATATAGATGACTACGGAAGGATGAGGAGTGAACGGTCCCAGATCAATCTCCTTATAGGTTCTGAGTGACAGGTCAAAGTCTGTCGGTGGTGCAGTCTTGGTTGCATGTTTGGGGCGACCATACCGACCGGCAAATATCATCATACCTTCTTCATCGCACACATCCATCCAATTCTGATCATCGGGAATACGGATGATATTTATGTTCAGGCTCTTCATAAAGCGAACATAATCACGTGCAAAGTCTTTGCTTCTTTCCAGCTGTTCGGGTATTCCCCGCTCAGGCGGATTAATGGCATTACCCCGCAGATAGATAGGTTTATCATTCAAATAAAATACACCATCCCGCATTTCAAACTTTCTGAACCCAATCCGCTTATGCAAAGTTTCAGTACCTGCCTTTACTTCCAAGTCATAAAGTGCAGGATTAACAGGACTCCATAGTTCAGGAGTCAATTGGTCTATTTTCCAGACCACCGTTGTATCCACTTTATTCTTAAAATAAAATTCTCCGGAATGGCTGCACAATATCGCCTTATTCCGGGCATGCGTAATTACAGCATCAAGGGACAAACTTTCGTTCGCCTCAGCAGACAACATTACTTCAATCCTGATATCCTTATCGGTAGTGATAGGAGTTATCTTATGAACCTTTGCCGCCAACAGAGACAACGGAAAGAATGCACATAAAGCACACAATAATCTTGTTTTCATAGTATCAATTATAATAGTAAACTTATTCTTCTCCTTTCTGATATTGGGCGGGAGTCACCCCGAACAACTCCCTGAAACGTTTTATGAAATAGCTTGGGGAGTTGAAGCCAACTTCATATGCTATCTCCGAAACAGTCTTCGTATCCATCTGTTTCAGTAGCATCTGCGCCTTCTTCAATCTGATATTCAGAATGAAGTCATTGGGTGTCTGCCCTGTGATACCCTTAATCTTCAGGAAGAGTTTGGTACGGCCGGTATTCATGGCCTGAGCAAACATATTCACGTCAAAATCCGGATTATCCAGATTTTGTTCAATACACGCTACACATTGTTCCATGAACTGATGGTCTGCGCTATTCGTTGCCAGTATATCCACATTGTTATCCATTTGTTTTGCATATTTTTTCTGTAACAGCTTTCTGCTGTTTACCAGATTGTTACAACGCATAAACAAATGTTTCACATTAAAAGGTTTAGTCACATAGTCATCTGCACCCATTTTTAACCCTTGCATTGTATATTCTTCGGCTGTCTGGGCCGTCAGTAATATCACTGGGATATGGGATGTTTCAAAATTACTCTTTATCTTCCTGCACATTTCTATACCGGACATCTTGGGCATCATGATATCGCTCAGTACAATATCGGGCTGTATTTCTTTTGTTTTATCCAGTCCTTCTTCACCATCCTGCGCTTCGCAAACGGAATATACTTTGGAGAACAGACGAACCAGTAAACCTCTGAGTTCTTCATTGTCTTCAACAATCAGGATTTTACTCTTTGTATCTTCCAATTCATTAGCAGGATTCTCATCATCCATCACATCAGTCAGTGCCTTGTCACCATACATGGTCAACTCTGAAATGCATGATGAATCGATATCGGGAGTTGCCACTTTTTGTGAATCGGCAATGTGACTATCTCCCAAAGGCAATTCAACCACAAAAGTGGTTCCCTTTCCCTCCATGCTCCGCACACTGATTTTGCCTTTATGGGCTTCAATTATACTTTTAGCAAGTGCCAATCCTATGCCCGTACCTTTCTGGTTGTCCGTGCTGTCGACCTGATAAAAACGATCGAATATCTTATCCAGACTCTTTTCGGCAATACCGATACCCGTATCTGAAATAAGAATAACCACACTATTTTCATATTCCTGTACTGATAAGGAGACTGTACCACCCAGAGATGTATATTTGAAAGCATTGGACAGCAAGTTATAAATCACCTTTTCAAGCTGTACTACATCAAACCAGACTTCCAGATTCCTATCCTTATTAAGAAATTCAAGATTAATCTGTTTACCCCGTGCATACTCTTTGAAAGACAGATAGATTTCATCCAGGAACGCATAAATATCCTGCTTGCTGTATTTGAACTTTTCGAAACCCTGTTCTTGTTTCCTGAAATCAAGAAGCTCGGTTATCAGGCGCTTCATACGTAAGGTATTCCGATGAATATTTACCAGTTTATTGTACACTAACGGCTGAATATCATTCCTTTCCATCAACATCTCCAACTGACTCACAATCAATGTGAGCGGAGTACGAAATTCATGTGAAATATTGGTAAAAAAGCGAAGTTTGGACTGGTTCAGTTCTTCTATCTGTTTCTTCTCTTTCTTCTCGTATTCAAGTGAAGCCCGCAACTTTAATTTGGAAGAATAGAAACTAACCACTATATAGACAGATACAATCACAATAATAACATAAATACAATATGCCCAGACAGATTTGTAAAAAGGTGGCTTCACCACAATATCGATTTCCTTAAAAATACTTTCTTTACCGGAATATTCCTCAGAGCTCTTTATCTTTAGCTTATACCTACCCGGATTCAGGTTGGTGTAAGTAATGCCTTTACGATAACCTGCACTCATCCAGTCTTTATCAAATCCCTCCAATTTATAGTAAATCCGGTTTCTCAGTACCGATACATAATTGGACAACGAGAAATTTATAGTGATGATGGAATGGTTATGATTCAGCGTAATTTGTGGCTGATACAAAATAGACTCAGAGAGAATATTGGAATCATCATTCGGCAATATAACCTGGTTATTCACTTCCAATGAGGTAAAGTTAAGCTGATAGGGCTTTACATAAGAATTCAATTCTTTTTCAAAGAAAGATATCATCATCTTGGGACCGGAAAGGAATATCTCATTATCGCTGGCCACAAACAATCCGTAAGGGTTCAATGCCGTCATCGGAAAACCATTCTGTTTATTATAGTTATAAAAGCGCTGGTTCTCCATATCAAAACGTGAAAAGCCCTGATTACTGGCTATCAGGAGATAGCCGGACAAAGACTCTTTTATATCAAGGATATAATCATTGATCAGGTCCGAATTGTGTGAGTTAAACGGTTTGAATGAATTGTTATCCGGCTCATATAGGAATATACCATCTCCCGAAGAACCTGCCCAGATATTACCTTTCTTATCTTCAAAAAGTACATTTATCAAATTACTGCCTATAACCCGGTTTGAACTATTAGGAACGAAATACTCATCTCGTTTCCGGGTTTCAAGATTATATTTAACCAGTCCCAATGAATAAGAGAACCATAAATTATTGTTCCTGTCAAGAAGCATATCAATGATCTGTCTGTTATTGAGTCTACTATCTTTCAGTAGCTTTGTGCACTCTCCTGTTTGAGGATCAAACAAACCTATTCCGTTATGGGTTGCCAGCAAAAGATTTCCTTTATACGGAATAACTTTGCGTACTACATCATTGATCAACGAATTCTCTTTCCCCGGAATATGCCTGTAATTGGTAAACTGATGCGTTTTCAAGTCCAATTTATCCAATCCTCCTCGTAATGTACCTACCCACAGAGTCTGGTTTTCCTCATCCAAATGCAGAGATTGTACCGTATTGGATGCAAGGGAATTCTTATTTATATCATGCTTAAACTCTGCGAAGCTTCTTGTTTTTCGATCGAGATAGTTCACTCCACCACCTTCCGTTGCAATCCAGATATTTCCTTTAGAGTCTTCTTTCATTCGTCCGGCAAAAGGAGAGGTCAGCTTTCCTTGCTGAGATTCATCGGAATAATAATAGGTATAAATCTCATAGTCCGGATTAAACAGATTAACCCCACCGTAATAAGTGCCAATCCAGAAAGTTCCTTGCTGATCCTTCATCATACAGATGATGGAAGAATTACTCAAGCTATAAGGTTTATTATCTTCACTGTAATTGGTGAAAGTATTGGTGGTGACATCCAATTTATCCAAACCTTTAAAAGTTCCCACCCAATAGTTACCCAAGTTATCTTCGACCACACAACGGACGTAATTGCTGGAAAGTCCATTCTTATAAGGTGCATGCACATAGTTTGTTTTTCCACCGTTCCTGTCCAGTCGGAAAAGCCCGTCATCTTTGGTACCTACCCAAATATTCTTTTTGGAGTCTTCATAAATACAGGTTATATCCTTTGTTGGGAGATAATTAAGCCATTTCTTATTACTGTCCAGCATGTACAAGCCATTATTCATGGTTCCTACATATAGGTTTCCTTCATGGTCTTCGGTCACACAAGATAAGCGTACATCCTCTAGGTGATAATAATATTCCAACTTATCTTCCGCACGGTTATAGGTGAATAAAGAGTCCCTAGTACAAGCCCACAACCGAGAGTTACCGTAACTAATGGCTTGAATGTTATTATCGCGAATTGTATGAAAAATATTCTTCTTAATATCATATTCAACTACGGCATACTTGCAACGAATATAAATATGCCCGTCCTTATCACCACAAATCGTACCTATATTATTATTATAAAGACTATGTTTATCATTCTCAACCGGACGGAATATATAAAAATCAGTACCGTTATAACGATTCAAACCATCTTTAGTACCTATCCAGATTATTCCGAATTCATCCTGATAAATAGATGTAACTGTTGGTTGCGAGATGCCATTTTCTACTCCGAATGTTTGAAAATGGATATCCTGTGCGAACAACAATCCGGGAGCCAGAAATAAAAGGAGCAACAATATCCGCAACATTACTATTGATAAGAGAGTCTTTTTCATATCGTACAATTTTGTTATAAGGTTCCTGTTTTGCAAAACAAAAATAGCGGAATCTATGAATGACCTATATAAAAATAGAACAAATCTATGTTGATATCGTACGGAAGCCCTCCGAATTCACCGATTCATACCCGGAACTCATCGGCTTTTCTACCGGAAATCACCCGGAAGGGCTATACAGGGATGAATAATTCGCTTACCTTTGAGCCATGAATCAATAACAATAGAAATAATGGAAAAGAAACAAAACTTCCCGTCTCATGCAGGTTTATCGGGCAAAGCACTGATAGCTTCACTCTTCATCATCTCCGGAATATTACTGTTTGCCCGTAACGTAGGTTGGATTACGTATGACTTATTTAGCATAGTGGTATCCTGGCATAGTCTTCTTATTGTATTAGGTATCTACACGATAACGCGCCGCCATTATCTGAGCGGTTCTATCCTCACCCTGATAGGTGTTTATTTTTTAGTTGGAGGATTATCGTGGTTACCGGAGAACTCACAAACCATTGTCTGGCCTGTTGCACTGATTGTGGCGGGTATTTTGTTCTTTGTAAAATCCCGCCGTAGAGAACGCTGGATGAAAAGCCATATGAACGGCCGTTACCAGGACTGGGCTAAAAGAAGAGGTGGACATATGCACATGAATATGGAAAACAATGAGCAACAATGCGAATCGGAAAACGGTTATCTGCGTTCCGACAATGCTTTTGGTTCTGTACGTCATGTCGTATTGGATGAATTGTTCAAAGGAGCCAGTATCCGGGCTTCATTCGGAGGAACCGTCATTGATCTACGCCACACGCATCTTGCACCGGGAGAAACCTATATTGATATCGACTGTACTTGTAGTGGAATAGAGTTGTACATTCCTTCAGACTGGAATGTTGTACCTCAATGTAATGCTTTTGCCGGCGGATGCGAGGATAAGCGTTGGCAAGGAGCAAATATTAATAAAGAAAGTACACTAATAATCCGTGGAAATATTTCCTTCGGTGGATTAGAGATTAAAGACTAATCCTATGAGAGCACATCCAATTATAGATTATCCTTATCGTTGGTTTCCGATGCTTGTGCTTGCATTGGTTCTGGCAATCATCCAGGCAACCCTGTTGTGGGGATATACCGGAGCTGACTGGCTACCTGCCATCATCGACGGAATCACAACAATCGGATGGCTTGCGGCACTGGCATACCTGGCTTGGTTTGTAGTAGGCCAAGTATCCATTCTCCAGACAAATGTCATTACGGTTGTATCAGGAATATTGCTCTGGATTGCGGGCAGCTTCATGGTCTGCGACATTATGGTAAGAATTGCAGGAATACCTTATATCTCTTTTGCCTCTACCATACCTTTCAGACTTCTGTTCGGCATACCGACATGGATAGCCATTATATTGTGGTATCACCTGATAGTAGTGAAAGCCCCGGAAGCACAAGAAGATGAATTCATTGTACCGCAATCCGTAAAAGCAGAAAAAACGGAAGAGCAAGAGGAAACCATTGATCGCATTACTGTAAAAGACGGGGCACGAATACATATCATCAAAGTAGATGAACTGCTATATATCCAGGCGTGTGGAGATTATGCGACTTTGATCACCCCCACAGGAGAGTACATCAAAGAGCAAACCATGAAGTATTTTGAAGGACATCTGCCAAGTGACAACTTTGTGCGTATCCATCGTTCCACCATTGTAAACGTGACACAGATATCGCGGGTAGAACTATTCGGAAAAGAAACCTACCAAGTGTTATTGAAAAACGGAACTAAATTACGGGTTAGCCTGACGGGCTACCGGCTATTGAAAGAACAACTGGGAATATAAAGACCTAAACTATTCTATAAAACAAAAGCGAAGAATCCGCCCCATTGTGAATTCTTCGCTTTTTTTTTAGCAGACAAGGTTATCTGATTATTTCTTCTTATCGTCTTTCTTTGGTTCATCCTTTTGGGTTTCCTGTTTATCTTCCTTTCCTTCCGGATGGATGATTCCCTTTACGGTCTCGCCAATAGGTAGTTTGTCCAGTACACCGAGGCTCGGAGCCACCGTCTTCACCAATGTATTCAGGAAGTTGCTTGTACCTCCGTTTCCACCATCGAATACAGTAATGTTTCCTAAATTCATGTGTTCGAATGCTTTCACCTGTTCTCCGGCAATTTCTTTCCATTGATCTACCATCTTATATTGGATAGCGATAGCCGGATTAGATTCTGCCGCACGTACCATAGCCTCGAAACCTTCAGCTTCAGCAAGCAATGATTTCTTCTTACCTTCAGCCTCAGCTTCCAACTTCATCTGGATGGCTCTTGCTTCAGCCTCAGCCTGTGCCAGAGTTGCTTTTGCACGAGCTTCAGCCTCACGGGTAATCTTTTCGGCAACAGCATCAGCCTGAAGAATGGCTTCTTGCTTTGCAACTTCAGCAGGTACAATCTTTTCAGCCTTCAAAGAAGATTCCACTTTACGGGCTTTAGCCTCTTCTACTTCTTTTTGAGCTATTTCGCGGGCAGCCTGTACGGCAGCTTCCGAACGTGCTTCAGCTTCACCGGCCTGTTTGTCGGCATTGGCACGCGTTACAGCCAGTTCGGCATCAGATTGTGCCACAGCTTTCTGAGCCTCATTTCGCCCGATAGCAGCTTTCTTTCCTGCTTCCGCCTGCTTAATCTCCATGTCAGAATTCAGTTCGGCAATACGGCTTTCCTTTTCCGTATTAGCCTGCTCAATCCTGATATTTTTTTCAGCTTCAGCCTTTGCCACCTGCGACTCTTTTTCAGCGTTGGCAATAGCTACCTGCGAGATTCGATCCTTATCAGCATTAGCCACAGAGATTTCCTGCAATTTTTTAGTCTCGGCAATGGCAATATCTTGGTCTTTACGTGTTTCGGCAACTTTCGTCTCACGTTCCTTTATTTGATTGGCAATCTTGATGGCACCCAGTTTCTCCTGTTCCTCAATGTTTGCCTGAGCCTCATTCAACGCCTTACTTTCAGCTTCCTTACCTAGGTTGACAATATAATTGGCAGCATCACGGATATCGCTGATGTTGATGTTCATCAGATACAAACCAAATTTACGAAGTTCCGTATCGATGTTATCCTTTACTTTAGAAAGGAATTTATCGCGATCGGAGTTCAGCTCTTCAATCGTCATATCGGCAATGACCAAACGCATCTGACCGTACACAACATCCGTTATTAGGTTCTGTTTATCATCTATTGTCAACCCCAACATACGTTCAGCAGCATTTTGCATTACTTCCGCATCAGTACTGATGGCAACTGTTATCGTGGTCGGTACATCCACACGGATATTCTGGGCAGACAGTGCACCAGTCAGTTTACAGTCTATCTGCATCGGTTTCATGGACAGGAATTCATATCCCTGGATTATCGGCCACACAAATGCAGCACCACCATGATACAACTTGGCAGACTTCTTATCACCGCCCGTTTTACCATATACTACCAGTACTTCGTCACTTTTACATTTCCGGTAGCGGGAAAGTATACCAATGAAGGTAAGTAAGATAACCGCCACGAGTATGGCGGCCATAATCATCATTTCTTGTGTCATAAATCTATGTTTTTGAGTTTTGTTTTACCGAATATACAATGTTCCGTCCTCGTAGCCCGTGATGATGGTTTTATCACCGGTCTGATACATTATGTCCATTTCAGATACCACATCAACCTCTCGCATGGCTCCGTCGCGACTTACTTGTACGGTAAACCGGCTGCCTCCCTGTTTAAAGTAGATGGTACATTCACGCCCTACAAGCTGTTCCGTCTTTTCTGTCTTATTTACCTGCTGTAACTGATAGGCTTTTTTATAAAGAAACCACACAGCGAAAACGAAAAACAGACCAATCAAAATGGCAATGGCATAACTCTGAATGTCAGTATTTCCAATCAGATACATGTACCATCCAAAACCGATACCGAAGTGCGTCAATCCCTTAAAAGACACCACACTGCTGATGTCGGCATCCACATCTGTATCCGCATCAATGTCTCCGAAAAAAATGGAAAGAATGAACTGTATCACAAAAATACCAGTTGTGACCACGGCGATAATCAGAAATATATTACTGCTCATAGGAATTTGAATTATTGTGGTTTACAATATATTTAGATATATTATTCCAAATATACACATTTGCAGAACATACACAAAGAAACCGTTCTCTATTTAACAAAATTTTCTTGAGGAGGAAAGCAACATTACACAAAGATATTTGTTATGTTTACGGACGCTATGATGAAACATCTACACTATATATTTCTGTTTATGTGCCTCTCATTAGGAATGTCTGTCATTCTGCAAGAGGAACAGCCGGCACTTCGGATGATTACCGAAGCCTCGACAGATACTTCCGTCACCCCTACACAAACAGGATGTTTCATTTCAATGTCAGCAGATTGTTACTCAACCATTGCTCACCGCCCGTTCTTTAATGATGAAAACAATGAACGTAAAATCAACGGCATCCTCTTTCAGGAGAACTCTTATAATCAAGCTAACGCTCCATCGAAATTACTGAAACTTAAGATCCATCCGTCTGTAGGACAGATGCAACGTATATTCTCCACTCATTTATCGGTGGAACAAAATGCCAGCCTCTCTTTCACTCCCAGCGCTATCCGTTATTCTTACGGATATTACGTCTACGAGTTGAAGCATATTCTGATTTAAACCACCACTCTACTTGTTACTCCCCCCTTTACCGGAGGTATGCCATTGGCATGTCTTTGGTCAACCTATTGTTTATTCACATCTAAATTTAATGTAATTACTATGCTCGATTTATTAATAGCTACCCTTGAAATGATGGGGCTTACATTCGTGATCGGCTTCTTCGTGGCTTTCATTATCAAAATGATTGCCGTTGCTGCCAACTCATTCGACTTTTACAGTTCACACCAGAAAGAACTGCTTCGCCTGCGACGCCTGCGCAAGTTGCGCCAGAAGGTGGAACTCATGATACGGGATATCCCTATAGAAGAAAATGAACTCTATAACGATAAACGCGAAGAATTCAGCCGCGGAGTCAACCGTGAGCTTTCCGATTATCGCGGATATTATCATGGAGTAAGCGCCGGAGTTTCCAACGCTAACCTGATGGATTACTACTATCCCGAAGATACGCACATGATGTATCTGAAACAACAAGAAGAGATGTTATATCATAAGAAACAGTCCGGAAAATCTACCGGTAAGACCAAATAAGAAATAGTATGGAAAATATAGATTTCGCGACCCTATTCCAAGGTTTTGGAACAATGATGGAAAGTGGCTACCTACTTGCATCAGCCCGTGTGTTTTTAATCCTTTTAGGTTTGTTACTCATATATCTGGGCTGGAAAGGAGTGCTTGAGCCTATGGTAATGATTCCGATGGGGCTGGGTATGATTGCCATCAATTGTGGAACACTTTTCATGCCGGACGGCACATTAGGCAACCTCTTTCTCGATCCGATGCTTTCGGATACGGACGACCTGATGAATACGATGCAGATAGACTTTTTGCAACCTGTCTATACACTGACGTTCAGCAACGGATTGATAGCTTGCTTTGTGTTTATGGGGATAGGCACGCTGCTGGATGTGGGCTTTCTGTTGCAGAAGCCTTTTGTCAGCCTTTTCCTGGCGCTGTGTGCGGAACTGGGGACTTTCCTGACTATACCCGTAGCTTCTGCCCTTGGACTGACATTGCAAGAAAGTGCTTCTGTAGCTATGGTAGGAGGTGCAGATGGTCCTATGGTTCTGTTCACATCACTGGCTCTGGCCAAACATTTATTTGTACCTATCACAGCAGTGGCTTATCTGTATCTGGGACTAACGTATGGCGGCTACCCGTATCTGGTGAAGTTACTGGTTCCAAAACGCCTGCGTGCCATCAAGATGACTTCGAAGAAAGCACCTAAAAACTACGATGCCAAGGTGAAACTGGCATTCTCGGCTGTGCTGTGTGCAGTGTTGTGCTTCTTGTTCCCGGTGGCTTCGCCGTTGTTCTTCTCTCTCTTCCTGGGAGTTGCCGTACGTGAATCAGGCATGAAGCATATTTATGATTTCGTCAGCGGCCCGCTGCTTTATGGCTCTACATTTATGTTGGGCGTATTGCTGGGCGTGCTTTGCGATGCGCACTTGCTGCTCGATCCGAAAATTCTGAAATTGCTGGTATTGGGTATAGTGGCACTGTTGCTTTCGGGTATCGGTGGCATTATGGGAGGATACATCATGTACTTCATTAAGAAAGGAAATTATAATCCGGTGATCGGCATTGCAGCTGTCAGTTGTGTGCCGACTACAGCAAAGGTAGCTCAAAAGCTGGTTAGTAAGGATAATCCTGACTCGTTTATTCTGGGGGATGCCTTGGGGGCAAATATCTCCGGGGTCATCACTTCGGCTATTATTACGGGTATTTATATCACGATCATTCCATATCTTTAAGATAATTATAAAGTAAAGGTACACTGATTTGAGGTTGTGTCGAAACTCTGACAAGCGTATCATTTTGTCATCCTGAGCTTGTCGAAGGATCTCTTCTCTGTGCATTCAGGGGAGCAGATCCTTCACTACGTTCAGGATGACAGAGCGAAATGATAGTGATTCTTACTTTTGACACATTTACATTTGCAGTATTAAATATCACAACAAAATATAAGTGTATATTTGAAAAGTAGAGTTGCAGTGAACTAACTTTGACACTAGTCTTAAATGACTATAGGCTGAATCAGACTGCAACTCTCTTAATAGGAGAACCTAGCCAGTTAGAATTGTAGGCTCACGACCTAATAAATGTATTAGCTGTTTCTCCTTCATGTTTAATACTGTAAATACAAAGTTATGAATTATTCTCATTTTGTAGGTCTTGATGTAGGAAAAAAAACTTTCGATGCATCATTAATGTCCGCAGACGAAAAAGAGTTGTCTCACAAGTCTTTTGATAACGCTCCAACTGGGATCCAATCTTTATTGGATTGGATAGCTGGTTATCATCTCTCTTTATCCAAACTCTTGTTCTGTGCTGAAAACATGGGAAGTTATGTCACAGAGTTATCTGTTTCCAGTGTCTCCATGGGATTTTCCCTGGCTTTGGTTTGCCCGTTGACCATCAAGAAGTCCATAGGCTTGCAACGAGGCAAAAATGACCGCATTGACGCCAAAAGAATAGCGAACTATGCGGTATTACACTATCGAAAACTGGAGTTATACAAATTGCCTGACAAAGACTTGGTGAGACTGCGGGGATGGATTATTATACGTGACAATTTAGTCAAGCAAAAAGTATCAAGCATAAAGTTATTGGAAACATTCTCCCGGATGGCTAAGTTGGCTGATGTGACAGAATCTATTTCTTTTTTGGAAGAGCAGCTCAAGTCGATAAAAGAAAGAATCCTGGAGGTGGAAGAGGATATGGAGCAACTAATAGCCGCCAGTACATCGCTTTACACAAACTACTTGCTATTAAGAAGTATAAAAGGAATAGGAATTATCAATGCCATTGTATTACTGTGTGTTACTGACAATTTTCAAAGATTTGACAACCCGAGGAAATTTGCCTGCTATTGTGGGGTCGCCCCATTTGAACATACTTCAGGTATTTCCATACGGGGAAAAACGCAGACTTCTTCATTGGCTAACAAAGAAGTAAAAGTATACCTTACCCGGGCAGCTATTACTGCCATCTCTTGGGATCCGCAGATGAAAGCATACTATAAAAGGAAAATAGCAGAGGGGAAACATAAAGCAGCTGTAATCAATGCTGTAAGAGCCAAAATCATAGCAAGGTCTTTTGCTGTGATACGAAGGCAGACTCCATTTGTAACATTAGCCGTATAATAAAAAGGTCCTTAACTTCGAAAATATCTTAGGTTTAGGAAGTAGCTATACACTTCCGAAGAGTAGTTATGTCTATATACAAACTTACCCAAGGATACGTTAATGTTCGTAAACTTGGGTAAGATTTTATAGATATTGTTTGGAGAGGACTTAGAATTCAACCTCCTGTATTTATTATTCTACTGTCACAGCCGTACCGCAAGCGGTTACCATCAGCATACTACCGCTTCCACCTACAGTTTCATAATCCAAATCCACGCCTATCACGGCATTTGCTCCGAGAGCTCTGGCGTGTTCCTGCATTTCACGCAGGGCGATATCTTTCGCTTCGCGCAGCACTTCCTCATAAGAGCCGCTACGTCCGCCCACTACATCGCGGATGCTGGCAAAAAAGTCACGGAATACATTGGCACCGATAATCGTCTCGCCTGAAACGATACCGTAATAGCGGGTGATACGTCCACCCTCGATAGTTGGGGTTGTTGTTACTAACATAATCTTTCTCTATTTATTTAAGTTATTTGTACCCTATTAGACGCACGAATAAAGCGAAAAGTTGCAGTAGCGAGAGCTTTTATACCTCTTCATTATAATAAAAAAACAAAAAAGAGAGCACCTATATATGAGCAAAGTCAGCATTTATCTATCTTTGTGCCGAAGAAATGGAAACAAAGCATTTTATATTTAAAATAATGATGTATCTGGTCGTAGTGCTTTTTGCTCTGCAACCAGAAGATTATAATTCCTTTTCCGAGAACGAACCTCCCTTTCTTTGCATCGAACAAAATGAGCATCATTCGTCGGGAGAGTTTAACGATGAAGCTGTTATCTCACGTACACTTTCTTTAAACCGTGCGCGCAAGCTCTGTGCAGAGACTACGACTACTTATACTTTCTCTACTGAGAACGCTAATTTATATCAATACAGTGACGGTAGCCAACCGTGCAACCTCAGGAGCGTATATTCACCCGAACGCTCCCTACTTTGTATATACCGGCTTTAGCACAAGTCCTTCTATTACCGTATTTTTATATTCTATCCGGGACGAATCATACATTCGTTCCGCTATGTCTAATTAATAAACTTATATATGGGACTTGTTATATTATATTTAACCATTGCATTATCATTATCATTTTTATGCTCCATCCTGGAAGCTGTTTTATTATCTACCCCAATGTCGTACATCTCCACCAAAGAGAAAACACACGGGAAAAGCGCTATTTTATTAAAGAAGTTCAAACAAGACATCGACCGGCCTATTGCCGCCATATTATCTCTGAATACCATTGCCCACACCGTCGGTGCGGCCGGTGTCGGTGCCGAAGCGGTAAAGATATTCGGAGAAGCTTACTTCGGTGTAATCTCCGCCATACTGACTATCTTAATTCTCGTTCTCTCAGAGATCATTCCTAAAACGATAGGCGCCTGCTACTGGCGCACACTGGCACTTCCATCAGCCCGTATCATTAATTTCCTTATTATTATCTGTTATCCCCTGGTGTGGTTGTCCGAGCTGATTACCCGTCTGTTTTCTTCCGGCAAACAAGAATTATCCGTAAGCCGCGAAGAGGTTTCGGCTATGATTTCCATCGGGGTAGAAGAAGGTGTTTTCCAGATGAAAGAAAACAAGATGATACAAAACCTCATTAAACTGGATAAAGTAAAATCACAATCCATTATGACTCCCCGTACTGTAGTGGCAACAGCTCCCGAAAGTATGTCTCTGAAAGAGTTCTATCAGGATGGAAAGTATAAGTTTTACTCTCGTATTCCAATTTATAATGATAGCGAAGATTATATCACAGGATATGTGTTGCGGCAGACTGTACTCGAAAAGTTAGCAGAAGACAGATTCGATATGTGTCTGAAGGATGTGGCCCGCCCTATCCTTTCCTTCCCGAAGAATAGTCCTGTTTCCACGGTTTGGGAACAGATGCTTGAAAAGAAAGAGCATATTTCAATCTTGATTGATGAATATGGCTGCTTCTGGGGAATTGTCACAATGGAGGATATTATCGAAACAGCCTTAGGTTTTGAGATTGTGGATGAAAAAGACTCCGTAACGGATATGCAGAAGCTGGCACGGGATAAGTGGCAGAAGAAGCTGGCAGAGGCGAAAATTAATGATTAGTGATTAGGGGGTAGTGATTGGCGCTATGCGGATGGTTATCACTAATCACTACCCCCTAATCACTAATCAAAACATCTTACCGACACGTTCAATACCTGCCACCAAGACATCGATTTCTTTTTTTGTATTATAGATTCCAAAGGAAGCACGCACTGTTCCTTCTATGTCGAGGCGTTGCATCAACGGTTGGGCACAATGGTGTCCTGTACGTACGGCAATACCGAGACGATCGAGCAATGTGCCCATATCGAAGTGATGAATATCACCCACAAGGAAAGAGATGACACTCCCTTTCGCAGCTGCCTCACCAAAGATGCGCATACCAGGGATTGTTTTCAATCGCTGTGTGGCATATTCCGTCAATTCATGCTCATAAGCGGCAATCTGATCCATGCCAATGGCAGAAACATAATCGAGCGCTTTCGCCAGTCCCGTAGTACCGATATAATCAGGAGTACCGGCTTCGAATTTAAATGGCAATTCATTGAAGGTAGTACGTTCAAAAGATACATGCTTTATCATCTCACCGCCGCCCTGATAAGGGGGTAATTTATCCAGCCATTCTTCCTTACCATAAAGCACGCCTACACCGGTAGGACCATACACTTTATGACCGGAGAATACAAGGAAATCAGCATCCAGCTCTTTCACGTCCACTGCCATGTGAGGAATGGATTGTGCCGCATCTACCAGAAAAGGTACATTATGGTTATGGGCAACCTTAATCATTTCCTTGATAGGATTGACCGTACCCAATACATTAGAGACATGTACCACACTGACAATTTTTGTTCTATCGGTAAAAAGTTTCTCGTATTCATCCATCAGAAGTTCACCGCGGTCGTTCATTGGAATAACCTTCAGGTTGATACGCTTCCGTTCAGCCAGCAGTTGCCAAGGCACAATGTTACTATGATGTTCCATTACTGAAACAATCACTTCATCACCCGGACTCAGGAATTCTTCACCGAAACTGGCTGCCAACAAATTGATGCTTTCCGTGGTTCCCCTTGTAAATACGATTTCATTTATAGAGCCGGCATTGATGAACTTCCGCACTGTTTCGCGACTTGCCTCGTGCAATTCCGTTGCCTGTTGCGACAGGAAATGTACACCACGATGCACATTGGCATTGACAGAATAATATTCATCCGTTATTGCATCCACCACACAACGCGGTTTCTGTGTCGTCGCCCCATTATCCAAATAGACTAATGGTTTGCCGTACACTTCACGGGAAAGTATGGGAAAATCGGCTCTTATCTTTTGAATATCATACATGTTGTTTAGGTATTAATATATTCTCACTTACATATCGCACAGCCTTGGCACTTATTCAGTTCGCCACGGAAACGTTTCTCAACCAAGAGATGTAAGCGATCCTTCAAAGCATCCAGACGAATGGTATCAATTACTTCGTTCACGAAGGCAAACATCAGCAACAAGCGGGCTTCACGTGCCGGAATACCGCGCTGGCGCATATAGAAGAGTGCATTTTCATCCAACTGACCAACAGTAGCGCCATGGCTACACTTTACATCATCGGCATAAATTTCCAGTTGTGGCTGCGTATACATACGTGCCTCGCGTGTGGCGCAAAGGTTCCGGCTCGTTTGCTGCGAACTGGTATGTTGCGCATCCGGACGCACTAACACCAGACCAGCAAATGCACCGACAGACTGATCATCGAGCACATACTTAAAGAGTTCATTACTCGTACAGTTAGGCACAGCATGGTCGATGATTGTATTATTATCTACATGCTGATTCTTATCTGCAATGGCCATACCACAAAGGTTGATTTCAGCGCCTTCACCTGCCAACAATACTTCAGTGGTATTGCGAGAAGTACCGTTATGCAAGGTCATGCCATTCAGCAATACATTGCTGTTGGCTTCCTGTTTCACATACATATTGCTGATACGTACGGTACTTGTGTGCGTTTCTTCCAGTTCGTAAAGATCAAAGACAGCATTCTCACCTACGAATACTTCTATCACCTGGGTTGCCAGGAAGTTCACGGCATCCATGGCATGATCACACACCAACATACGTGCCTGTGCGCCATCTTCCAGTACAATCAATACCCGGCGGTTCACCAAGAAGTTCACATCCCCCCGCAGGATGTTTACCAACTGGATAGGACGTTCCAAAGCAACATTCTTAGGTACATATAACAACACACCGTCTTGTGTAAAAGCAGTGTTGAATGCTGTCACTCCGTCTTTTGAAGTATCTGCCAGCTTGCCATAGTATTTCTTTAGCAGTTCCGGATACTTCTCTGCCATCTCCTTCAAACTACCGAAGATAACTCCTTCAGGTAGATGTGAAGCAGGTAATGCTTTATTATAAAAAGCATCATTCACTACAAAGTACAGGGAGGTACTCATATTGGGTACATCGCATTTGAATACTTCATAGGGATTTACCGGAATATCCAGACGGTTCAGGTTCAACCCATAGTCCGGTTCAAAGAACTTGCTGACATCGGTATATTTATATTTCTCCTGTTTACGGGTAGGAAAGCCAAACCGCTCAAAGTCGGCAAACGCAGTGGCACGAGGGGTATTCATCACCTCGGTGCTGTGCTGGCATATCATCGCTTCCGTCTGGGAGAAAAGATCTATGTATTGTTGTTCTGCATTCATAATTTATTCTCCCAACTCCTTCTTAATCCAATCATACCCCTTCTCTTCCAGTTCCAGAGCCAATTCCGGTCCCGCAGTCTTCACGATACGACCTTTATAAAGCACATGTACGACGTCAGGTTTGATATAATCCAGTAAGCGTTGGTAGTGAGTGATGACAATGGTACCGTTCTCCGGTGTTTTCAGCTTATTCACACCTTCGGCTACGATACGCAAAGCATCGATATCCAGTCCGGAATCCGTTTCATCCAGGATGCTCAATTTCGGTTCCAGCATCGCCATCTGGAAGATTTCATTCCGCTTCTTCTCACCACCTGAGAAACCTTCGTTCACTGAACGGTTAGCCAGTTTATTGTCCAGTTCCACAATGGCACGCTTTTCACGCATCAACTTCAGGAACTCACTTGCACTGAGAGCAGGCAGATGATTGTATTTACGTTGCTCATTCACCGCTGCACGCATAAAGTTGACCATACTCACACCCGGAATTTCTACCGGATATTGAAAGCTGAGGAAGATGCCCTCATGGCTACGGTCTTCCGGTGAAAAATCCAAAAGGTTCTTACCACAGAAAGTCACGCTTCCCTTTGTTACTTCAAAGGCAGGATTACCTACCAATACAGCCGAAAGAGTACTCTTTCCAGAACCGTTCGGTCCCATAATAGCATGCACTTCACCTGCTTTTACCGACAGGTTGATGCCTTTCAATATCTCTTTGCCATTTACACTGGCATGCAGGTCTTTTATTTCTAACATGATATTTATTTTTTTATTTTAAACTTATCCTACGCTGCCTTCCAACGAAATAGCCAACAATTTCTGAGCCTCTACCGCAAACTCCATAGGCAGCTTATTAAGCACTTCCTTAGCATAACCGTTCACGATCAGCCCTACAGCATCCTCCGTAGAAATACCACGTTGGTTACAATAGAATATCTGGTCTTCATTGATCTTGCTGGTAGTCGCTTCATGCTCCACAACTGCCGTCTCATTATGGATATCCATATACGGGAAGGTATGCGCACCGCACTTATCACCCAGCAACAGAGAGTCGCACTGGCTATAGTTACGCGCATTATCCGCCTTTTGAGCTACACGCACCAAGCCACGGTAAGAGTTCTCACTATGTCCGGCAGAAATACCTTTGCTGACAATCGTACTGCTGGTATTCTTACCCAGATGAATCATCTTCGTACCCGTATCCGCCTGCTGGTAGTTATTCGTCACCGCCACACTATAGAATTCAGCCGAAGAGTTATCTCCCGTCAAAATACAGGAAGGGTATTTCCACGTAATAGCCGAACCTGTCTCCACCTGTGTCCAAGAGAGTTTACTGTTCGCACCTTTGCAGTTACCACGTTTCGTAACGAAGTTATAGACACCACCTTTGCCTTCGGCATCACCCGGATACCAGTTCTGTACGGTACTGTACTTCACTTCCGCACGCTCATGCACCACAATTTCCACGATAGCAGCATGCAGTTGGTTCTCATCGCGCATCGGAGCCGTACAACCTTCCAGATAGGAAACATACGAATCATCATCCGCCACAATCAGCGTCCGCTCAAACTGGCCTGTATTACGCGCATTGATACGGAAATACGTGGACAACTCCATCGGACAGCGTACCCCTTTCGGGATATATACAAACGAACCGTCGGAGAATACCGCCGAATTCAATGCAGCAAAGAAGTTATCACGGTATCCCACAACGGAACCAAGATACTTCTGCACCAAATCCGGATGCTCACGTACAGCTTCACTGATGGAACAGAAAATGATTCCTTTCTCCATCAACGTTTCCTTGAACGTAGTCTTCACAGATACAGAGTCCATCACAGCATCTACAGCCATGCCACTCAATGCCATCTGTTCTTCCAAGGGAATCCCCAGCTTATTGAAGGTTTTTATCAACTCAGGGTCTACCTCGTCCATACTCTTCGGAGCATCTTTCTTCTTCGCCAACGGATCGGCATAGTAGGAAATAGCCTGATAATCTATCTCAGGAATACGGAGATGTGCCCATGTAGGCATCTCCATCGTCAACCAGTGACGATATGCTTTCAGACGGAACTCCAACAGCCATTCCGGCTCGTTCTTTTTCGCAGAGATCAGCCTTACAACGTCTTCATTCAGCCCACGCTCAATGACTTCCGTATGCACATCGGTGGTGAAGCCGTATTTGTACTTCTCCTGCGTTAGTTCCTTTACATATTTATTGGGTTCTTCGGGTTGCATTATGTATTAAGTATATATTGTTCTGTAACTTCTTTTGCAGCCGGGAAAAACATTCCCGCAAACGACTCTATAGGATAATATAACACGGATTCCTCCTTCATTGTTCTATTGATCATCGTATTATCCGAGTCGATAAACTCGACAACACAGATAAGCAGGCTCACCAGTAGCAGGAATTTCAATGCCCCCAATCCGGCACCCAGCCAGCGGTTCAGCCAACCGAGAGAAATTGCTTCCATCGCCTTCGTCAACAAAGATGCCACCAGTAAAAACAATAACGGCACCACTACCCAGATCACAACAAATGCCAATATCTGTGCAAATGTCATAGAGTCCGTTATCCTAGAAAAGACTCTCTCCGCTACCGACACATACAGCGCTTTCGCAGCCAGCAACCCAACAATCAATCCAAGGATAGATGCCAGTTGTCTGATGAAACCTTTTATAAAACCGATGACTGCTCCCGCGCCAATCACCACCAATAGGATGATATCTATTATTGTCATAACTATATCTGAAAAAGACACGGATTACACGGATAAACACGGTTCTTCTTTTAAACCAATCCGTGAAATCCGTGTAATCCGTGTCTAAAAGATTATTTCGCTTACAGAGTCTGTTTTACTTCTATTTCTTCGTAAGATTCGATAATATCGCCTACCTTGATATCGTTGCAGTTCGTCAGGCTGATACCACACTCAAAGTTGGTACCTACTTCCTTCACGTCATCCTTGAAACGTTTCAACGCATTGATAGAACCGGTAAAGATTACGATACCGTCACGGATCAAACGAGCCTTGTCGCTTCGCTTCACTTTTCCGGTCTTCACTACCGCACCGGCTACAAGACCTACCTTGGTAATATTGAACACTTCGCGTACCTCAATAGTTGCGGTTACCTGCTCCTTCACTTCCGGTGCCAACATACCTTCCATAGCAGCCTTCACCTCTTCGATAGCATCGTAGATCACTGAGTACTTGCGGATATCCACACCTTCGTTCTCTGCCATCTTCGCGGCGGCATTCGACGGACGTACCTGGAAACCGATGATAATGGCATCCGAAGCGGCAGCCAATGATACATCGGACTCGGAGATAGCTCCAACACCTTTATGAATTACATTCACCTGTACCTGTTCGGTAGACAGTTTGATCAGTGAGTCGCTCAACGCCTCAACAGAACCGTCCACGTCACCCTTAACGATAATATTCAGTTCGTGGAAGTCACCCAATGCCAGACGGCGGCCAACTTCGTCCAAAGTAAGCATCTTCTGAGTACGCAGACCCTGCTCACGTTGCAACTGTTCACGCTTGTTAGCAATTTCACGTGCTTCCTGTTCCGTATCGATTACGTGGAATGTATCACCTGCAGCAGGTGCACCGTTCAATCCCAGAATCAATACCGGTTCAGAAGGTCCGGCCTCTTTCAGGCGCTGGTTACGTTCGTTGAACATAGCTTTCACTTTACCATACGCTGTACCTGCCAGTACGATATCGCCTACGCGCAGCGTACCGTTCGATACCAGCATGGTAGCTACATAACCACGTCCCTTGTCCAATGAAGACTCGATGATGGAACCTGTAGCCTTACGGTTCGGATTTGCTTTCAGATCCAGCATTTCTGCTTCCAGCAATACCTTTTCCAACAGTTCGTTCACACCCAGACCTTTCTTGGCTGAGATATCTTGTGACTGATACTTACCGCCCCATTCTTCAACGAGGTAGTTCATAGATGCCAGTTCTTCCTTGATCTTGTCAGCATTGGCAGTCGGTTTATCAATCTTATTAATAGCGAATACGATAGGTACACCGGCAGCCATAGCATGGTTGATAGCTTCCTTCGTTTGCGGCATCACGTTATCATCGGCAGCAACGATAATGATAACTACGTCCGTCACCTTCGCACCACGGGCACGCATAGCGGTAAATGCTTCGTGCCCCGGAGTATCGAGGAACGTAATCTTACGTCCGTCTTCCAGTTTCACGTTGTAAGCACCGATATGCTGCGTGATACCACCGGCTTCACCGGCAATAACGTTCGCCTTACGGATATAGTCGAGCAATGATGTTTTACCGTGGTCTACGTGACCCATGACGGTAACAATCGGCGCACGCGGTTCCAGATCTTCTTCGGCATCTTCTTCCTCTACAATGGCCTGTGCCACTTCCGCACTGACATATTCAGTCTTGTATCCGAATTCTTCCGCCACCAGATTAATGGTTTCAGCATCCAGACGCTGATTGATAGACACCATGATACCGATACTCATACAAGTAGCAATAACCTGAGTTACGGAAACATCCATCATGCTTGCCAATTCGTTGGCAGTCACAAATTCCGTTATCTTCAGTACTTTGCTATCCGCCATTTCGCGGTCTTCCTGTTCCTGCATACGGCTGTTCGCCATATCGCGCTTGTCCTTACGATATTTGGAAGTCTTGCTCTTACCTTTGGAAGTGAGTCGTGCCAAAGTTTCTTTTACCTGCTTAGCTACATCTTCCTCACTAACCTCCTGTTTGATGATCGGTTTCTTGAAGCGATCCTTGTTATTGTTGTTACGGTTGTTGTTCTTGTTGCCACCCTGGTGATTGTTACCACCACCGGCACCTTGCTGACCACCGCCTGCATGAGGACCTTTGCCTCCACCACCACGATTGTCATTTCCACGCTGGAAGTTGGATGCATTGTTAATGTCAACCTTCTCCTTATTATTATTAATACGAAGACGTTTCTTCTTGTTGGCATTGGCATCGGCCTCTTTTTCCTTACCATCCTTCGCTTTATTGTCTTCGCGGCGGATTTCTTTGATAATCGCCTCTTTCATCTGCTTCTTCTGATCCTGACGGATTTTCTCCTTCTCTTCGCGCTCCTTCCGTTTCTCCTCTTTAGTCTTCTTCTTGGGGCGTGTAGACTGGTTCAGCGTAGCCAGGTCAATCTGACCGATGATATTGATTTTGGAAACAAACTCCGGCTTATGGATGGTGAAGATTTCATCTCCCTCCTTTGCTGGTGCTTCTTCTGCAACTGCAGGTCTCACTTCTTCCTTAGCAGCAGGTGCTACGGAAGCAGGCGTTTCCTTTTTTACTTCTTCTTTTGCCACTACCGGAGCAGGAGCTGGTTTCTCTACAACTTCCGGTTTCAGTATTTCTTTCACCACAGGAGCCGGTTCGGATTCAGGATTCGGTTCCGGCTTTGGTTCAGGCCTGGGCTCTGGTTTGGGCTCTGGCTTCGGCTCCGGTTTGATTTCCGGCTTCGGCTCCGGTTTCGGTTCTTCCTTTACCACAGATACGGGTTCTTCTACTTTCTTTTCTTCCACTTTCTCTACTACCGGTTTCCGGTTCAGCTTATCCAAATCAATTTTTCCGACAGGTTTAAACTTCGGACGTGCATCTTCGGGGACAACAGTCTTAATTTCTTCCACTTTCGGTTTATCCGCAGTTTCAGTTTCGTAACCATCTATGGATACCGATGCTTTGTTACGATCTTTATTCTGTCGTTCCTGAATAAAACGTTCCGATTCAAGTCTAAGATTCTTATCTGTACTGAACTCTTTCACGAGCAAGGCGTATTGCTCCTCGTTAATCTTTGTGTTGGGGTTTGCCTCAACGGCAAAGCCTTTCTTCTGCAAGAACTCAACTACTGTCGAAATTCCTACATTCAAATCTCTTGTTACTTTATTTAACCTAATCGTCATACTAAAAAATTAATGAATAATGTGGAGAAAGAAGTTAGTGCAAACAGAAACCAATGTCAGCAGACACTTATTCTGTCTCTGTTTCTGTTTCAGATTCAGGCTCAGCTTCAGCCTCAAACTCAGGCTCGCCTTCGCTTTCCTCAAACTCCGAACTTAAAATGTGCAATACTTCGTCCACTGTTTCTTCTTCCAGGTCGGTCTTCTCAATCAACATCTCACGCGGAGCGTTCAGCACTGCTTTTGCAGTATCGATACCAATCGCTTTGATGGCATCAATCACCCAACCGTCAATTTCATCCCTGAACTCATCCAAGTAGATATCTTCATCTTCAACAGCCTGATCCAACTCACGGAATACGTCAATAGTGTACTCAGTCAACATACTGGCAAGTTTGATGTTCAAACCGCCTTTACCAATAGCCAGCGATACTTCTTCCGGTCTCAGGAAGACTTCCGCCTTACGTTCTTCTTCGTTCAAACGAATAGAAGAAATCTTCGCAGGACTGAGAGCACGCTGAATAAACAACTGAATATTGGACGTGTAATTGATTACGTCAATATTCTCGTTGCGTAACTCACGAACGATACCATGAATACGGCTACCCTTCACACCTACACAGGCACCTACCGGGTCAATACGGTCATCGTATGACTCAACGGCAATCTTGGCGCGTTCACCAGGGATACGGGCAATCTTCTTGATGGTAATCAGTCCATCATTGATTTCGGGCACTTCCATTTCGAACAGACGTTGCAGGAATACCGGCGACGTACGCGAAAGAATGATCTTCGGGTTGTTATTCTTGTTGTCCACACGGGCTACAACGGCACGTGCCGTTTCTCCTTTGCGATAAAAATCGCTCGGAATCTGTTCCGTCTTAGGCAGCAGCAACTCGTTACCTTCATCATCTAGCAGCAGCATTTCTTTCTTCCATATCTGGTATACTTCTGCATTAATGATGTTGCCCACCTTATCAATATATTTATTATAGATACTGTCTTTTTCCAGTTCTAGAATCTTAGAAGCCAACGTCTGGCGAAGGTTCAAGATAGCACGGCGTCCAAAGTTTGCGAAGATTACCTCATCCGTCACTTCCTCGCCTACTTCATAAGAAGCATCAATCTTCTGTGCTTCCGATAATGCAATCTGCAAGTTCGGATTTTCCAAGTCTTCATCCGCCACCACTTCACGGTTACGCCATATTTCGAAGTCCCCCTTGTCCGGGTTCACGATAACGTCGTAATTCTCATCGGTGCCGAACATCTTCGCAATCACACTACGGAACGACTCTTCCAGTACGCTCACCATGGTGGTTCTATCGATATTTTTCAGTTCCTTAAATTCCGAAAATGTATCTATCAAACTGACAGTTTCTACTTTTTTGGCCATAGTCTTATTTAAAACTGATTAAGTATTTAGTATATTTTATTTCATCATACGCAAGGGTTTCGTCCTCTTCCACTAATGTGGGGCGTTTAGCGCCTTCGGGCTTTACCTTCTTTTCCACGGTTACCGTAAAATGCTGTTCATCGGCTGTTTTCAGTACGCCGCACAGCTTACGTCCGTCTTTTCTCAGTACTTCCACTTCCTTTCCGATGTGGTTGATGTACTGTTGCAACACTTTAAATGGCTGTCCGATACCGGCAGAACCTACCTCCAACTCATAATCTTCATCCTCACGGTTCAACTTGGATTCGATGTATCGACTCAGCTCTACACAATCTTCAATCCAAACCCCTTCTTTGTGGTCAATTTCCACCACAATCTTGTCGTCCGGGCTGATAGTTACTTCCACCAGAAAGTACTCTTTTCCCTCCAGCCACTCGTCAACAATTTGACAAACAGTTTTCTTTTCTATCATTGATTAACTATATAAGAACAAAAAAAGGAGCTTAATTGCCCCTCCACCTTTCATCCATTGCGGTTGCAAAGATATAAATAATCTATTCGACTACAAAATATTAGAGAAAAAAAGAATGTTTTAACGGTTAGTTGACGTAACTATTTCATTTCTGACGGGATATGAACATAATTTCCCCTCCTGATTCGCATGAATAATATAAGTTTCAGAGGTTAAGCCGCCGCATCGCCACTTTTATCTCTTTTCGCTACGACGGTTAAGGAAAATTGTAGTAGATACTTATTCTTTCCACCATGGAGAAAGTTGCTTTCCATCACGGGGAAACTTTCTTTCCACCATGGTGGAAAGAAAGAAACTCCACGGTGGAAAGAATAAATGTTCGGATGGAAAAGGCTAACCGTTGGAAGGGAAAAAGTATAGGAATGCCTAAGAACGGAGTTAGCTATTGCATTTAGTTCATTTTTTTCCGTTTTAAGCAAAACGATGATTCGGTGTGATAGACGTCTCCAATACAAACAATAAATACTTATAAATCAAAACATTTGCAGGATTAGTCGCATACTTAAAGGGCCTCAGTATGATACTGAGATATCATCATTATAACACACCTGATAATCAACCGTTTAGAAATAGCAGATTTCACATTAATAAATTAATACAAATAGTAATAAATAACACACTGTAATAAGCGGAACTACTTTATCCCCTATCGCCCTATCACTCTTTATTCGGCGTATCCCACTTCTTTGTATCCGTACAACTGATATTCAACGTCTGGTTACCCGTCTGGATGCGGAAATCACCTTTTTCCAAAATCCATTTACCGTCATAACCTACGAAAGCGAAATCGGAACCTTTTACTTTCAACGTTACGGTCTTACCTTCACCCGGCCTCAGTTCTACTTTCTCAAAAGCACGCAGGCGGCGAACATCGGGAGTCAACGAAGCTATCAGGTCACTGCTGAATAGCAGGACACTTTCTTTGCCAATACGGTTACCTGTATTCTTTACGTCAACCGTAAAAGTAAGTATATCATCGGCTGTAAAGTTGGACTTGTCTACTTTGAGGTTGCTATAAGCATAGGTAGTATAACTCAATCCGTAACCGAAAGCCCACTGTACGGACATCACGGCATCATAATCATAAGCACCCTGCATCTTCTCAAGGTCCTCACACGGCTTATAGTCATAAGTGAATAACGAGTTGATTTCTTTCGGATAGGTATAAGGCATCTTTCCGCTGAAATTAGCATCACCTGCCACGAGGTTTGCCAAAGCGTCACCACCATAGTTACCCGGAAGCATAGCGTTGATAACGGCTTTTGCTAATGGCTCTATTTCGTTGATAATGCGTGGACGGCCTTCATTCAGAACAAGGATAATCGGCTTTCCGGTCGTAGCTAATGCTTTCACCAGATCAAGCTGGTTCTTGGAAAGGAAAAGATTCGACAAGTTACCCGGAGTTTCACAATAGGAGTTCTCACCGATACAGGCAACGATATAATCGGCATTAGCCGCTGCTGCTACAGCCTTATCTATTTCAGGGATATTTTCTTCCCACCAAGCACCACCTTTTTTGTAAGTGACACCCGGTTCGTAGATGATATTGGAAGTACCGAACTTATTAGTAAACGATTCAAGAATAGTATTGTAATCAGTAGCACATTCATCAGCTCTATCACCTTGCCAAGTGTAGGACCAGCCGCCATTGAGCGTACGCATGGAGTTCACATTAGGTCCTGTCAGCAGTATTTTCTTACCGGAAACCAACGGCAAGATACCTTCTGTATTTTTCAGCAATACCACAGACTCTTCGGCAGCCCGCAAAGCAGCAGTTGCATGTTCCTCTCCACCGAACAACGGAAAATCCTGATGCCTGTAAGCAGGCGTATCGAACAAGCCCAAACGATATTTCATACGTAGCACACGGCGCACTGCATCATCAATACGGCTCATAGGAACTTCACCTTCTTCCACCAATTCTTTCAGATAGATACAGAAACTCCATTCATAAGGAACCATAGACATATCGATACCAGCATTAATAGCCACTTTAATTGCTTCTTTCTTGCTTCCGACAATCTTATCGCGGGTATAGAGGTTGTTGATATCCGCCCAGTCAGTCACAATCATACCGTCCCAGTTCAAGTCTTCTTTCAGCCACTGCGTCAACAGCTCATAGTTGGCATGGAAAGGAAGTCCATTATTCATGGCAGAGTTCACCATGACAGACAAAGCCCCCGCCTTGATACCTTCGAGGAACGGAGCAAAATGCTTCTCGCGCATGTCCTGCACAGTAATAGATGAAGGTGTACGATCTTTACCCGATACCGGAACACCATATCCCATATAATGCTTGATACAAGCTGCTACTTGTTGCTTTCCTATATTATTAGGATCACCGCCCTGGAAACCGAGGACAGCTTCGCGTCCCATCTCTGCATTCACATAGCAATCCTCGCCATAATTTTCCCAATGACGGGGCCAGCGGGCATCGCGAGCCAGGTCGAGCACGGGAGCGTATGTCCAGGGGATACTACCGGCTTTAGTTTCGTAAGCGGAAATACGGGCCCCTTCACGAACCAGTTCCCGGTTGAAAGTAGCCGCCATATTGATACCTTGGGGGAAGAAAGTACCGCCCAACGTATAGGTGGTCCCATGTATCTGGTCTACTCCATAAATACAAGGGATACCCATGGTCTTCATGGATTTATCCTGTATCTTCTTAATAATTTCCTCCCATTTCTCTTTGGATTGGGCAATGCCCTGGGGAACATTCAGGATAGAGCCTACTTTATACTTGCCGATAACAGTATCCAGCAATGCATCGTCTATCTGGAACTCTTTAGTCGGATTATCACGTTTAGTAATGACATCAATGGTAAGTTCCGTCATTTGGCCAATCTTCTCTTCGAGGGTCATCTTTTCGAGCAGTGCCTCCACCTTTTTCTCAATATTCTCGTCTCTTGGAATAGCGGGCGCTACCGTAGTTTGTGCCATAGCAGTTGACACCAGCCCGGAGAGGGCTACAAATAAGATCAATTTTCTACTCATGGTTTTGTTTTTTATTTAATAAGATAGTTTTATCTTACTTATTTCTGACCTGCCATGCTTCTACAGTAGTCACGGATATAGTTTATAATCAGGAAACAAGCCGGTTCAAGCACTGTGCCGTGATTAAAACCTTGCAGTTCGTACAAAGCAGACTTCTTGTTCCCGATATTCTTTAGCACCGAAGCAAGCAATGCATTTTCTTCCCAACGATCCGCCATTTCCAGGTTACGGTCACCAGTAATCAGTATTATGGGAGGGGTATCTTTGCGTACACGATTCACAGGGGCATACTCATCAATAACAGGAATACCATTCGGCAATCCCCGTTCTTTGCGAATAGTGAAGTGGGTTACGGTCTGCCCGCTAACAGGAAGATAAGCGGCTACTTTATCGGCATCCGCACCATAAGCTTCCATATACTTTTTATCCATAGCCAGCATTAATGAAAGATAACCTCCTGCCGAATGACCGGAAACAAATATCTTATCTTTACTACCACCGAATTCTTCTATATGGCTGAATGTCCACGCCACAGCCGCGGCAGCATCTTCAATATAAGCAGGATTTTGGGCTTTGGGACTCAAGCGATAATTCACCGCTACTACAGCAAAGCCTCTATTCATCAATTCTTGTGGAATATGCTTACCGCCACCTTCCAGTCCCCCACCATGAAACCATACAATGGTAGGGAAATCTTTCTTGTCCACCGGATAGTAGACATCCAGTTTACAACGTTCTTTTCGATAGGCATCAGTTTCCTCATCGGAAACATAAGAAAGGTCTTTATCCGTTTTATACACTCCTTGTGCATGCAGGGTAAATATACAGAATAATAGCAACAGGAGAGTCACTTTCCTTTTCATGGCATCTTCATTTAAAGTTTTGCAACTGCAATATTAGGCAATTTATCTAAGAAAGTTACTCTTCAGGTACTGAAATATAGCATCTATTCGTTACATTTGTACCTTTCTTAAAACTTCAAACTTTATGGCACATCGTCTGAATACTAACAAACAGTTTATGGTAGGCAACGGCATCCTGGCTTTTGCTGTTATTTTCGTAGTAGTCATCTTCGTTTACATGAGTCTGCGTCTGGATAAAAAGAAAGATGAAGACCGGAATTTCATTGAAACATATACCATTACATTAACGAAAGGATTTGTAGGAGACTCCTTATCACTAATGATTAATGACAGCGTACTGGTGAATAAAAAAATAACAGAAGAGCCATTCAGCATTGACGTGAAACGTTTTGCCGAACAGAGCGCACTGCTTATTGTGGATAATGAAACCGAAAAACTTTCCTTGTTCGAACTAAGCGAAAGAGGGGGAACCTATCGTTTTGAAAAAGAAAATGAGGAAGTAAAACAGTTATCACAGAAATAGATAGACTATACCCACTGTATTACTAAGTCTCACCGACCTCTCATCTGCTCCCCACCTTCTCCCTGTTCTATAGTAAGGAGTAGGTAGGGAGTGGGTAAAACGATCCTATATTTCCGTGCGGTATTCTTTCAGCTCTTTCCGCAATGCCTGGGCTTTTCCTTCCGTCAGTTCGTCGAGAAGTGCCCAGAAACGCTCTCCATGATTCATTTCGCGAGTATGAGACAATTCATGTAAGAGCACATAGTCTATCAGGTGCTTCGGAAGTAAGACCAGATAGAAAGAAAGATTTATGTTACGCCGTGCCGAGCAACTGCCCCAACGCCCACTGCTGGAATTGATTTTTACACTTTGATAAGGCAGGTTATGCTTTTGCGAAAGCATATACAGACGGGGTGGAAGAATAATCTTCGCATTACGCCGCAAGGCTTCTTCAATGACTTTACGCAACCATGCCTGTAATCCTTCATCCGAGAAATCGGCTCCCGGAGGACAAATAATCTGCATCTCGCCCAGTTCGGAACGCGAAAGAAAGCGTTCACGCTGTCCGCTTACAAGACTTAGCTTGAAGAACTCCGTATCTATCCGGAAGTTCAAGTCTATCAAAGGACGGGTATGTTTTTTACGGGCTATCCGCAGACGAGGACGCAACTGTTCTATTGCATCCTTCACCTCTTTCATCGTAGTTCCGGGCGAAACGGTTACATAGACGGCATCTTCCCGCGTACGGAAAGTCAGGCGCCGGGCACGGGTATTCACCTTAATAAGGAAACGCCCAAGTTCATTATCTTCCAATACATTTTCCAAAACAATAAAATCTCCCAATGAATAAACAGACAAATGAACGAAATATCATCCGAATATACAAGTGATCGGGCAACCAAAAACGGACAAGTGTCCGAAAATGAACACATGCTTCAAAAGAAGACATTCTATATATCAACACTTTATAGATTTGGCATGAATATTGACTTATATAACATGACCGGACGTTCACTAAAAAGTTTCTGAAAAAAAGAGAAAAAAACATGCAACCTTTTTTAAGTAACTTACGTCTAATAGGTAAACAGGAATAATATATATGAATAATTATAAAACTAAAGAAGTTATGAGAAAGTTAGCAAGTCTTATCACATGTATCTGTTTAATCATCAGTACAACAGCGTGTTCACAAAGCAAGAACTACAGTTCCGGTAACTGGAGCAATAAGAAAGTAGTAGCCAGCAATACTTACGTAACCAAGGACATCAAGGTAGACAATTTCAAGAAAATCAGCGTAGCCGGCAGTCCGGATGTTACGTTTACCCAAAAATCGGGACATCCTGAAGTGGAGGTCTACACTTCAGACAACATTATAGACTTACTGGATATTAAGGTAAAGGATAACACCTTATATATCGGTTTCAAGAAGAACGTCAATGTATCTTATAAAAAGTTGGATGTACGCGTATCTGCTGAAACGTTGAATGGCATTTCTGTTGCAGGTTCAGGTGATATTTTCCTGAAGAATGGACTTCAAACCGATGATAACCTGACAATCAATGTTGCAGGTTCGGGAGACATCAAGGGTAGTGGCATTAAATGTAATGATATGAAGGTATCTGTAGCCGGTTCAGGTGATATCAATGCAAATAACATCACTTGCAACAATCTGAAAGTTTCTGTAGCCGGATCGGGTGACATGATATTGAAGAATGTAACCGCCACAGGCACGGAAGCAAGCGTTGCCGGATCAGGTTCAGCTACCATTACCGGAACTACTCAAACCGCTTCTTACAGTGTAGCCGGTTCGGGCGACCTCCTTACAGAAGGTTATGAAGCCCAGCGCGTTTCCGCCAGTGTAGCCGGTTCGGGCAGTATCAAATGCTTTGCTACCGAATTTCTGAAAGTACGCACCAGCGGTAGCGGTAAGGTAGGTTACAAAGGAAATCCTGAATTGGATTACCCGAAGAAGAGCTTGTACAAACTTTAAAATTCTCTCTTACAACTACTATAGGAAAAAAGTTTTTTCTAACACACAAAACGCAAGGGTTTCCGTGAGGAAGCCCTTCGTTGTTTTTAAGCCTCTCCTCTTATCCCACCTCTTACGGTACCTCCACTATCGGAGAGAGTAATCCCGTATAAAGGGAGATGAATAGTTCCCAAAGGCACAAAAAAATAGGGGAACCTCCCGGCCTCCCTATTCGTATTGTTAACTTTAATATTAAATGCAGAGTATATCTCCATTTAATGCCTTTATGCCTTAGCGGATGGTTTTCAAGCCTTTCATCTCCGCTTTATCAGCCTCTTTGATGCTAATGGCAACGCCGCCACTGGCGGCTAATTTCTGTTTCAGTACACTCTTAGGTGTCACTACTACCTTACGTATACGATAGCTTTGGGGATTGGTATCCCAATCTGCATCCTTACCATCTTCGTAAATGGTAGCGATATATTGTTTTCCTTCTGGAAGCCAGGAGAAAGGAATCGTTGCCGTACGACTGTTCTCATCAGTAATGCCGCCAACAAACCATTCGTCTTCGCCTTTTGCCTTGCGGGCTACGGTGATGTAATCTCCCGGTTCGGCTTCCAGATACCAGCTATTGTCCCAGTCTACCGCAACATCTTCAATGAAGCGGAAGGCATCCGGGAAACGGGCGTAATTGGAAGGCAGGTCGGCTACCATCTGAATAGGAGAAGGCATGGTCATGTAGAGTGCCATTTGCTTCACCAAAGTGGTATGCACACGTTCGTTGGGTTTCTCACCGTTGTAATAAGACAGTCTTGTCTCGAAAATACCCGGAGTATAGTCCATCGGACCACCTTTCAGGCGGGTAAAAGGCAGGATACAGGTATGATCGGGATCATTGCCGCCCATTGTTTCGAACTCTCCGCCACGAGCAGATTCCTGGGCCAGCCAGTTAGGATAAGTACGGCACAAACCGGTGGGGCGTACTGCCTCGTGGCTATTAACCATTACTTTATAATCAGCAGCACGACGGGCTACATGGATGTAATGGTTGTTCATCCATTGGGAAGAGTGATATTCATTACGGGGGATGATGTAACCTACGTAGCCGGTTTTCACGGCATGATAGCCATTGTCTACCATGAACTGGAAGGCCTCATCCAATTGGCGTTCGTAGTCGGCAGCATTCGCGGCTGTTTCGTGGTGCATCACCATTTGCACGCCTTTTTCTTTGGCATAACGTTGCAGCTCTTTGACGTCGAAGTCGGGATAAGCTTTGTTGAAGAGGAACTGACGGTCTTTCCGGTAGGAAGCCCAATCTTCCCAACCTTCGTTCCAGCCTTCTACTAGTATTCCGTCGATGCCATGGGCGGAGGCGAAGTCGATATATTCCTTCACATGGGCGGTATTGGCGGGGTGATGGCCGTTAGGTTTCAGTTTGGTATAATCTGTGATGCCGGGCTTGGCCTGATAGAAATCACTATACGCCCAGGTCTTTCCTTCGCCTGTGAACATTTCCCACCACACGCCGACGAATTTCATCGGACGAATCCAGGAGGTATCTTCATATTGGCAAGGTTCGTTCAGATTATAAATCAACTGAGAAGCAAGAATGTCGCGGGCATCATCGCTAACAATAACGGTACGCCAGGGAGACAACACGGGTAGTTGCAAATAGCCTTTCTTACCCAATTTATCAGGAGTCAGGTGGGCGCTCAGTTTAAACTGCTTATCATCTACATTCAGCAACATACCGGCATAATCCACTAAAGCGGCTTCATGGATATTCAGGTAGATGCCGTCTTCGCTTTTCATCATTAACGGGGTTTGCACTGTCAGGCCGCCTTCGGCTTTAGATTCATAAGATTTCTTGGCAATTCTTTTCTCCATATCCACTGCTATTTCCGATAGAGGGGCAGTGGTATAGGCAAACTCATTGGTATCATAATCGCCGGGAATGCAAAAGGCTTTGTGATTTCCCGTGAGATTGAATTCGGTTACTTCATCTTTTACGGTGAGGTAGTTCATCTTGCGTTGCAAAGGCAGTTCGTAGCGAAAGCCCAGGCCATCATCGAACAGGCGGAAACGGATATTTAGGATACGTCCTGTTTCCGGTTGTTCCAGGGTGACGGTCATTTCGTTATAATGATTCCGTACCCGGTTGTACTCACCCCAGACGGGATTCCAGTAGTTATCAACAGAAGCACGTTCGAGGTTAGTCTGCTTGAATCCGCGGGTCAGGTCGGCTTCTTCCGTCAAGAGACCTAAACGACCGGAAGTTAAAACGGGTTTGCCTTTATAGTCCAGCCGGTATGTCGGAACACCGTCTGCCTGCTCCATAAACTCCAATGACAGGTTACCGTCAGGAGAAGTGAGTTGCTGGGCCGAGGCGAACGAACCGAGGCAAAGGAAAAAGGCAATAAAAAGAGAATGTTTCATATTCTATTATGGTTTTAGTATGATACTTTTAAACACTAATATCATCTCATCAATACTTAAAGATTCGATACTGATAAGGACACAGGCTCAGTTCTGCTTCCAGCTTCTTTTCTGTTCCGCTATACATATCTCTACTTGGATGTCCGTTCCACTCTTGCGGAAGCGTCACATTTACTTCACGATTACGTACATTTACAGCAACCAACACACGGTCTTTACCATCCTGTTTTTCAAATAGCAGCACATCGGGTTGCGGATATGTCTTCAATCCCCCTTTACGAATAGCCGGATACTCGTTGTAAAGAGCCATCAGACGGCAGTATTCCTGATACAGTTCACTGTTCCCGGTCCAATCCACCGGAACATACGTAAAGAAGTTGATAGCTTCGGGATAACCCGCCTCTTGTGAACCATAAATCAACGCTCCTCCATGCAGATAAGTAGTCAGTACGAAAGCTGCCATAGAACCGCGCACATCTCCGAATTCTTTAGTAGGCGACATCTTTGCCGACTCATCATGATTGGTGGTAAAACGCAGTTTCACTTTTCCTACGGGGATAGTGTCATACTCCGCTTTATCCGTAGCAAACAGTTCCTGTGCCGGAGCATCTTTTACGAATACATCGCGAAGTGAATCCAGAAAGTCCCAGGAATAATTCATATCAAAACCAGCATCAAAGTGGTCGCGTCTTTTCCCTTCAGCCAGCATCAGCAACGAACGCTCGGGGATGGCACGCAAAGAGTCGAGCGCCTGTTTCCAGAAGTCGAAGGGAACAAAGTCCGCCGCATCGCAACGGAAACCATCGATGCCGATTTCAGTAACCCAAAACTTCATGGCTTCAATCATTGCCAGGCGCATCTCCTGATTATCAAAGTTTAGGTCAGCCACATCCTTCCAACCGGTTCCGGCAGGAAAGATTATGTTTCCGGCCTCATCCTGCGTATACCATTCCTTGTTGGCAATCCAAGCATTGTCCCAGGAAGTATGATTGGCTACCCAGTCGATAATCACATTCATCCCCTTCTGATGGCAAGTGGCAACCAAGGCCTTAAACTCATCCAGTGTTCCGAACTCCGGATTCACTCCTTTATAGTCCTTCACACAATAGGGGGAATTCACTGATTTCTCCTGCCCTACTTCATTGATCGGCATAAACCACACCACGTTGATTCCCAATGTCTGAATGGAATCTAAGCGACGTTCCACCGCCTTGAATGACTTCTCAGGAGCAAACACTCGCGGATTGACCTGATACATCACCACATCTTCCACAGCAGGCAATGCCGCAACTTCCGCCGCCGCTTCGCCCTGCCGCTTACCTGTACAGGCAGCAAGCAGGCACAGCAGGCTTACAACAAATATATATTTCTTCATATTATCCTTCTATTTTCCAGATGTAATATTGATAGGGCTCCAACGTAATCGTTCTTGGCAACACGGTGCTTTCACCGGTCCAGAGATTCTTCGCACTATCCCCTACCCGCTCCATAGGCAGATTCAATCTTTCCTGATTGCCACTGGTATTTATCAGTACCAATATCTTTTCCGTAGAAGAAATGCGATAAGAGCATATCGCTTTACTCGTCTGATAAAGTTTGATCTCTCCATTCTGTAAAGCGGGAGAGTTGCGATACAACTGCATCAGTTTGGTATAATCCGCCTGATAATCGGCATTAGAGTCCCAGTCCATCGGCTGATAACCAAAGAAAGAGAGGGCTTTGTCATAAGCCAGTTCCTGCGAACTATAGATCATAGGACAGCCACCCATAGAAATAGAGGCCACAAAAGCAGAGAAAGCACCTTCCTTGGTTTGATAAGCCTGCACGGGCGATTTCTCGGAAGCCATATCATGGTTGGTGGAATAACGCATAAGTAACCGTTTATCTGTTACCGAAGCAAGCTCACTACGATGTGTGTCATACAGATTTGCCACAGAAGCGCTTCCTGCATATACATCCTGTAGTTTATAAGCGAAGTTCCAGGCATACAGCATATCAAAACCTGCATCGTAGAGTGCGGTTTGTGAACCTTCGGCCAGCATCAGCAAGGTACTTTTGGCGGCACGAAGCTTCGTGATAGTTTCCTTCCAAAAATCATTGGGTACACCTTCGGCATGGTCGCAACGGAATCCGTCTATGTCAGCTTCGGTCAGCCAGTAAAGCATAGCTTCCTGCATGGCGGCACGCATGGCTGTGTTGTCATAGTTCAGATCAGCCACATCGTCCCAACCCATTCCAGGAGGAGAAACAATATTACCGTTGGCGTCCTGCGTATACCAGTCCTTATGTTCCGTAGTCCAGGCATGATCCCAGGCGGTATGGTTAGCTACCCAGTCCAGGATGACCAGTATACCTTCGGCATGGGCTTTCGTGACTAATGCTTTCAGATCGGACAGTGTTCCATAAGCAGGATTAATAGCCCGATAGTCTTTCACACAATACGGAGAACCGACAGCATTCTTTTCACCTTGCTGGAAAATGGGCATGAGCCAAAGAACATTGGCTTCCAGCTTTTTGATACGCGGCAGTTGGGCAGTCAGTCCATTCAGTGCTTGCGCTTCACCGAAGAGTGCCGGATTGGCTTCATAAATCACCATTCCGTCTGTAGTTACGTCACCTGCGGGAGGCGGCATATCAGGATCATCATCCGAACTGCATCCGGTAAAGCTCAACAGCAAAAGACTGGAGCACAAAATCTTAAGGATATCTTTTAGTCTCATATCTATAATGTTATACCTATTAATTATCTGATAAAAGAGTTTCAGCTTATTTTTCAGCTGGTGGAACTCTTAGTTTCATTGCTTGAAACTAAGAGTTTCTCGTTGTGAAACAGAGAGTTTCAAGTAATGAAACTACTTGTTTCAAGGCATGAAACAAACGGTTTCCCATCTTGAAACTCAAAGCATCTTAGGGCTTGGGCAGTTTTTCATAAGAAGTAGCTGTGATGGAGAAGTAGATATCTCCTATCAATGCTGTGTACAGCCCGCCATCTTCTATTTGCTGTCCGCCTCCATTGTTATTGAAAATCAGATTCACATTCTTGCCAATGTGTTCCGATAAGTCAAAGTATTTATAAGTCATGCCATTAACTTCCTTCGTTCCGGTGACCTGCATGCCCGGCCAGCCGCCACCCAGTTCAGCGTCACCCCAACCATAGAGAGTCAAAGCTTCCCAACCGGAGTTATCCTGTACATACACGGTACAATCTTTTATTTCATTACAACCCGCTTCCGAGATGCGGAGATAGTAATCACGATCTATCGTCAGGTTATAGTCCTTCAACTGACTTCCACCATTGTTATTATTGAATATCAGGTTGACATTCTTATTTGTGCAAGCTGGTGTCAGATGGAAACACTTATACGTTGTACCGTTAATTTCCTTCGTCTCCGATACCTGTATGCCGGGCCATCCGCCACCAAGTTCCACATCTCCATAGCTGTAAAGCGCCAACACCCCCCAACCGGTATTATCTTCCACATAAAGAGAATAGCTCGTACCATGTGTTGCGGGATCTATCTCCTCACACTTATCAGGAGTAATACTGAAATAGAAATCGCGGCTGAAAGTGATGTTCTTCACGAAAGACAGCACGAGTCCCGGGTCGTCTTCCTGTTTGTTGTTATTAAATGTCAGCTTCAAACTTTGATTCATCAGTTCCACATCGGTTTCAAAGTATTTATAAACCACTCCGTTGATTTCCTTTGTTCCGGCAGGTTCAAGTCCCGGCCAGTCTTCATTGTTATCACCTGCCCCGGAGATATAAAGTGCCAGATCTCCCCAACCGGACTGGTCGTCCACATAGATAAAGTAGCTTGCTTCCGGATCGATCTCTTCGTAACCCTTATCGGTAATGCGGAAATAGAAGTTTCTGTTGAGTGTCACCGCCGGACCGTCAAACTGCTTTCCATCATTATTATTGAAAATAAGATTCACACCTTCATAGCCATCCAGAGCTTTCCCCATATCGAAGTATTTATAAGTAACTCCATTGATCACTTCCGTACCTTTCACCGCAATACCCGGCCAAGCAGGTGTTACATCACCGGCACCAGCCCAACCGTACAAGTAAAGATTATCCCAACCGGATTTATCAGCCACATAAACCACAAAGCCATCATGTCCTTCTTCTTCAGTTTCAAAATAAGCTTTCCAGCGGTCCACCCATACATTGGTACGGGTTCCTACCTTTACATCCAACTGATGCACCACAGCCTCATTCTTCACCGAACGTTCTTCACCTTTCGAGGCCGATACGAAGTAGAAGCCGTCTGCCAGTGTTTTTCCATCTTTAAAAGTGGAAGGTAGCAGATAGATTCCCCACTTGGATTCACTTCCGGTAGCTTTCTCCAATTGCCATTCCAGATTACCCACAGCAGCTTCGGCTCCTCCATTAAAGTCGCCCACAATGTAGTATTCGTCATCGGCAGCACTGCCTTTCGGCATGATAACTTCCAGCAATATGGCGTTCGCCTTGATTTCGAACTGAGGCAGTTCGTCATCGAATATAATCGTATCTGTATCGTCGCACCCGTTGAGCAGAGCAAACAACGGCAACATAAACAGCCAATAAACTATCTTTTTCATGGATTTTCTGTTTTTGAGTTATTTATAATTCGGGTTCTGTATCAGTCCTTGATTGACAAGCAATGCAGAAGCAGGCAACGGATACCACTCATATTTACGATCGCGCTTGACGGGATAAAGTTGACCATTGTCTGTGGCACGGCCGAAGAACCACCACTGGCCTTGCGTGAATTTGTCGAAACGACGCAAGTCTGTACGACGACGGCGACCTTCATTCAGGAACTCAACACCCCACTGACTCAACATCCAGTCCATATCGAAAGCGGTGAAGCCACGGCCCGGTTTGTCTTTCACATCTGCCCAGTCACCGGCACTGAAGTAACGTTTACGTACTTCGTTCACCAGTTCTTTGGCCTTGTCGGCTTGTCCGGCACGCATTTCACACTCTGCCAGCATATAGTACACTTCGCTCAGGCGGAATTCCACTTCATCGATGTTCTGAAAGTCAATGGCTGCGGAAGTAGGATATACCGGGTATTTCACCAGACGGAGGCCGGAGTTCGTCTCACCCCAACGCGGTGACATGACGGTTTCCAAGTTGCGTCCGAGGTTCATAAACGTACCTACCTGGTCTACATACGCCAAGTCTTGTCCGTCACGGTCGGCATCGGCTTTCAAGGCCTCACCCTTACCATAGTTAGCTTTTATGGTACCTTTCAGGAAGATACCGCTGTAGCCGTTCTTCTTATCATAATTATAGTTCTTTTTACGGATGTCGCGGTCGTCGAAGCGTTCGTAGACTGCACCCAGTTTATCACCGTAAGCCGCATCGAGGAAACAGGTGGCTCCCTGTGTACCTCCCAATTCATTCACCGTACCCGCATTGTCATACGAAGGAACCAGACAAGTACAGTTCCAACCGCTCTGGCTATAAGTACCTCCGAAATAATCCCAGATATTATAAGGATAGAAAGTCATGCGCATCCATCCCATATTCAGTTTACCGTCTTCACAAGCAAAAGCCATGATGACTTCGGGACATTCCGTATTATTGATAGAGTAAATATCGCGGTAATCCTTTGCCAATTCATAGTTACCATATTTACCGCTGATTATTTCACGACACAGTTCGGCACATTCGGTATAGTGGCTTTCTTTGATGAACACTTCAGCATTCAGCAACAGACGGGCTTTGATTATACGGTTCACAGCCTTGTTCATGCGGTTCACCTGATTTTCAACCATTCCTTCGTAGCAATCATCCAGCTCGGTAGCAATGAAGTTATAAATCTTCTTGCAACATGTATCAAAGTCCGGATCGGCAGTGGGTGGCAATTCACCGTCTACGGTGGCCGGTTCAATATTCAGCGGCAATGCACCACCCCAGATTTCGAAGATATTGTAATAAGCCCAGGCACGAAGTGTACGTACTTCGCCTTCATAAGCTTTCAGTTTCTCATCGGTCATCTTCAGGTCAGCAGAAGTTAACTTCCCCATATCAGCCAATAAAGTATTACAAAGACCGATAGTGGTCCATGCATTTTCCCAGGCACTGCGGATAATCTTGGCATCGGGAGTCCAGTTCTGGATGGAGAAGATAAACTTTTCGCCTTCATCATATCCCCACTGACCGCCATTCCATACACGCCAGGTCACCTGATCGGCAGGAAATTCTTGCATGTACCAGAAATATTCGGCATAACTGGTAGCACCTGTGGAATAAATAGTAGCTACCGCACTCTTCACACTATTCTCGTCCTGATAATAGACGCCGGAGTCTACACGGTCGAATACTTCTTCCGTAAGGTCGAAGCAACCGCTCAATGAACAACCCAGAATGATTGCCAACAGACATTTATATTTCAGATATTTCATAATTCTTTTCTGTATTAATGATTAAAACGATAGCCTTATTTGAAACGGATATTCAAGCCTACGCTCAACTGAGTAGCCGAAGGATAGGCACTGTTTGTATCTACACCCGGAGTCAGTCCGTTGATGGCAACGGCTGAGGGATCGTTACCGGAATAACCGGTCAGCGTAAACAGGTTCTTAGCTGTCAGATAAACCCTCATACCCCTGATGAACTTATTTTCTTTCGGGGTGATGGTATATCCCAGAGTCAGGTTATCCAGCTTAAAGTAATCACCCTTTTCAAGGAAGAAGGAAGAGATAACACCGCCACCGGTTGTAATATCTGCATCTTTTCCATAAGCATCGCGCAACACATTGTCCGTACCGCAACCTTTCAGACCCATTCCGTAACGACGCATATTGAAGATTTCAAAACCGAAAGCACCGTTGAACATCAGGCTCAGGTCGAAGTTCTTATAACGGAGCGTATTGCTCCAAGAAAGATAAGAGGTCGGCGTACCATTACCGATATGGCGTTTGTACTTCACATCTGCCTTGGATACGGGAACTTTTTCGCCTTCATCAGTATAAATCATCATATCGCCATTCTCTACACCCGCATACTCGTAACCATAGAACTGGCCGATCTTGCTGCCCTCTTCCACGCGGAAGAAGTATTCGCTCGTACCTACACCCGGCTTCTGATACAGTTCCACATAAGAAGCTTTGTACAGGCTGTTGGAGAGTTTATCCAGTTTCGTAGTGCCGTAAGAGTAGTTGACACCCGTTGTCCATTCTACGGGAGTTCCTTTGAAAGCATCTCCTTCCAGAGAAACTTCGATACCACGGTTCACAGTGGTTCCTACGTTTACCAGAATTGTAGAGTAGATGTAGGGAGGCTGTGGAGCCGTATAGTTGTAAAGCAAGTCGCGTGACTGGCGGTCGAACCATTCAACAGAACCGCGCAATCTGTTCCACAAGGCAAAGTCAACACCGATGTTCATACTGACACTTTTCTCCCAGCCCAGTTTAGAGTTGGCATTCACTGAAGGAGCATAACCTGTTACCCAGGCACCGTCCATCAGATAGGTATCCGTAACATTCAGCTGGGCATTTTTATGAGAACCGTAAGTGGCCAATGACTGGTAGCAATCGAAGTCCGAACGACCTGTTACTCCATAAGAAACACGGGGTTTCAAACTCTGAACGATGTTTTGGTGGTCTTTCAGGAAACCCATATTCGCCATTTCCCAGGCAAGGGAAAGGGACGGGAAAGCACCCCATTTCTGATCCGCACCGAATTTCGTAGAACCTTCGTAGCGGATGGAGGCGGAAGCAATCAACAGATTCTTCCAATTATAGTTGATACGCCCGAAGACACCGATCAATTTGGCAAGAGATTTACCGGTACCCATGCTTGCTTTTCCTTTGGCAAGGTAAGAACCGCTTCCAAGGTTATTCCAGAGAATGTCGTCGAAGTTGAAGTCACTGTTTCCGGCCTGCAGGCGTTCCCAAGTGGTTTGCTCATAGTTGTAACCTACCATTGCCTTGAAGTTGTGGTCACCTAGATCCAACGAGTAGTTACCCAACCACTCCAGACGGGAAGTGTACCACTTCTGGTAAGTAACTTCTGCACGTCCGTTATAGCCGTTCCAGTAAGATTCACCAGCGGTGGAAGGGGTATAATAGTGCTGCTTCAGATCGTTGTAGTGCAAAGAATAGCTCAATGAAGTATTCAGCATTTGCTTTTCCGAACGGATCAGGTTGACTTTTACCTCAGCAGTACCCAGCAGGTAAACGCGCTGACCGTTATTGTCGATCTCTTTCAGTTCCTGCACCGGATTGCGTGCTCCGGTAGGAGAAGTAGGCTGGAAGTAAGTTCCATCCTCGTTATACAAAGGCATGGTAGGGTTCATGCTCAGGGCAGTATCGAACATACCATCGTTACCCCATACTTCATTCACGCGACGGGCGTTGAGTGAACCGTTCAGTTCTATGATTCCATCCATCATACGCTGGTTCAGGACAAAGCGTCCGCCGAATTCCTCACGGCTACTGTTCAGATCGAGGCCGGTTGCTTTCTTATAATTGAAAGAAGCGCCATAGTATCCGTTCTTGGTACTGCCGTCGATAGAAAGATATTGGTTGTTATCATAAGAGAAATCACGCAGCAAGAGGTCATACCAATCAGTAGAATACCCATAATCCGTTGCACGGCGGGAACGACGGAATTCATCTGCGCTTAAAATATCCGGACCGCTCTTTGCCAGATTCACACCAAACCAACTGTCGTAAGTCACTTGGACACGTCCGGCTTCTCCGACTCCCTTACGGGTGGTGATCAGGATTACACCATTGGCACCGCGTGTTCCGTAGATAGCAGCGGAAGCGGCATCTTTCAGTACGGTCATCGACTCAATATCCTGTGCTGCCAAGTTGCGGATATCACCACCTGCCACACCATCAATTACCACTAACGGGTCATTAGATGCCGAAATAGATGTTGCACCGCGAATCTGAAGAGAGGAACTTGCATTCGGATTGGCTGCCGCCGTATTGTTTACGGTCAAACCGGCAACTTTACCGGTCAGCATCTCCATCGGATTGTTCATGGAACCTTGCAGGAACTTCGATCTGTCTACCTGCACAATGGAACTGGAAAGTTCTTTCTTGCTCAATGAACCGTAGCCCACTACAACAACTTCATCCAGTGCCTGAGCGTCTTCTGACAACACTACATTGATTTCTTTACGTCCACTACAGGGGATCTCTTGTGTTTTGTAACCAATAAAGGAGAAAACAAGGACGGAAGAAGGCTTCACGCCCGACAAAGTATAGTTACCGTCAATATCGGTAATGATACCATTAGTTGTACCTTTCACGGTTACGTTGGCACCGATTACAGTTTCGCCCGTGGTATCCGTTACTTTTCCTTTCACGGTTAAATCCTGGGCAAAGGATGCCACTGCAAAAAGTAATCCGGCCATGAGAAGGAGAGACCGGCACAAACATAACTTTGTTCTTTTTACATTCATACTATTAGTTTTTAGATTAACAATCATTCTGTTCACCTCCACAGGTTGAGGCGACAGTGCAAATGTCTGTAAAAAGAAGGGGGAAGAAAAAGGGAACTAAAGAAAATCTAGATTAGCAAAAGAAGCAAAACATTATATATCAGAAAGATAAAACAAATAAAGGACGTTAAAAAACTAAATGAAAACAAAGAAAAAGACATCTCATTATCCTGCAAAAGAACCTATTTTCATCACCTCTTCTTCAAAATTATCACGGCAAAGAGAGCGATTCTTCAATTTGGAACGATAGGTATAAATGGTAGTAATGGAATAACGCAGGAATCCTGCAATCTTGGCACTATCCGTAATGCCCAAACGAATCAGGGCGAATATACGAAGCTCTGTTGTCAGCCGTTCATCTTGTTTAGGAATAATTCTTTCTTCTTCCGGCAACAACTCATTAAAGCGTTTCACAAAATCAGGGAAAATACTAAGAAACGAATTATCGAAGTTCTGATAGAATTCTTTCAGCTCCTCATCGATGAAACGGGACGATTTCAACGTTTTGTAGAGTTCTTCCACCTTTCCCGAAGCAGCTTGTTTGTTAAGCATCCGGCGGTATCCCTCCAACTTGTCAATGTATGTGGAACACAATCCCATAAACCGACCGACGTACTCCTCTTTAATATGATTAGCCTCCGTCAGCGAATCATTCGTTTCGTGCTGTCTCTGATTTACTTCAATCAATCTTTCATTGAGAAGTTTCAATTCTTCATTCACAGCCAGCAAATCCTGCCGCGCACGGGCCAGTTTCTTCACCTGACGAATTACATACCAGACCGCACATGCCAAAAACAGTGTCAGTAAACTGGTAACGACCAGAAATATCTGCAACACTTGCTGATGTTTCTGTTTTTCCACTTGATAGGCATGGTCTATGACGGGAAGCATCCTTGAAGCCTGCACATTCCGGAGACGGGCATTGTAGAAATTGGCATCTTCCATACTGCGTTTCATATAAACATCCGCCCGTTGCAATTGTCCCTCTTCATATAACAGTTCCGCCAATGCACGCAAGGAATTATTCTCTTTCACCACACCACGAATATCAGCAATTGCACTCTTTATCAAGTACTCTTTTTGCTTTTCTCGATGTCCTGTACTCTGATAGATAAAGGCAAGAATAGAAGTTACTACCGCATAATCTCGCGTATCCGGCGAAAGTTTCTGATGATAAGCTTCTAACATTTCGATGGCTTCCTCACCTCTTCCTTGTTGCAGAAGTTCGGGAGTATAAGCTATGACATACTGATAAGATCCCTCTTCTACCATCTGCAATACAGAGTCGCGGTAAGTATACAGGTTATTCAGATATTCAATCTGATATTCATCGTCCATCGCATACTCTGCATGATAGAGATAAATATCCTCAAAAGTGATGTAATATTCAATGAGTTGTTCTCTGGAGAGTTGTTTGCTGTCTATAGACTTCAATAATGCCACGCCTTCCGCATACAGACCCGTTTTTCCCAAGATGCTTGCTTTCTTCAGTTTGGCTTCATTCAGCCAGTCTTGATTATTATTCTGAAGGGCAATCTCGATATTGCGATTGATGTAGTATCTTGCAGAATCGCAAATATACGCTTCATATTCATCAAAAAGTTGTTGATTGATATGGTATTCCTCGGAAGGAGAAGTACTCTTACGAGTCCGGAAATATTCTTTAATCTGATCAATGCGTTTCAGCCTGGCCTGCTCATATTGAGCGGTATTCTCAATTGTCCTGTCCAGCACTACCAGTAAAGAATCTATTTTCTCCTGCGCTTGCAGAAGGCAACAGAACAGCAAAGAGATTACAAAAAGCAGGTACCGATCTTTCATGCTTACAAACGTTTACGAACAGGACAAAGATATAAAATCCTACTATAATAACCATCTTACCAATCCGTTTTTAATAAATCGTCTCAGCTTAGAAGAGCATATATACATAAAAGGGACGCTGCATCTCGCGGCGTCCCATCTATCTTAGTTAGTTTTTATAAGAATTTGAGAGAATTGAAACTTCACAGCCTCAATTTGTTGTTTTAATAAAGCACACTAACTATATTTATGTTTAAAGCAAATGAAAATGTTATTCTTAAAAGCAAATGAAAACGTTACTTTTTCAGTTCCACCTTCTTGTCTACCCGTTGCAAACTATCCAGAATCTGTTGTTCATGGGTAATCGTCACATCTCCCGAGAGAGCTACCGAAGGTGCGGTAATTTGTTTGCCTATCGTATCGACTGCGGCCACTTCTTTTATATCACTATAGAATGAATGTTGCATCACATTCCCTAATGAAAGTACCACTGCCACTACTGCGGCGGCCTTGAACAGTGGAACGAAACGTGCGGTAAGGGTCAAGCGTTTTGCCTTTACCACCGGAATCTCCACTTCTGCAAGCACGCGGGCATCGAAATCTGCTCCCAATCCCACTTCCTGTTGCAGTTGCTGATATACGAACAAGTCTTTGTAACGAAGCAAATGCTCCGGAACTGCGCTTCCATTAAAGAAAGCACGCAACTGCGCTTCTTCCTCAAGGGAAGTCTCACACTGCCAGTAACGTTCTAAAAGCTGTCCTATATATTTACAGTCCATAACCATCTATATCTAAATACCGTTGTTTCACTTTTTGCCTTGCCCTGAAGAGGTTTACTTTTACCTGTTCCTCTGTTAAATGCAGGACGACCGCGATTTCTTTATAACTCTTACCCTCTATATCCCGAAGCTGCATGATCAGCCTTTGTTTATCGGGAAGCTCATTGACCAAGCGATGGATAAGGGTCATTTGCTCTTTATCCACCAGATGATCATAAGGGTTGGATGCTCCGGAAGCCCGATCCATTTCAGGTGTCAGTTCCACGGTCTGAGCGTCTTTTCTTTCGCTACGGTCTATTGCCAGATTCTTTGCCACTGTCAGGCAATAAGCCTCAATAGAACCGAATTGCGTCCACTCATCACGCTTGTTCCAGACTCTTATCAGTGTTTCTTGCACAACGTCTTCTGCCTCTGCTCTGTCGAAAGTAATCCGGAGAGCCAACCGAAAGAGTTTGTCTTTCAGAGGGAGAATGTCATTCCGAAAACTGATTTCTTGCATCTCTATTAATAATGACGGTTAAGTATATGGAAAGTTACAGTTGATCACTACTCTTTTTGAATTATTTTTTGATGTAGGTTCCGTTATTCTCGTTAATTGCTGACGCTAAGGTAATTACCACTTCTGTCACTCCCGCATTCAAAGCTTCAAAAGAATTCTCCAGCTTGGGTATCATACCTCCTTGAATAACACCATCCGCTACGTATTGTTTGAATTCGGCAGGAGTGATCTGAGGTATCACGCTATCGTCATCGTTCTCGTCACGAAGCACACCCTTCTTCTCAAAACAGAATACCAATGTCACATCGAACAAAGCAGCAAGGGCCTTTGCAGTCTCTCCTGCAATAGTATCGGCATTTGTATTCAGTAGATTGCCTGCACCGTCGTGCGTCAGCGGAGCCATTACGGGAACTACTCCTTTATGAATCAAATCACCCAAAAACTCTGCATTCACTTGCTTTACATCACCCACAAAACCATAGTCAACGTCTTTCACCGGGCGTTTCACGGAACGGATTACATCCATATCCGCACCTGTCAATCCCAATGCATTGGCACCACGCGCCTGGAGTCCGGCCACAATATTCTTGTTTACCAGTCCGCCGTACACCATCATCACTACTTTCAGTGTTTCGGCATCCGTGATACGACGCCCGTTCACCATCTGGCTCTCGATACCCAGTTGGGCAGCCAATTTTGTGGCCGAACGGCCACCTCCGTGTACCAGGACTTTGTAGCCCTCGATAGCTGCAAAGTCATCCAACAACTTATGGAGGGTAGCTTCTTCCTCCACGATTTTGCCACCCACCTTTATTACTGTTAGTTTTTCTCTCATATTCTTATTCCAAATAGGTATATCCGTACAGACCGGAACGATAATTGGAAAGGAACTCTTTACCTTCCTCCAATGAGATACGTCCCTCTTTTACTGATTGAGTCACCCAAGTCTCCAATGTACGCACCAGCTTCTTGGGACTATATTGAACATAGTCAAGCACTTCCGCCACAGTTTCACCATCAATCACCTGTTCGATGGTATATCCTTTCTCATTAACAGATACATGCACAGCATTCGTATCGCCGAAAAGATTATGCATATCGCCCAGAATCTCCTGATAGGCACCTACCAGAAACACACCCATATAATAAGGCTCCTTGCTCTTTAAAGAATGAGTGGGCAGATAGTGTGCCACATTCTTAGTCGAGATAAAGTTAGCTATCTTTCCATCCGAATCACAAGTAATGTCCTGTAAGGTTGCCGCACGGTCGGGACGTTCGTCCAAACGCTGAATGGGCATAATCGGGAATATTTGGTCGATAGCCCAGGAATCCGGCAGGGACTGGAACAGCGAGAAGTTACAGAAATATTTATCCGCCAACAGTTTCGGCAATCCGCGAAGTTCATCGGGAGCATGCTTCAACCCGCCTGCAATCTGGTTCACCTCACGCATGACAGACCAGTACAGACGCTCAATCTGTGCACGTGTTTTCAAATCCACGATTCCATGACTGAACAGGTCGAGCGCTTCTTCACGGATTTGTTGCGCATCGTGCCAAGCTTCCAGCATCCTATTTTGATTCAACGTGTCCCAAATGCCATAAAGTTCCTGTACCAATTCATGGTCTTCCTCAGTCACTTCTTCATCATCATCCCATTCGGGCAAAGTGGTGGTTTCTAGCACTTCAAAAATAAGTACGGAATGATGGGCAGTCAGTGCACGTCCGCTTTCCGTAATAATATTGGGATGGGGAATGCCATTTTTATCACTGGCATCCACCAAAGTAGAAATAGAATCATTCACATATTCCTGAATGGAATAATTGACGCTGCTTTCGCTGCTGGACGAGCGTGTTCCATCGTAATCTACGCCCAAACCTCCACCGATATCAACAAATTCTACTTTGAATCCCATAGCGTGAAGCTGCACATAGAATTGGGATGCTTCGCGCAAGGCTGTCTTAATGCGACGAATTTTTGTAACCTGGCTTCCGATATGGAAATGTATCAATTTTAGACAATCTTTCAGTCCTTTTGACTCCAAAAAATCGAGTGCTTCGAGCAATTCACTGGAACTGAGTCCAAATTTGCTTGCATCACCGCCAGAATCTTCCCACTTGCCACTTCCTGAAGAAGCCAATTTAATACGAATACCGATATTAGGCATAACATTCAGCTGCTTCGCCATCTTGGCTATCAGCTTTAGCTCGTTCATTTTTTCTACTACAAGAAAAATGCGCTTTCCCATCTTCTGGGCAAGCAAAGCCAGCTCTATATAGCTCTCATCCTTGTAGCCGTTGCAGATAATCAACGAGTCAGAATCTGAGTTTATCGCAATCACAGCATGAAGTTCAGGCTTCGACCCGGCTTCCAACCCGAGATTGAATTTCTTTCCATGGCTGATAATCTCCTCAACCACAGGGCGCATCTGATTAACCTTAATAGGATAGATAATAAAGTTCTGCGCTTTATAGCCGTATTCCTCAGCGGCCTGTCTAAAACACGAAGAAGTCTTCTCAATCCGATTATCCAGAATATCGGGAAAACGTATCAGCATAGGAGCCGCCACGTCTCGCAATTGCAACTCATCCACCAATTCTTTCAAATCGACGCCGACACCGTTTTTACGAGGTGTCACCACTACATGACCTTTGTCATTGATACCAAAGTACGAAGTGCCCCAACCTGTAATGTTATAAAGCTCTTCTGAATCTTCAATACGCCATTTTCTCATTTTTTGTAACTCAGATGTTTGTTTTTTGATTTTAATAGGGCGACAAAAATACGATAATTCTCGATATTTATTGCGTTTTCCTCCTAAAATTGCACATTTACAAGCGGTTAAATGCCCAGCAAGCTACGTAACTGCTGCACAGAATCCGCAATTTGCCGACGGCTTTCCAATTGTCCGGCATCAAAACGATACCTTGCCTTACCATAGTGCGGCGCACGTTTTTCCAAGGCTTCTATTATGAAAGCCCGCAATTCTTCGTCCGTTTTTCCTTGCAGAATGGGACGTTGCTGCGTAGCCACTCGCAATCGACGGAACAGAACGTCAGGATGAACATCCAGAAAAACAGTCTGTCCGTTATCGTTCATGTACTCCATATTATCGAAGAAGCAAGGAGTACCGCCTCCGGTCGAGATAATGACGTTTTCAAACTCAGCCACTTCATGTAGCATGGTTCGCTCCAGTTCACGAAAAGAGGCCTCCCCCCGCTCTATGAACAATTCACGTATGGATTTGTGAAAACGTTCTTCGATATACCAGTCCAAATCGATGAACGGTATATTCAGTTCGCGGGCAAAAGCCTTTCCTAAAGTTGTTTTACCGGCTCCCATGTAACCGGTTAAAAAAATACGTATCATAAGCGCTTACCTTTGCGTACAAAGGTAAGCAATTCTATTCTGAGAGATTTACTATCAGATAAAAATTTTAATGCGTTCGCTCAAATCATTAAATTCTTTCTCGCCCGGTTCGGCAACAGGAGTACCGAAAGGCATCTGTGCAATCAGTTGCCAAGCCTCAGGAAGATGCCACGTACTGCGTACGTCTTCGTCAATCAACGGGTTATAATGTTGCAGGGAAGCACCCAGACCTTTATCTTCGAGCATAGTCCAGATGGCCAGCTGATGCATGGCAGAAGTTTGTTGAGACCACGTCGGGAAATTATCCTGATAGGTAGGGAATTGTTTTTGTAATCCTTCCACAATGGAGCGGTCTTCAAAGAAGAGTATCGTGCCATATCCGCAAGAGAACGAAGTATCGATCTTCTTTTCCGACTGGCGATATTGTTCTTCGGACAAGCGTTCTTCCAACTGATCCTTCACAATTCTCCATAGTTTCTGGTGTTCATCACCCAGTAACAGCACTACTCGTGTGGTCTGCGAATTAAATGCCGAAGGCACATACTTCACTGCTGTACGGATGATGTGTACAATTTCCTCGTCCTGAACCGGAGAGTCGTTACTGATAGAATAATAACTGCGCCGATGCTCCAATGCTTCGGCAAATGTCCGTTCTCTGATCATATTTAATCCTTTCTTTTCGTAATTATCACTTTTGTCTTATATAATGAAACAAGTGAAAGAGTGAAGTTGTTCGAAGTTATAGAATATATTTGTACCTTTGCACCCAATTATGAGTAAAGAGAAGTTTTACGTTGTATGGTCAGGCGTCAATCCGGGTATTTATACTTCCTGGACGGACTGTCAGTTACAAACCAAAGGCTACGAAGGAGCGAAATACAAGTCGTTCGAGACACGCGAAGAAGCGGAAAAGGCCTTTGCATCTTCTCCGTATGAATATATCAAACGATCCTCTCCGACTGTTCCCGCCCAAAAGAAAGATGTGAATGCCCCTCTTCCCTCATCTGTCGTAGAGAATAGCCTTGCCGTAGATGCTGCCTGTAGCGGCAATCCCGGAGCTATGGAATATCGTGGCGTACACGTGGCTAGCCGACAAGAAATATTTCATTTCGGTCCGGTATATGGTACAAATAATATCGGTGAGTTTCTTGCTATCGTCCACGGACTTGCCCTACTAAAACAGAAAGGCTTCGATATGCCCATTTACAGTGACAGCGTGAATGCTATCAGTTGGATCAAGCAGAAGAAATGCAAAACGAAACTACCACGTGAACCTAAGACAGAAGAACTTTTCAAACTAATAGAACGTGCTGAGAAGTGGTTACGCGAAAATACGTATACTACCAAAATTCTAAAATGGGAAACCAAGCAGTGGGGAGAAATACCTGCTGATTTCGGAAGAAAATAAGCCTTCATTCTCTTTTCCTTTGTTTATTAAAGTCTACAAAACAAGGACTGATACCCGCTTCCGGCAGTGAGAACGAGCATATCCCAAGCATTCTGGATTTATTTATCCTTTGTGCTGACAAAATCGAAATTATTAGCCTCTTAAGTTCAGAGTTTCCTATTTAAGACAGAGACTGCATATCATTCAACCGTTTATAATATCCGTCTTTCTCCAGCAGTTCCTCATGCTTACCTCTTTCCACAATTTCTCCTTCATAAAGCACACAAATTTCATCTGCATTCTTAATTGTAGAAAGACGGTGGGCAATAGCAATTGTGGTACGCGTTTTCATCAGACGTTCCAAAGCCTCCTGCACCAGACGTTCAGATTCTGTATCAAGAGCAGAAGTAGCTTCATCAAGAATAAGGATAGGCGGATTCTTCAAGATGGCACGGGCTATGCTGACACGTTGGCGTTGTCCTCCGGAAAGTTTGCCACCACGGTCACCGATACTTGTATCGTACCCGTGTTCTGTTTCCATGATGAAGTCGTGAGCATTTGCAATCTTCGCTGCCTCAACAACCTGCTCCATGGTAGCATTTTCTACACCGAAAGCGATATTATTGAAGAATGTATCATTAAACAGGATAGCCTCCTGATTTACATTCCCTATCAAACCACGCAAATCATGAATTCGGAAATCTTTAATATTAACGCCATCAATCCTGATTTCACCGAAGTGTATATCGTGATAACGTGGCAACAAATCAACTAAGGTAGACTTACCTGAACCAGACTGACCTACCAATGCAATGGTCTGTCCCTTAGGCACAACCAGATTTATATGTTTCAGAACTTCCCTCTTTCCATCATAGCTGAAAGAAACATCTTTAAACTCAATCTCATGATTCATTCCATGCAAAGGCTTCGGGTTTGCAGGTTCTTTAATAGGATTCTCTGCTTTCAGAATCTTATCCACACGCTCCATAGAAGCCAAACCTTTCGGGATGTTATATCCTGCTTTCGCAAATTCTTTCAACGGGTTGATGATACTATAAAGGATAACCATGTAGAAGATGAATGTAGGAGCTTCCAGCGAAGAGTGATCATTACCCAAAATTAATATACCACCAAACCACAGTACCAATACGATAAGAAGTGTTCCCAAGAACTCACTCATCGGGTGAGCCAAAGCCTGACGGATAGCTACCCTATTAGTCGCATCACGCAACTCATTACTGCACTTGGTAAAACGGTCCACCATCTTATCCTCAGCAATAAAGGCTTTGATGATTCGTAAACCTCCCAGAGTCTCTTCCAGTTGCGACATTGTATCACTCCATTTGCCCTGAGCTTCCAAAGACTGACGTTTCAGTTTTTTGCCGACTTTCCCCATCAACCAACCCATTCCGGGAAGCACCACTACAGTAAACAAGGTCAGCTGCCAACTGGTGATAATAAGTGTCGAGAAATAAAGTAGAATCAGAATAGGATTCTTCAGCAACAGGTCCAGCGAACTGGTAATAGAGTTTTCAATCTCACCCACGTCACCACTCATACGGGCAATGATATCTCCTTTCCGCTCCTGCGAGAAAAAGCCAAGCGGCAAATGCATTACTTTGGAATAAACCATGATACGGATATCGCGAACAACTCCTGTACGCAAAGGAATCATGATGGCGGAAGAACCGAAGTAACAAGAGGTTTTCAGCATAGTCATAAAGGCCAAGAAAAGCCCCATGAACAGAAGCGTCATTGTTGGTCCGTGCGTTTCAATCAATCGGGTGACAAAGTAATAGAAGTTATTAATCGCCACATCTTTCAAGCTGTCACTTCCCCACTCCATATAGTGGTAAACCTGTGAACCATCACCCGTCTTAAACAGGATATTCAGAATTGGAATCAATAACGTAAATGAAAAAACGTTGAAAACAGCCGATAAAACATTGAGCAGGACTGCCCATCCTATATACTTTTTATAAGGCGACACAAAACGTCGCATCAGTTGCAGAAATTCCCTCATTGCTTGGTATTAATGAATTAGGGGCACAAAGATACAAGAAATATCTTTAAGAAGAAGAAGATAAAATTAATATTAACGAGATTTATCTATGCAACCCTCAATTAATGGACACTGTGAGTCATTTATATGAATTACAGAATGATTTCGAAAAAATATATTGTACCTTTGCGCCCAGATATCAATATACGCTTTATTATGACAAAGATTGATAAGTCCATACTGACATTTGGAGTTACTATTTTTCTTAAATTCATATTATTCGACATTCTGTGGTGTATTCCCACAACGTTTGCCTCTCTTTCTACAGTTGAATGTTATACAACCAAACTGATAGCCACGTTTATATTACTTATCCCCTATGCCTTTTTCCGAATGTGGAAAACGGAAACTTTCATCATGCTTTTACTAGACTTTCTGTTGATAGCTAACCTTATGTATTTCAGGACCTACTATACAGCTATACCATTGAACAGTTATGGACTATCAGGAAACTTAGCCGATTTCACAGGTAGCGTGATTGACTCTCTCCGGTGGTATGATTCACTTTTCCCATTATCCACCCTTATAGCAGCTATAATTCACCTACGCACCAAAACATCACATCTGAAACGCCCGGTTCGGGCTCTTCCTTATGTAGGAATACTTGTAGTTATTATCTGTATTTTTGGAACAGTAACCCTTATGAAAGGCGGATTCTCAAAGGCTTACGGGAAGTATCGTGATAAAGCCTATTTATGTTCAAGCGGCCCTTCTATTTATACGATTTTCGGTAGTCTATGTTATGACTTGATAGGACCGCAACAACAGTTGACTCCCGAATTGGAAGCCAAAATACAAGAATGGTTAAGTGCAAAGCCGAAACATGAAGCCGCATTAATCAGCGATAGTACCAATCGTCGCACCAATTGTATCGTTATTTTAGCAGAATCATTAGAAAGCTGGGTGTTAGAAAAAGAAGTGGAGGGACAGGAGATCACCCCCTATATGAATAAACTATTGAAAGACTCTACCACTCTCTATGCTCCACACGTACTGACTCAGGTAAAAGGCGGACGTTCCATTGATGCACAGCTCATGCTTTGCACCGGATTACTGCCCATCAATAGCGGTACTTACAGCAGCCAATATCCCAATCATATTTATCCGTCATTACAGAAAGCCATGCGCGAAAAGAATCATTCACGCAACTACCTGTTAACCATTGATAAATTGTCAACCTGGAATCAAGGCCCCATAGCCCAAAGTTTCGGCATAGATACCATCATCGCTTATCATGACTTTAAATTGACTGAAGCTTTCGGCACACACAAACGCACCGGAGACGGTTCGTTCTTTGCACAATGCCAAGAAAAAATAGAAAAGGGGGAGATATGGAAAAAAGGAGAAAATGCATATATGCAACTCATTACTTATTCCGGCCATGCTCCATTCATATTACCGAAACAATTGAGAGAAGTTTCATTCTCTTCCGGCATTCCGGAAAAAATGGGTGACTATATGACGACTGCCCGTTATACAGATAAAGCAATCGGCAAATTCGTAGAATATCTGAAAACTCTTCCGCAATATAAAGAAACACTAATTGTAATAACGGGTGACCACGAAGGTCTGGCATATTATCGAACGGAATTATGCGAAAGCCCCGGCGGCAAAGATATTGTATCCGACAAACCTTTTACTCCTTTCATCGTTGTCAATTCTCCTGTAAGCATGCGCTATGATAAGGTCATGGGACAAATAGACATGTATCCCACCCTGCTGAACCTGCTCCAGCTTGACGATTACTACTGGACCGGACTTGGAGAAAGCATTCTCACCCCCAACAAGAAAGGTTTTGCCGTAGGTTCACAGATGAATGTGGAAGGAGAAGGCTATACACCGGAGGAGGTGGACTTAGCAAAAGAAGCTTATGATATATCGGATGAGATGATACGATTCAACTACTTCAAAAAATAAATATCTGTATTTAAATATCTTTTTTAAGCCATATTCATCAACTATACCCACAAATACCTTACCTTTGTACACGTAACTAATATATGATTTGGATTATTCATAAAGCAACTATGCAAATATCTTATTTCCAAACTTATAAATTCTGTCACCAACTAAGAACCATCGCATTAAGACAAGTATTTTCACATAAAAAATATGATTCGAAGCTTAAAACATTATTTCGAAAAGAAGAATGAGTTCTATACTGAAAATTTGGAACCCAGTTATACAAATTGGAACATCTTAAAATGTAAAGATCTATATCTGAGTAAAGTATCAGATATCCAAAGAGAACAATCATCTCAGTTACTTACTGAGAAAACAATTTTCCACGCTTACTGGCATGGCACCTTTGGCCTCAAGCAAGCTTTCTCAATTAAGAGTCTGTTGTGTACACAAAATATGGAAAGTATAGAAATATGGCTATGGTTAGACTCTGAAAATGGGTATGCACAAATAGAAAGTAATCCACACCTACAAGAACTAAAAGGCCATATAAAAATATTGTCCTGGAACGTTGAAAATGAAATTAGCAATACTCCCTTTTGCAAAATTAAGACATATATCAATGCACCCAAGAATCTTGCAGCCAAAGGTGACGATTTCCGGATTATCTCTCTCTACAAATATGGAGGTCTATATTTCGATCTTGATGTTATGTTTTTAAAAGACTTTACCCCTCTACTAAAAGGTCATGAGTTTGTCTATGCATGGGAATACCAATCATATGCCAACAGTGCCATTCTATATTTACGTAAGAATAGCTATATAACTAATTACTTAGCAAAGAAATTACAAAGAAGAAAGGCAGCAATGCCTTGGGTACTATTCGATTACAAAGATAAGAAATTAGAAAATTTGAGAAATTACCCTTGTACTTTCTTTGATCCTCTCTGGGGAGGATATTGTGATGGAATGCCTTTTAAAGAATTTGCTGACTTTTTCAAGGAATTCGGCGAAGGTTATGATAAAGACCCCAATATCAATAGTTATAGAAACTTCTTTCCGGGGGCATTCGCATATCATTGGCACAATAAGTGGGATGCTGAAGAGGTTGAGAACTCATATTTTGGCCTATTTAATCATGAATTTAACAATATATTGAGTAGCAATGAAGTTCAATCTATTCAAAAAAAATAAAGATCAATACACTCTCTATTCGCTACTAAACAGGAAATGGGCATATATTTCATATATACCTGAAGTATATTACCATAAAAAAGACAAAGTTTATATGCGTACTCATCAAAACAAGAGAGAGGCATTAATCATTGGAGAAATATTTTATTCTTTGGGTTATAATGTTAAAGTCGCACGCTGCAATGCCCCCAAAGAGTGTGACGACCGTCACTATGATATTATTTTTGGTTTAGATCCCAACTTTGTAACAATGAGTCAGAAAAATCCTCAAGCCCTAAAAATATATTATGCAACAGGCGCTTACTGGAAACACCAATACTCAATAGTAAAAAACAGAATCGATTCATTCAACAAAAAGCATGGAACACACTTGCCATACTCCCGTTCAGTAGATGCACACAATAGCTGTGAAATAGCAGATATTATTTTCCAGATAGGAAGTTCGTTTACCATCCAGACATACCCCCCGGAATTACAAAATAAAATCAAGATAATTAACCAATCCAGCAACTTTAGTCAGGAATGCAATTTGCAACATAAACTTCAAAGTGTTTCCATAAAAGACTTCCTATGGTTTGGCTCCAGCGGTAGTATATTAAAAGGATTAGATTTAGTTTTAGATTTTTTTATCAGCCATCCACAATACAACTTACACGTAATCGGCTCTCTTGACGAAGGGTTTATAGACATCTATCAAAAACAAATAGACGAGTGCCGGAACATCACATTATATGGTTTTCTTGACACCAATTCTGAGTTGTTCATGAACTTAGCCTATCTCTGTGCATTCAATATCTTTCCATCCGGCAGCGAAGGATGTCCCGGTTCCGTTATAACTATGATGCAAATGGGAGTTATTCCCATTACTTCTCGATGGGGAGCAATAGACAACATCGAGCATTATGGCTATCTGTTACCGGAATTATCTGTTGAAGCAATAGGTAAGGGAGTAGAATGGGCCAGCATGTTACCCCAGGACAAATTTCACAAATTAATAAGGGAAAATATATATTATTCAACTCAAACGTGGAATCTTGAACAATTTGAAAATGAATTTCGCTCTACACTGAAAGAAACAATAAAAACAAAAGAAAGAAAGAACAAATAGAAAGCGATATATGCCATATCACTACAAGGGAAGATACATTAATACATCTTTTAACACATAGACAAGGGATCGTATCCTATAAAATTCGTATCATTGTATAAATATTACTATACTCTTTCTTAATTCAATGCAGAAGAAATTTATAAAGCTATTAAAAAAGCTACGTCGACGTTATATTGAACGCCACGATTTGCCACAACCTCGTCCCCTTAACAAAGAGATGGACCCTGATATTATATCAAGCCATATTAGGGAAAAATTATTATCACCAGAACCTTGCATGCTCTCAAGATTTGGTGCTGTAGAAATAGGATGTGTAGTCAATTACTTAGGCATCTATCATCAAAAAAGAAAAATTATCAAATACATCAAAGGGGAGGCATTTCCCTGGTGGTGGGAAGAAGAAACAATGTACCCGATGAGGAATAATGCCGGATTCTTTTCAGCAACCCCTGAACTATTAAAGCGTTTTTCGGAAATGATGATTGAAGATATGCCTCTCATTGACATACTTGCTTCCTGGAGATTTGAAGAAGAATATTTCTCTAAAGAATTACAGAATGCGTATAAAATAGATTTTGAGCCTTATAACCCTTTTTGGAGTGATGTACCATGGACTGCTGCCTTAGAAAATAAAAAGGTATTGGTAGTACATCCTTTTGCAGAAACGATACAAAAGCAATACCTTCGAAAAGAACTAATTCACAAAGACCCGAGAGTTCTGCCTACTTTCGACTTGCAAACAATCAAAGCCATTCAAACTATTGGCAATCAAGGCGACGGTAGATTCGAAACATGGTTTGACGCTCTCGAATTCATGAAAAACGAAATTGACAAAATGGATTATGATGTCTGTTTGTTGGGATGTGGAGCGTATGGAATGCCGTTGGCAGCACACGTGAAGCGTTCCGGAAAAAAGGCTGTACACTTAGGAGGCAGTTTGCAACTATTATTCGGGATTAGAGGTGCCAGATGGGAAAACAGTAATTATAACGCAACTTATAATTATTCAAAACTAATGAATGAATTTTGGGTAAAGCCCTCCGCAACAGAAACTCCCTCTAAAGCCCAACAGGTAGAAGAAGGATGTTATTGGTAATGCGACAATGACAAATATGGAACAACCTCATATTTTATATGATTCTCAAATCTTCGATCTACAAAAATTCGGTGGAATCTCACGATATTTTTGTGAAATCATATCCAAACTGGGTATGGCATATGACATTTCTGTTCGCTTTACCGAAAATCATTATTTAGCGCAAGCCAAACTTGCCAGGCACCGTATCCATGCTCCACATTTCTTTTTCAAACATTATAAAAAGCGGCTTTTGCTTGAAAACCAAAAGTTAACAAACAGGTTACTTCAAACGTCATCTCCTTATCTTTTTCACCCGACCTACTACAATCCTTCTTTCCTCGAGCATATTGGTGACCACCCCTATGTAATAACAGTGCATGACATGATTCATGAACTGTTTCCCGAATATTTCCATGATGCTAAAGAGGTCATGGCGCAGAAAAAAGAAGTGATTACAAAAGCCAGCCGGATTATTGCAATTAGTGAAAATACAAAGAAAGATATCGTTAATATATTAAATATTGATCCTCAAAAAATTGACGTTATCTATCATGGAACAAGTATAAAGTCCCATCATGGGAAAGATGAATTGTCACTCCCTAATCGCTATATTTTATTTGTAGGAGACCGAACTCTTTACAAAAATTTCCAACGTTTATTAGAAGCTCTTGCAATCATCCACAAAACAGACCAAGATTTATATTTGCTTTGTACAGGGCATCCATTCAACTGGGAAGAAAAGAAGTTGATAGATAAATTGAATATCACAGACAAGATCATACAAATTTCAATAAACGATAGAAACCTGAATGAATTATACGGCAGGGCACTCCTCTTTGTATTTCCATCACTATACGAAGGCTTTGGCATCCCAGTCCTGGAAGCTTATGCCTGTAAATGTCCTGTAGTCTTAAGTAACACCAGCTGTTTCCCCGAAATAGCCGGCAATGCCGGTGCCTACTTTGATCCTTACTCTATAGAATCAATGGTTCAAACACTGACAGAAATCATAGGTGATAGCGAAAAACGTGCTTCTTTAGTAGCAGCAGGAATAGAGCGGTTACAATTATACTCCTGGGAAAAAGCAACCCGAGAAACAGAGAAAGTATATCAAAAAGTCTTAAATGAAACTCTAAATCCAAAAACGTCCATTAAATGAGAACTCCGACTATCAGTATCATCACAGTCAACTTCAATAACAATGAAGGACTTAAGAAAACATTGCGCAGCATCGAAGTGCAATCATACACCAGCTATGAACATATCATCATAGATGCTGATTCCAATGATGGAAGCCAGGAAACCATCAAGAAATATTCAGAAAAAAATACCCACCTGACTTACTGGGTTTCTGAGAAAGACAAAGGAATCTATGATGGAATGAATAAAGGAATCAGGCAAGCCAAAGGAGAATATCTTTATTTCCTAAATTCAGGAGACTGCTTACAAGGAAACATTCTCAAAGATATTCCATTTGATGGGACAAAATATATCTATGGAGACATGGTCTTAGTAAACGATCATGAACAGAGAAAAGAAGCGGGACCTGATTATCCCGACTTAGTTTTCTTTTTTTATAATGCGTTAGCACATCAAGCGTGCTTTATTCATCATTCTCTTTTTATCAATAAATTATATGACACCCAATATAAAATAATTGCAGATTGGGGACATAGTTTCCAGTCTATCATCATGGAAAGGTGCAGCTACAAACACATCCCCCTAACTATCGCTGAGTGTGATGCTACAGGAATCAGTTCCAACTACATCGATGTACAAACTGAACGATTAAAGTGGCTCCAGGAAAACCTCTCACCGCAGCTTTATTCTACATACATTGATATATTGGAATATAAAAAGTCGGATTTCAAGACCATTATTCCAACCATGAACCATACAAAGAAATTTCAAAAAAGAGCATATAGGTTAGTTCGCTATTTATTGAAACTAAATACTCTTTTTTCCTCCCGGCACGATCATACAGAAGATGTATACAACAGTATATTATATCGTCCTTTTTTAAACAAATAATAATAAGAGCCATGAAGATTTCTATCATTATTCCTGCATACAATGCGGAAAAGCAAATCAGAAAATGTGTGTTATCAGCATTACAACAAGATATCTCGCACAATGAATACGAAATCATCGTAATCAATGATGGCTCCACAGACCAGACAGCTGGTATTATACAAGAATTATCTAGGGAGTACCCTACTATAAAAAGTATCACGACTACCAACCAAGGGGTAAGTGCGGCAAGAAATCTCGGCATGGATATCGCTCAAGGAGAAATTATATTATTTGCCGATGCTGACGATTATTTCTGCACAAACTCAATAGCAAAAATCTATGAAGCAATATTAAAGAACGACTTAGACATTCTTCTATTCGACTATAATCATTGGGGGAATCAAAATAAACTTTTGAAAGGTTTTGATTATGATGCACGTAAGTTTTGCCCACGGGGCATCGTCTCTGGCAAGTCATTCATAAAAACCGGTTATATGCCCGCTGCAGTCTGGATGCTTGCCTATCGTAGAGAATATATGCTGAAAATGAATTTCAAATTCATCAATATACGACATGAAGATGAAGAATTTATTCCCCGCGTATTCTACTTTGCAGAAAAAATCATGCATCTGCCATTGATCTGCTATAATTATGTACAAAATGAATCTTCATTCATGCAAAACTATAAAGAGTATGGTCTTTTCGATAAAATAAAGGCAATGGACAATCTCAATCAGTTCACCCAAAAATACGTGAAAGAAGAAGACGTAGCCTTTACCTTGAGCGAGCATATATCTTTAAGGCTAATGGAAAATCTAAATAATAGTTTTGCCATCAAAAGCAAAGCTCAGGGAAAAATGGTAAAGCAAATGAAAAAGGCAGGATTAACCCCACTCGTACATACGAAGAGAGAAGGTCGTTATGCCTTCTTATATAAGTATTTTCCAGTATTATTTATCGCTTATTATCGCCACAAATATTTAAAGCGCCATCATTCCAAGTAGCAATATGAAGAAGATAATCCTCGTCGCATGAAAAAAATATATCTATAATCTACATTTTTTCTGCTATAATACGTACCTTTGCATACTTATATAGACTATAATAACCTAAAGAACTATGATAGATATTGTTTGTAGCATAGACGAAAACTACATTGAATATTGTGGTGTAATGTTAGCAAGCCTGTTCGTACATACTCCAGATGAGAAATTCCGCGTACACATCATTTGTAGCAGTAAGGTCGAAAAGGCTGGAAAAAAAAGGCTGAAAGTTTTTTGCGAAAAACATCAAGCTGAAGTTTATTTTTATGACGTAGACTATTCACTCATTAAGGATTTCCCTATTAGGAAACAGGATCACCTGTCTCTCGCCGCCTACTTAAGGCTTTTCATGTCAGAGCTTATACCCAGTAATATAAACAAAATTCTATATCTGGATTGTGACTTGATCGTTGTCGACTCTATTAAAGAATTATGGGAGAAAAATATCGATAATATTGCCGTAGCTGCCGTTGAAGAAAGGTCACCATTCGATACCGAATCACCTGTCACACTGAAATATCCCGTTGAGTACTCTTACTTCAACTCGGGAGTAATGTTGATAAATCTTCAGAAATGGAGAGAGAAAAAATTTGTAGAGGCATGCAAAAGCTATATCGCATCCAATTATGAAAATATAAAATTGCACGACCAGGATGTTTTGAACGCATTGCTTTATAAAGAAAAACAATTTATTTCTATTCGCTGGAATCTGATGGATTTCTTTTTATATGCAAGCCCTGAGGTACAACCGGAGAGGAAAAAAGATTGGGATGATGCTTTAAAATCTCCTGCTATTATCCATTTCACAGGAAAACGCAAACCATGGATGTACAACTGCGACAGTCCTTTCCGTGATCAATACATCCGGTTTGCCAAACAACAAGGATGGCATGTTATTAATAATAAGAATGCCATTCACTATTTCTTCCGTAAGATTCTATATAAAGTAATCAACAAGAAGAAAACTATAAAAATCAAATAACTGAACTAACAACATTCTAAAAGTGTTCATTGATTTATTCACCAAGAATAAATCATTGTATCAAAATATAGTATATCTTTGTAAAATCGCAACCTAAACAATGATTTTAAGTTAATGCTAATGCCTCTTTTAAACAAAATAGCTAATGTTCTCGAAGAAGTCCCGCAGACCTTCAGACGTACATCCAATCCAAAGCTCATTATGACATTATTGGTCAAAAATGAAGAAGATATATTGGAAGAAAATCTGTGTTTCCATAAGGCTATGGGAGTAGACGGGTTTATCATTACTGATAATAACTCCACAGACGGTACAATTGAAATCATCCAAAAATATCAGAAGGAAGGATGGATAAAAGAAGCTATCATAGAAAAAGCAACTAATTATAATCAAAAAGTATGGGTAGACCGCATGATCAAGATTGCCAAAAAGCAACTTCATGCAGACTGGGTCATCAATGCTGATGCCGATGAGTTATGGTACTCTCCTACCGGCAGTCTAAAGACTGAATTAGCCACCACCAGAGCTAATGTACTAAAATGTTCCATGAGATATATGTATCCGGAAGCAGGTAAACAGTTTTGGAAATGGAATCAAGCTATCATTCCAATTATTAACCCGCTAAAGTACAATTTTTATAATCTTTCGCGCTATTCTCTTTATATACCACAAAGAGGAAAAGTTCTTCATCGCACCACCTCGTACCTTCAGATTTCCACAGGAAATCACAAGGTGCTCATGTTCCCTAAACGCCTTAGAAAAAGTAATATTTGCATTTACCACTATTCCATTCGTGGTAAAGAACGTTTTCTTGAGAAAATGATTAACGGTGGCAAACAACTGGAACAAAATCCCCACAGACATATAGGCATGCATTGGCGCTATTTCTATCAGTTGTATAAGAATCAGCAATTAGAAATAGAATATGATAAGATCATCGGAGCAAACTCTTATGATCAGTTGCAACGCGACGGATATATCAAAACTGACAATACTATTCCCGATTTCTTCAAACAACACTTCAACAAATAGTGTAATGAAACATGCTTATCTAATCATCGTCCACAACGAATATTCGGTGTTAGAAACGCTTTTATCCATGATTGATGACGAGCGAAATGATATTTATCTACATATCGACCGCCGCTCAACAGAACTGTATAAAAGAGCCTGTCTTCTATGTACACAGAAAGCCCGATTATTTCTATTACCTACCCGCAATAAAGTATACTGGGGAGACATCAGCCAAGTAGAAACAGAATATCTGTTACTTGAAACTGCCGCCAAGCATAGCACTTATGACTACTACCACTTGCTTTCAGGTGTAGACCTGCCTATACAAACACAAGATTATATCCATTCTTTCTTTCAAGCCAATTCTGGTAAGGAATTTGTCAGTTATTGGTTGGGAGATAAACACCAGAAAGATTTGAATCGTAAAATCTCCCGATACTACTTTTTCACAAAGAGCCTCAAGCGTAGCAACAGTAAATGGCACATCATAACTGCACCATGCCACAACCTTGCACTCATTGTACAAAAACTTATTCGATTTCACAGAAAACAAGAAGTCGAATTTAAAAAGGGTCCCAATTGGTTCAGTATTACTCAAGGCTTCTGTCAGCATCTGATAGAAAAGAAATCCTTTGTACTTCAACGCTTCAAATACACGTTGTGTCCCGATGAAATTTTTCTTCAAACCATATTATGGAATTCTCCTTTTAAAGAGAACATATACAAAGCTAATGAAGATGATGCAGGAAACATGCGACTGATTGACTGGAACAGAGGAAACCCTTATACATGGCAATCTCAGGACTATAATGAACTAATCGCTTCAGACAGATTATTTGCCCGTAAATTCAGTTCCAAAGAAAAAGAACTGATTGAGCAAATAAAAACCACATATGCTAACAAATAAAAAGAAATAGATTTTTCAAAAAAGGAAGTGACATTCCCTCTAAACCTATATCTTTGTACCAGTAATCAGTTATAATACAGAAGCATGAACTCTACAAATCCAGATATCAACCCCGTCAAATCCTTTTTCAAATCAGTGGAGAAGAAGCTTTTGAAGCACAGTAAACACTTATACTTCAAAACTGTAATTTCTCAGAAGTCCGGTGCAAAAAATATTATAAAGAAATACAAAGAAGCAAGTACCGGAAAAAGTCCGATTGACAAGACATGCCCCATCTGGACATGCTGGTGGCAAGGAGAAGCGAACATGCCTGATATCGTTAAAGTCTGTTACGCCTCTGCAAAACATCATGCAGGTCAACATCCTGTCATATTAATCACAGAGCAAAACTATCAGGAATACGCTACAATGCCGGATTATATCTTGCAAAAAGTGAAAAACCACGAAATAAGTCTCACCCATTTCAGTGACATGCTAAGGATTAATCTGCTTAAAGAACATGGAGGAATATGGGCTGACAGCACCCTACTTTTTACCAGAGATGTAGACTCAATAATGAATCCCGATACCGATTTCTACACTTGCCATCATACGGCAAAAAACACCAATGTGGCAAACGGCAAGTGGACAGTCTTTTTTATAGCATGTGGTAAAGACAATATTCTACCCGCTTTCCTACTGGACATGTTCTATAGTTATTGGAAGAATCATCAACAAATCGTCACTTACTTATTCTTCGATTATCTCGTTAGCATAGCCTATGAAAATATCCCAGCTATTACGGAAATGGTCGACAGCGTCCCTCTGCAAAGAATCAGCAACCTGTCCAAATGCCTCAACATGCCATTTAATGAAAAATCTATGGAGGAATTTAGTGCAAACTATGGTTTCCACAAATTAACCTATAAGAAGCAATTCAATATGCTCACCCCCGAAGGGAAAGAAACAATCTATGCCCACCTACTACATAATTCTACCCATGGGATAGATGCAGACCAAACATAGAAACTACCTTCAAAAGTCAGACATCAAGAAGCCTTAGAAGAAAAAGACGAAGAAGATTTATGAGCTTTCTCTATCAACTGCAAACACTTTTTCTTGTCAAAGCCACGAGATTTGGCATATTCATCCGCTAACACAGCAAACATCTCATCAGTACCAGGTAGTCTTTCAAAATTCTTGCACCCTTCTTCCAAAGATACCTTACCAAAGCGCATCCGGTTCAAATCAATGATCTCTACGGAGACGCCCTCCGGCTTTTCTGCAAATAAGATATTCCCTGCCGAATAATCCTTATGCAAAATTCCATGTTCATGCAAAACAGCAGTGGTACGGGCTATGGCGCGAAGTATTTTTTCCTGTTCCTCAAAAGGACGTTGTGGAAGATCCCGGTAAGTATAAGGGCATTCCGACCTTAACGATACAAAATAACTCTTTCCGAACAAGAACCAACTGGAAACCGAGCAGAAACCAATGGGTGCGGGCGATCCTATATTAAACTGCCGCAACATGGCCGCATAGCGAAATGAACGCCGTGCCTTAGATTCCCGGAAAAAATTATAAATAATCCGATTCAGCAGGTGAGGTATCTGGAAAGATTTAACCACCACTTTCTGCCCTGCTATATCAAACTCCCTCAATTCATTTCTTCCTTTATAAATAACAGTACCCCGATCTTCAAAAATAACCGGAAGCACTTTCACAAAGTCACTCATATTTGAATAATCAGGAGCTACAGCCATGCACCGTGGACGAAAAAAACGCTCAATACGATTGATCCACCTGGACCAGGAACGTACAGAACGCAACTTTCCTCCTAACTCCCGTTCAAAAAATTCAGCATGACGCTTGTTAAGCACTTTCGTAACATGTGGCTTCAACGAACGGTCTACAATTCTTTTGGACCCGGCACGTACGCGATAATACAATTCTATCTGAGGCAAACGGACCACTTTGCCACCATCTTTCAGTACAGATATCCAGAATTCCCAATCCTCACGTGCAATGATCTCTTCGCAGTATCCACCTACTCTTTCCCATTCTGTTTTTCTGTAGAGTGCACAGGTATCAATCATATTCTTACGTGCCAACAGCTTCAAAGAGAAGGGTGGTAACTTCCATTCACCACTACGGTCGCCTATAAATTCGGCTCGCGGACAGACCACTTTAACATCCGGGTCTCGTTCCAATTCTACTACAGCATGGCTTATGAATGTCGGACTGATCCGGTTATCCGCGTCTACCGGCAATATGTATTCGCCATGAGACAATGATATAGCATTATTACGGGCAACACACGGACCACTATTCGACTGGGTATGTACACTTACCCGTGTATCTTTTTCCGCATACTCTTTGGCAATGTCCAAAGAATTATCTGTCGAGCCGTCATCCATCAGTATTACTTCAAAATTAGGATAATCTGAAGCAAGCACCGAATCCAAAGTCTCGTGCAGATACTTTGCCATATTATAAATAGGTATAATAATAGAAACCAATCGATACTCCATAATATTTTCAAATTTTATCCAGTCCTTTGGTATACTTTAACCAGTAATACTTCAATGGATTTTTATACTTTAATTGCTTCCACGGACGGCTACCATGCGGACGATGCCACACCGGAAGCGTAGTAAACAGATAGTTTTTGAATCCCTCTTTCAATGATTGATGGGAAATTGTTACATCGTGCCAATTCTTTTCAAGACTCAGCTGATGAAAATCAAACGAACGGAGGAAATTCAACGTCAGTAACGAGCAACAGAAGCTGCAATGTTTCTTTTCGGGAAACACCTGATTCTCTCGCCCTTTTGCAAACAAATAAGGATAGTTTATATCACCTTTCTCATCTACGGTGACAGCAGCAGCAATTCCACAATCTTTTCTTTCCAAAGCGCCATCGAACAAAGATTGCAAAGTATCTTTCTTTACCACCACATCAGATTCCACAATTACCAATCCGGCTTCTTCCGCAATAGCACGTTCTTGTGACATTTGCAGAATCAGAAGATAGTTAGGCGAAGGGTGGCTTGTGACATCCGCAAGGTTTACCAATTCGAAACCCAGTCTCCCGGATGCTTCCCGCAACCTGGCCGTATTCTCCTCCGTACTGAAATCATTGTAAACGGTATATGTAAAAGGAGTCTTCACGTCAGATGCCATAATAGCATCTACCGTCTGTAAAGTCAACTCAATGGAATCCTTTACAGGCGTAATGATATGGATACACTTCATTCCTTATAACTGTTTTATCTTTATTCTACAAATCCTAATATTTGTACAAGTTGACAAAGTTATGTATTATTTAGCACACAACCAAACAGTTTACCGCTTTTATGACTAACTTTGCCTGCAACAAATATAGAAAAAAAATACAGAAATGAAAGTCATTGTCGACAATAAAATACCTTTTATAAAGGAAGCTATCGAAAAGATAGCGGATGAAGTAATATATGTCCCCGGAAAGGACTTCACGGCTTCCTTAGTGAAAGATGCAGACGCGTTGATCATTCGCACACGCACCCATTGCAACCGGGAATTATTAGAAGGGAGTCGGGTTCGGTTCATTGCCACAGCCACAATCGGCTTCGATCATATAGACACAGAATATTGTCATCAGGCAGGCATCGTATGGAAGAATGCACCAGGCTGTAACTCCGCATCCGTAGCCCAATACCTGCAATCCACACTTTTGCTAACAGAACTCCTGAAAGGAAAGAAGCTATCCGAAATGGCTATAGGCATTGTCGGAGTAGGTAACGTAGGCAGTAAAGTAGCGGAGGTGGCTCGTGAACTGGGCATGCGAGTATTACTGAATGACTTGCCACGAGAAGATGAAGAAGGAAGTGCCGGCTTCAGTTCCCTACAATTCCTTGCCGAAGAGTGCGACGTCCTCACATTCCACGTACCTTTATATAAGGAAGGGAAATATAAGACTTTCCATCTGGCAGACCAGTCATTCTTCCGCTCACTGAAGCGCTCCCCCATCATCATCAACACTTCCCGAGGGGAAGTTATTGAAACGAATGCTTTATTGAAGGCTCTCAAAAACGGATTAATCTCAGATGCCGTCATTGATGTATGGGAAAACGAACCGGATATTAATCTCACCTTATTAAATAAGGTATTCATCGGGACACCGCATATTGCCGGATATTCAGCAGATGGAAAAGCAAACGCCACCCGCATGTCGTTGGATTCTCTTTGCCAGCACTTTGACATACAGGCCGATTACCGAATTGTTCCACCTGAACCGGAGAACCCGATGATCACTGCAACTACCGAAACAGAAGCCTACCTACAGATGTATGATCCAAGAAGGGACAGTGAAGCCTTAAAACAGCATCCGGAATTATTTGAGAAATTAAGAGGAGATTATCCGCTGAGAAGAGAGAAAACAGCCTTCCGCGTAGTGATTTCATAGCAACTTCATACCAAGTCCGTGTCAAGTCCGTACCAACTCCAAGCGTATAGATACGGAGATGATACGGACTTGATACAGTTCAGGTAAGTCCTTGAACAGAGTCTTAGACCTCGGATTCCAGTAATTTTTCTATTACTTTGGGATAAGTATCATATTCCAGCACATGAATACGTTGTGCCAGTTCATCGGGAGTATCTTCCGGCAACACCGGACATTTCACCTGGCAAATAATGGCACCTTCATCATAATGCTCATTCGTATAGTGTATAGTAATACCACTCTCTTTTTCACCCGCAGCAATCACAGCTTCGTGTACGCGGTCGCCATACATTCCCTTTCCACCGAACTTTGGCAACAATGAAGGATGTATATTTATCATTTTATTGGGATAAGCATGCAAAATAGAGTCTGGTATACGAGCCAGAAATCCGGCCAGCACTACAAAATCAATATTGTGCTCCTGCAACACCGATAAAACCGGCTCTCCGTTCTCCCAATCACCCTTGGAAAAATAAAAGCAAGGCACTCCAAGCCCGCGTGAGCGCTCTAAAACAAACGCACTCTGACGATTAGTCAAAACCAGGGCTACACAAGCCAAACTTTTTTCCTGGAAATAACGAATGATATTTTCGGCATTCGTTCCGTTTCCCGATGCTAAAACAGCGATCTTTTTCCTCATAAATCTTCCTTTTAGTGCACAAAACCGTGAAAAATGTGCAAAACATTGCATTTAATTCCCCAAATATTTGCGAGTGACGATAAATATTTATTCCTTTGCCCCGCAAATTTAAAGAAATAAAACTAATTATTAATTAAAAACTTAAAGTTATGTCTGAAATTGCATCAAGAGTGAAAGCGATTATCGTCGACAAATTAGGCGTTGAAGAATCAGAAGTTACTAACGAAGCTAGCTTCACTAACGATTTAGGAGCTGATTCTCTTGACACTGTAGAACTTATCATGGAATTCGAAAAGGAATTCGGTATCTCAATTCCGGATGACCAAGCTGAAAAGATTGGTACTGTAGGCGACGCCGTTTCTTACATCGAAGAACACGCTAAGTAATTCTATCCATCAATTTAATATGGAATTAAAAAGAGTTGTAGTAACAGGTCTTGGCGCCATTACTCCCATTGGCAACAGCGTTCCCGAATTTTGGGAGAACCTTGTGAATGGGGTTAGTGGAGCTGGACCTATTACTCATTTCGATGCTTCCCTTTTCAAGACTCAATTTGCCTGCGAAGTGAAGAACTTCGATGCAACCAACTATATCGACCGCAAAGAAGCCCGCAAAATGGACTTGTATACACAATATGCCATTGCTGTAGCTAAAGAAGCGGTTAATGATTCTGGTCTTGACGTCGAAAATGAGGACTTAAACAGAATCGGTGTCATCTTTGGCGCCGGTATCGGTGGAATCCGTACATTCGAAGAAGAGGTAGGTAATTATGCCTTGACCGGTAAAGAAAACGGTCCTAAGTTCAATCCGTTCTTCATCCCCAAGATGATTTCGGATATTGCTGCAGGGCAGATTTCTATTATGTACGGTTTTCACGGGCCCAACTACGCAACTTGCTCTGCATGCGCTACTTCCACAAATGCTATCGCTGATGCCTTCAACCTGATTCGTTTAGGCAAGGCCAATGTTATTGTAAGTGGTGGTTCGGAAGCTGCAATCACCGTTGGCGGTGTAGGCGGTTTCAATGCCATGCATGCATTATCAACCCGCAATGAATCTCCCACAACAGCATCCCGTCCGTTCAGCGCAAGTCGCGACGGTTTCGTGATGGGTGAAGGTGGTGGCTGTCTGGTTCTTGAAGAACTGGAACATGCCAAAGCACGTGGTGCTAAGATTTATGCAGAAGTTGCCGGTGTAGGAATGTCTGCCGACGCTCACCATCTGACCGCTTCACATCCGGAAGGACTAGGAGCCAAGTTAGTGATGAGAAACGCGTTGGAAGATGCCGAAATGAAACCCGAAGAAGTAGATTATATCAATGTTCACGGTACTTCTACTCCTGTAGGTGATATATCGGAAGCTAAAGCTATTAAAGAGGTATTTGGTCAACATGCATTTGACTTGAACATCAGTTCAACAAAATCCATGACCGGTCACTTGCTGGGTGCCGCCGGTGCGGTAGAAGCCATCGCAAGTATTCTTGCGATCAAGAATGGCATTGTACCTCCGACTATCAACCACGAAGAGGGTGATAACGACGAAAACATCGACTATGACCTGAACCTTACGTTCAACAAGGCTCAAAAGCGCGAAGTGAACGTAGCTCTATCCAATACATTTGGATTTGGTGGTCATAACGCATGTGTTATTTTCAAAAAATACGCAGAATAATCAGTCGTGTTACGTAATCAAATAGACAAGATAAGGCTCTTATTCCGTAAGGACAAAGAGTCTTATCTTTGTTTTTATAAGATACTGGGATTCTATCCCCGCAACATCCAGCTATATCAGCAGGCATTGCTGCACAAATCTACCTCCATCCGTTCGGAGAAAGGCCGCCCTTTAAATAATGAGCGACTGGAGTTCCTGGGTGACGCCATTCTTGACGCCATCGTGGGAGATATTGTCTACAAGCATTTTGAAGGCCGCCGCGAGGGCTTCCTCACAAATACACGTTCCAAAATCGTACAACGGGAGACACTCAATAAACTGGCGGTAGAAATCGGTTTGGACAAACTGGTAAAATACTCCGCCCGTTCTTCCTCGCACAACAGCTATATGTACGGAAATGCTTTCGAAGCATTTATCGGCGCTATCTACTTAGACCAGGGGTACAAACGCTGTAAGCGGTTCATGGAAGAAAAGATATTCAAGAATTACATCGACCTCGATAAGATGTCACGCAAAGAGGTGAATTTTAAATCGAAGCTGATTGAATGGAGCCAAAAGAGCAAAGTTGAAGTTTCATTTGAACTTATCGAACAATTCCTTGACGAAGACTACAATCCTATGTTCCACACCGAAATACGCATCGAAGGCATACCAGCAGGAAAAGGAACAGGATATTCTAAAAAAGAGTCCCAACAAAATGCTGCGCAGGCTGCTTTAAAGAAAATAAAGAATGATGCCGCCTTCAAAGAACAGATTGAGGCAACTAAAGCGCAAAACCATCAGCAGGAAAATACGGAAGAAGCTGAAGAAATTATTGAGAGTGCCCTGATTGAAGAGAATCAGGAAGTTACTTCAGTAACTGAACACGAGGTGAGCGAATAATCATTCGCCCGTATTTCAACCAAAGCAGATTCCCATCCGTCGCCCTTGAACCACAAGGTCGTTATCTTCCGTTACCAACTTCAGCTTTCCGGCTATCTCATCCAGAGGTGCAGAAGAAATTTCATCCCCTTTCAATGTAATCATTCTACCGAATTGCTCTGTAGCTATTAGTTCTGTGGCATGTCCGCCCATGCGGGTAGACAGATTCCGGTCGAAAGGCGTAGGTGAACCTCCACGTTGAATATAACCAAGCACCGTTTCACGGGTTTCTATACCCGTCTCGTACTCTATCTCCTGAGCAATGTACTCGGCAGCACGTTTTCGTCCATCCGTCTGTATACCTTCGGCAACCACTACAATGGAATAAGGTTTCCCTTTCTTTAAACGGTTCAGGATCGTCTCTCCTATATTATGGATATTATAAGGGATTTCGGGTATCAGGATCACATCTCCACCACCTGCCATACCGGAATAAAGTGCAATCCAGCCAGCCTTATGTCCCATCACTTCAATCACCATCACCCGTTTGTGCGAACTGGCAGTAGAGTGCAACCGATCGATGGCATCCGTAGCAATGCTCACAGCAGAATCAAATCCGAAAGAGAAATCGGTTCCCCAAATATCATTATCAATCGTCTTGGGTACGGAAACAATATTCAGTCCCATGGCAGCCAGTTTCGCAGCAGTTTTCTGCGTACCATTACCACCGATACAGACCACGCAATCCAGCCCTAATTCTTTCACGTTCTGTTCAATAAGTGCCGGTTTATTCACATCGGACATCACACCATTCTTCTTGAAAGGCTTTTCACGGGAAGTGCCCAGCATCGTCCCGCCCTGATTCAATAAACCGGACAAAGATTTATCGGTAAACGACTCCACATCTTTAGTCAGCAATCCTTGAAAGCCGCTATGAATACCTATTACTTCCATTCCATAATGATTGATTGCAGTCTTGCATACTCCACGAATGGTGGCATTAATGCCGGGACAATCGCCTCCCGAAGTCAAAATTCCGATTCTCATAACTACCTTTTTTAGGGAACAAGTTGAAGGGTATCAGGTACAGGTAAACTTGTCTTTTTGTCTTGCTAACTGGTCAACTTGTTAACTTGTCAACTGAATACGTCCGTAAAGATAGAAAAAAAAGAGAAAAAAGATAGAGAAGCCAATAAATAAGATTATTTTTGCGCTACAAAATAGTTTTAGCTAAGAGAGATGAATATCACAACATTGCTGAATAAGGTGTATTTTACCCCTCGCCTGAAAAAAATCGATTTATATGCCAACCGTGCAGAAGAGCTGCAACACCAAGTGTTGAACCGTCTGGTGCGCATGGCCGAGAATACAGAATGGGGAAAGAAATATGATTATAAAAGCATTCATACTTATGAAGACTTTAGAAACAGACTGCCCATACAGACTTACGAAGAGGTAAAGCCGTATGTGGAACGCCTGCGTGCAGGAGAACAAAACCTGCTCTGGTCATCAGAGATACGCTGGTTTGCCAAATCTTCGGGTACCACAAACGATAAAAGCAAATTCCTGCCCGTCAGCAAAGAGTCCCTGAACGATACACACTACCAAGGTGGCAAAGATGCAGTTACTCTTTATCTGGCACAGAACCCCGACAGCCGTTTCTTCTCCGGACAAGGTCTCATTTTAGGTGGAAGCCATAGCCCCAACCTCAATTCCAGACATGGGCTCGTGGGCGACCTTTCTGCTATTCTGATTCAAAATATACATCCATTAGTAAACTGTGTTCGCGTTCCAAGCAAGAAGATCGCTCTCATGAGCGACTTTGAAAAGAAAATAGAAGCCATTGCCAACAGTGCTGTTTCGAAGAATGTAACCAGCCTCTCCGGCGTTCCTTCGTGGATGTTGGTACTCATCAAGCGTATTCTTGAAAAGACCGGCAAAGAATCTCTGGAGGAAATATGGCCCAATCTGGAAGTCTTCTTCCATGGGGGCGTTGCTTTTACACCTTACCGCGAACAATACAAAGAAGTAATCCGCTCATCCAAGATGCATTACGTAGAAACGTACAATGCTTCTGAAGGATATTTCGGGACACAGAACGATCCGAATGATCCGGCTATGCTGCTGATGATTGACTATGGTATTTTCTACGAATTTATTCCATTGGAAGATGTGGGAAAAGAGAATCCCCGCATCTATTGTCTGGAGGAAGTCGAAGTAGACAAGAATTATGCACTGGTCATCTCTACATCTGCAGGATTGTGGCGCTATATGATTGGAGATACTGTAAAATTCACACAGAAAGACCCATATAAGTTCGTCATTACCGGACGTACCAAGCATTTCATCAATGCCTTCGGCGAAGAATTGATTGTGGATAACGCAGAAAGAGGGTTAGCTAAAGCTTGTGAAGCGACCGGAGCATTGATTTCCGATTATTCGGCTGCTCCTGTATTTATGGATGCTAAAGCCAAATGCCGCCATCAATGGTTGATCGAGTTTGCTCAGATGCCGGATAGCGTGGAGAACTTTGCCAAGATACTGGATGATACATTGAAAGAAGTCAACTCCGATTACGAAGCTAAACGCCAAAAGAACATTGCCCTGCAACCCCTGGAAGTTATTATTGCCCGTAAAGACTTGTTCCATGATTGGTTGGCACAAAAAGGAAAGTTGGGCGGACAACATAAAGTACCGCGCCTCAGCAATACAAGAGTATATATTGAAGAGATGTTAGAACTGAACAAATAAAATTATAAAGTAATACTATAGTAGGAAAGGCCATACTAACTTTAATCAGTATGGCCTTTCCTATTTATTATTTCAGCAGGAAAAACAGACAATCGTCCCAGGCAATCAGAAATTATAAGCCAATCCAACACCCAGTATCTCTTTGAATTGTACCTTTGGACCTCTTTCAACGCCCTCATCAGTAAAGGTTTTCACATCATTGTCATACTTCAAAGTCATATTCAGAGTTGCCGAAAGCACTTTATTAATCTTCATGCTGATAAGTACATCCCAGTTTACATCTACATTGCCAAAGTCTTTATTATAAGGAGTAAAGAAGTCAGCCGTAGTAATCAGGTTCACATTCTCCATGACTGGTAATTCTGCACGGGCTTTCAGGAAAGCACCCGCTTCAATCTTAAAGTGATCACCCGGATCAACTCCAAAGGAACCTAAATCAGAGAGATAATCATCGCACACAAAGGTCATCTTAGTAGAGGCCGGTGAAAGAAAAATAGAATAGTTACTCTTCGGTCTATACTCCATACCTAAAGCAACATTGGAATAAGCAGGAGCAAAGAAATTGGATATATAATGGCTCTTATCCGGATAATTATAACCTTTGGCAAACTGAGTATTCAGGTCAGCCATAAGCGTATAGTACCAAACTTTGGTAGCTGCATATCCCAACTGGGTAGATAATCCAATCTTATCGGTACTCTTTCTCATCCCCTGAGATTTGGTCTTCGACAAACCATAATCCAGCACCAAGTTCGTTACCCACAGCCAGTCTCCGTTCTTATGCGTCAGCGAACCATTCAGGTAAGCATTCCCGGCCACAGAGTTTTCACCACCAGCTGACCAGTTTGTCATAGCAGTTTGGGACATGTTCACACCCGTCACACCTTTCAGTACCCATGCTCCTTCTTTGTATCCTTTATCGTCCGTTTGGGCAGAGACGATCATTGCCAAGGTGGCAAATAGCATCATCAAATATATACGTTTCATACTGTTATTCGTTTTAATTGTTTCGTAAAAAATAGACGTCTTTCTATTTCAAACAGAGTAAACTATTTTTTTGTTCAAGAACAAATAAAAGAATGATTATATAATAATGCCTCCTCCCAACAGTAGGCCATCCTCATCATAAAAAGCGGCAGCCTGACCGGAAGCTATAGACTCCAACAGTTCGTGAAGTTGTACATGGAGAAGATTCTCCGCTGTAATGCCGACTGTACAATAATTGGCTTGTTTACGATAGCGAATCTTGACGATAACATTTGGGGAGTTTAGTAAGCGTGAAGCATCCACAATGTTCCAATCCTTCAGCAACATTTCTGTTTTATAAAGGGAAGCAAGGGGAGCAAGTATTACCTCATTCGATGCTTTACATATCTCTTTCACGAAGGCAGCCCGGTTCATATGAATACCCAGCCCTCGACGTTGACCGATTGTGTAGAAAGGATATCCTTTATGCCAGCCTAAAAAAGTACCGCTTTCATCGATAAATCTGCCTTTTCCAGGCAAAAGTTCCTGCGGAACTTCACGTTGTAGAAAAGAGCGGTAATCCATTGGGCAAAAGCAAACGCCGAGACTATCCTTCTTTGTTGCCGCTCGTTCAAAGCCTCGTCCGGCAGCATAGGTACGGACTTCATCTTTAGTCCAATCCCCCATCGGAAGGATCATACGTTCCAGAATATCTTGTTTAAGCCCCCAAAGAAAGAAAGTCTGATCCTTGTCCCGATCGGCAGCAGGAGCTATAAAATAATGGTTATCTTGAAAGACCTTGCGAACATAGTGTCCGGTTGAAATCCAATAAATACCCATTTCATCGGCTATCTTTGCCAGTAACGGCCATTTCAGTTCATTATTACAAAGCGTACAAGGAACAGGAGTACGGGCAGAAAGATATTCACCTATAAAGTAACGGATTATACGTTCACGGAATAATTCGCGGGCATCATAAATGATATGCGGGATATTCAGGCGGGAAGCAAGAGTACGAGCATCATCCAGAGACTCCTCAAAGCCTTCCGAATCATAGAAACGAAACGTCACACCAGTAACTTCATAACCGGCTTCCTGCAATAACATGGCGGCAACGGAACTGTCCGTACCTCCACTCATACCCAATAATACACGTTTCTTTGATTTCATGGGTGCAAAAATAACAAAGGAAAAAGAAAATCACTACATTTGTTATCTTTAAAAAGACAACAACGCTAATGAACTACTACATCTGTGATCATATCACTTGGAAGAAATCCCTCTCACTACTAAAAAATGACATGAACGGACAACGTGTCTATTCCAACCTTTGGCAAATGACACGAGACGTAGAGAAAGAATAAATTCATCCGATAGCCGTTTCCCTCTTAGCTGTCAGTAAGAAAAAAGAATGAAAGAACTTATTATCTTATGAAATTGTTGTAACTTTGTGCTTTTAAAAAAACTAAAAATCAAACGTTATGGAACATCAACTGACAATTTACAACACCTTAGATAGGAAAAAGGAGCTATTCGTGCCATTGCACGCTCCACATGTAGGTATGTATGTCTGCGGTCCTACCGTTTACGGTGACGCGCATTTGGGACATGCACGTCCTGCCATTACTTTCGATTTGCTTTTCCGCTACCTTACCCATCTGGGATATAAGGTACGCTATGTACGCAACATCACCGATGTAGGCCATCTGGAACATGATGCTGACGACGGAGAAGACAAAATAGCCAAGAAAGCACGACTGGAGCAACTGGAGCCGATGGAAGTAGCGCAATACTACATCAACCGCTACCACAAGGCTATGGAAGCATTAAACGTACTTTCTCCCAGCATTGAGCCACATGCGTCAGGACATATCATCGAGCAAATAGAATTGGTGAAAGAAATCCTGAAGAATGGATATGCATATGTCAGCGAAGGTTCCGTTTACTTCGACGTTGAGAAATATAACAAGGATTATCATTACGGAAAGCTTTCCGGTCGCAACCTGGATGATGTACTGAACACCACCCGCGAACTGGACGGACAAGCAGAAAAGCATAACCCCGCCGACTTTGCCTTATGGAAATGCGCCCAACCGGAACACATCATGCGTTGGCCTTCTCCGTGGAGCAACGGTTTCCCGGGATGGCATGCTGAATGTACAGCCATGGGTAAGAAATACCTCGGTGAGCATTTCGACATTCACGGCGGTGGTATGGACCTGATTTTCCCCCATCATGAATGTGAGATTGCACAATCAGTAGCATCACAGGGTAATGATATGGTACACTACTGGATGCACAACAATATGATTACTATCAACGGACAGAAGATGGGTAAGTCATATGGCAACTTCATCAATCTGGATGAGTTCTTCAACGGCACACACAAATTGCTGACACAGGCTTATAGTCCGATGACCATCCGCTTCTTCATTCTGCAAGCTCACTACCGCAGTACGGTAGACTTCAGCAACGAAGCTCTGCAAGCTGCAGAAAAGGGATTGGGCCGAATGATGGATGCCGTAAACGGGCTGGAAAAAATCACCCCGTCTGCTACATCCAGCGTAGATGTGAAAGCAGTGCGTGAAAAGTGTTATGAAGCCATGAATGATGACCTGAATACTCCGATAGTCATTGCTCACCTTTTCGATGGAGCCAGAATGATTAACAATATCATTGCAGGTAATGATACCATTACTGCCGAAGATTTGAAAGACCTGAAAGAAACATTCCATCTCTTCTGTTTCGACATTCTGGGATTGAAGGAAGAAAACGATTCCAATGAAGAACGTGAAGTTGCTTTCGGAAAAGTAGTAGACATGTTGCTGGAACAGCGCATGATGGCGAAAGCCAATAAGGACTGGGCTACCTCTGACAAGATTCGTAATGAACTTACAGCCCTCGGCTTTGAAATTAAAGACGGTAAAGAAGGTTCTGAGTGGAAACTGAATAAGTAAATTCCACTGTCCTATAAAAAAGCTGCCTCCCTCTGATTCTGTAAAATCAAGGGAGGCAGTTCCATTTAAAAAAGAGAGTTTTAGTAAGGTATCATGTCGGAAAGAATACGTTCCTTATACCAGGGATCGTCTATTGCTTTCAATTCCTTGCCCATTTCACGGCAAAGCTCTGCAACGATCTCTTTATTTTCTTCCAATGGAAGATTATTCATCTGGTAAGGATCTTTTTCATCATCAAACAGCAGGCTCTTCTGCAACTTACGATCTTTCTTATCGATATAGAAAGCCAAAGTATAACGTGCTGTCTTATATCCTCTTGAAGAAGGGAAGTAAGTTTGTACTTTACCGTCCGCATCTTTATCTCCATCCAAATTCTGGATATATAAAGCACCACCGGGGCGTTCAATTTCGGCCTTTTCATCGAAGAAAAGTGGTGCCCAGTTACGTCCTTGCACATTGGCCGGAATAGAATCCCCCAAACCGCACAATCCCAGGATAGTCGGCATGATATCCGGTGCAGACATCAGAAGATTATCTACACGCGGCTGTACATGACCGGGATAACGTACCAGGAACGGTATGTTCATAGATTCGGAATAAGGAGAGTTCTTCGGATCATCCGTAAACTGGCTACACATGGTTTCACCATGATCGGAAGCAAAGATTACAATCGTATTCTTATCCAGCCCCTGCTCTTTCAGCGTTTCCAGTATTTGACCAAAGGCACGGTCTACACCGGTAACGGAAGCAAAGTAATAGCGAACGCTCTCTGCCTTCTCACGTTTCTTGTCTGCATTGGGGCGGATCAGAAGACTATCCAAAGGTTGATCTTTGTACAGGTTGAAATCTTCTTCCATGCAATCGTCCAATGAACGGTACGGACTGTGGGGTGGATTCATACCTACCATTATAAAGAATGGTTTCTTCGGATCGCGCACATTCCCCTCGTTCTTCAGATAAGAAACTACCACCTTGGACTCGTGCAGCGGTGACCATTCTTTCGGATCGTGACGATTTCCATCCGTATCCCAGTAACGGGGATTCTTATGTTCATCGAAAGTACCATAAGAATACCAGTAATTGAAACCATGGCGCCGTTCTTTCGGTGTATAAGCATCCCAAGCCGGAATACGGTCTTCTACGTAATGACCAGGACGTTGCGGATCGTTTGGAGTAGGAAAATCAGCATGTAACTTACCAAAGTAAGCACAGTCGTACCCAGACTTATTGAACACATCGCTTATGCAATCCACATCAGTACGCAAGGAACTGATAGGACGGTTTGAATTACAATTTAAAGGAATCCCACTCTTATTGGGATACATACCCGTCAGCAACATACCACGGTGAGGACTACTCAACGGACAGTTACTCTGGGCGGAACTTAACACCAACGCTTCACGGGCAAAGCCATTCAGGTTAGGTGTATGCACCGGGTCATTGCGGAAATTTACCTTGTCGCGGAACCCTTCTTGTCCCCAAAACTCCATTGCCTGATTGCGGTACTGGTCGGGGAAGACATAAATAACATTTGGAAGTTGCGCCTGCTCTTCTTGCTGGGTTTTGCAGCCTTGCAAGGCAAACAGGCCCAAACCTCCCAAAAACAAACTAAACCGATTGATTATCATTTTTCCAAGTCTCTTTTACGCATGATTCCTTCCAGGAAATAATAGTCTGCATAGTTCAATGGAACATCAATTTCAGCACCATGAGGAATACTACCTACAGAGTGCATCAGGATGAAATTGCCATTAGTACCCACTTCAGCACGATAAGCCGGAGAACCAAGGCTTTCCATAATTTTATCTGCGGTTTCCTTATAGTTCTTGCCGGGAATGTATGTACTCAGTTCATACAAAGCAGATGCCGTACAAGCCGCCGCAGAAGCGTCACGCGGTTCATTCGGAATATTCGGAGCATCGAAATCCCAATAAGGAACAAGATCTTCCGGCAAGTTCGGATTATTAAAGATAAAGTTATAAATCTTCTCAGCCATATCCAGATACTTCTGATCGTGAGTATAGCGGTAACACATGGTATATCCGTAGATGGCCCAAGCTTGTCCGCGCGCCCAAGCTGACTCATCAGCATAGCCTTGTGCAGTTTGTCTCTTACGCACCTCACCGGTTACAGGATCATAATCCACTACATGGTAGCAACTATTATCGTCACGGAAGTGATTCTTCATGGTTGTATCAGCATGTTTCACGGCAATGTTATAGTAAGTAGAATCCCCTGAAAGTTTGGAAGCTTCAAATAATAGTTCCAGATTCATCATATTATCTATGATAACCGGACATTTCCAACCACGCTGTGCCTGCCAACCTTTATCTGCATCCCAGGATTGAAGTACTCCTGCTGCCGGACGGAAACGAGTGGAAAGGGATTTTGCAGTCTGGATTATTACAGGCTTATATTCCTCTTTATTAGCAAAACGGTATCCGTTCAAGTAACTGCTACCAATCATAAAGCCTACATCATGATGCCAGGTCAGGTATTGTACAGAGTCTAATGCTTCAGTATACTTTTCGGCCAATGGCAACCATTTCTTGTCACCTGTCAGTTCATAGGTATACCAAATATTACCGGGAAAGAAACCGGAACACCAGTCATCAATGGGTACATACACAATGCTACCGTCTTTGTTAATGGTTCTTGGATTCAGAATTTTTCCTGATTTCTCAATAATGTCGGTCTGGATGGTCTCCTGTGCCACCGCATTATCAATATTCTCTTGGATAAAGTTGCTTTCGGCCTGCTTCTGACCTGTGCAACCCGCCAGAACAAGGAGAGATACTCCCAATGTCGTGAGGATTGTTTTCATAATAATGATTTGTTTATTAAAGTTTCGTATTCTTTCGTCAGCAAATGTAGCGCAGGTTTACAGAAAAGACCCTCCTAAATTATACAGGAAAAGGGTAAAATTGTTACATTTGCGCATAAATCATACAGATTGAACTTTTTAAACCTATCAAAAACATGACTCCACAAGAATTCTTCAAAAAAGATCTCTTTGCAGAACAAACCGGTGTAGAATTGCTGGAAGTGCGCGAAGGATATAGTAAAGCATGCCTTGTTATCACAGAAAATCACCTCAATGCAGGACATCGTACACAAGGAGGCGCTATTTTTACCCTTGCCGACCTGGCACTGGCTGCCGCAGCCAATTCGCATGGTTCATTAGCGTTCTCCCTTTCTTCCAATATCACCTTTTTGCGTGCCAGTGGTCCGGGCGACACGTTGTATGCCGAAGCACGCGAACGCTACATCGGACGTACTACCGGATATTATCAGATAGACATCACCAACCAAGATGGGAAACTGATTGCTACGTTTGAGTCCAGCGTATTCCGAAAAGGCGATCCGCTACCGTTCAGCGTATAGAGTTACGAGCTACGAACTATCTCACTTCTTCCTTACAGCCGAAGTCATCGGATAGCGGTTCCCCTGTACACTCTTAAAGAATGCCTTTGCCGAACCGAAGTTAAGATACATATCCAGACGGATGGGAAGATGATTCTTATCATCTGAGATAAAGAAAGTAATCACCTCTTTCTCTTTTCCCTTCTTATATTCCACAAAAGAGAATACAAGGCAACGGTAAATCGTATCATTATTGGCCTTCACCTCCTCTTTTCCACGATAAATCAATGTTTGTTCTTCTACCTTGCGCCCAGTAGCCATAGGGAACTGAATTCGGTCGCCTATTTTATAATCTGCCGGATCGTAAGAACGCGCCTGTGCCAGGATACTCAACATATCGAAGATACAACGGCTGTCACTGTATTCCATCTCTTGCGGATCGCGAACCGGATTGTGCCAGATACGCCTCTGCTTCACGTTAGATACACCATCCTTATAAGAGAACCACGCCTCATCCACTGTATAGCGGTCTCCCTCTTCGGCCGCCTTACGGAAATAAAGCGGTTCCAGTTTCTCACTGACATAGCATGTCAGCGTATCACGCATCTTAAAAAAGAAGTCCGTCTTTTTGCTACCCACCGAAAGCAGATTGAAACGGTAAGCAGGTTTCGACTGATAAGTCGTGGAGAAGGTTGTCAGACTTGCCAGCCCTACCTTCTTCCAGATAAACTTCCAGTTAAAATATAAATCATACATCACATGCTCACCGGATTGGAATGCGGTGTTTTCTGCCGTACATTGTGCTTTGGCAGGTGTAGCAATAGCAAGTAACAGAGCCCCCAATAGGCAGAATACCCATCCGCGTTTACCGGCGATTGCCGGAGTTGCGGTTATTCTGATTTTTCTTTTTCTTGTCTTCATCTGGTTTTTGTTTTTTGAGTTCTCCCGGTTTCTGTTGATCCAGCGGCCTATCATGTATATTCCAACTCTGTGTCAAGTCAAAATTAGCTTTCAATTCTAACACCTGATAGTAATAATACACTTCTTCCGGTTGCCGTTTATCTTCATATTTTCCGGTGTCCCATACACCGTTTCCATTCCTGTCATTAATGAGGCGTGCACTATATTTACCTGGATTCAGGAAGTAAAAATCCGCCCTGCCATTGACGACTGGCACCGTACGCACTACCTTGTCCTGTGCATCCAGCAAATCAACAAATGCCAGTGAGTCCGCACCGCTCACATCAAAGAATATCTGTCCATATTCTTCAGGCTTCTTCACCTTGAATTCTTTCTTTACCTTATCGGTGAAAAGGCCGTATATTCCTTGGAAAGCCGTAGAATCCACCTCAAAGGTATAACTTTCACCGGGTTCCCAATCCGCATATACATTGTAACGCATTAGGTTCAATGAGTCCGGAATAAAGTCGAAAGGAACATCACGCCACAAGCTGTCTATCTTCTGTTTCAGATGAACTGTGCTATCAGCAACACTTGCCAGCGGTTCAGTGAACGTAAGGGAAATATAATCATAAATATCCATCGTACCCGGCGCATATACATCGACAGGTAAGAATACCGTCGGCTCTACATACTCCTTGCCTTCCTTTTCAGCTTTCTTTTTGGCCTTTTCAAGCTCTTTCTCTTTCTTCTCGCGTTCTTTCTCCAGTTCCTTTTCCGATTTAGGTCTAAGTTTCGACACAAGTTTCAGTGTATCCGTACGGGGAACCAACTGATTTAGTGTATCTGTATAGAGATACGTAAGACTCATCTTCAAAGTATCCATCTTATAAATCAGAGAATCTCTTATCCAGTATTGGAGTGTATCAATGCGGCCGGTAGGCTTCTCCACGATAAAAGCATCGGTTTCATCGAAATTCAGTCCCTTCAATAATGGTAAGCTATCTGCCGGAGCCGAGAAATAAAAAGAGAACTTCCGAGGTTCAGGGCGCTCACTCTTTATGAGACGTTGCGATAAAGTAAGCTCCTTGAAGCAACGCAATATAACATCATCCGGAGAATAGTGGGTATACATCTTCTCCATAATCGTATCTATCGTCAAAGAGTCTTTCCAGAGTGTATCAAAACGCATCCGCTGATCCATAGAAGGAATAATCAGGGAGTCTTCGAAAGCAATCACCTCGGTGGGCTGACTATAATAGAAGTTCTGGTCGGCATCCTGCAATCCATAGATACGGTATTCACCCGGAGCGACACCTCGAATCGTAAAACGTCCGCGGCTATCGGTACGACCTACACGTTCGAAAGGTAACGTTGTAAAGGCAGAATCCGCCAGATTGGAATGCATACCTACCAGCATACCTTTCACCGGTTCCAGATTGAATGCATTCAGTACGGTGCCGGATACCGCCATTGAGTCAATTACAGAACCGGTAGAGAAAGTAAATCCGAAATCAGGCAACGGATTACCTTCATTATTGTCCTGAACGGCATCCGAAAAGTCTATCGAGTAAGTAGTATTCGGCTTGAGAGTATCCTTCAAAGTAATCACAATTTTCTTTCCATTGGATTTTATCTCCGGCTGCTGCACCTGTGGAGGAGAAATCACAATCTTCTCACCCGGTTTATCAAGCTTGATGAATTCATCGAATTCAATCGTTATTTTTTTCCGGCTATTATTGAGCGCACCCGGCAAAGGTGTACTACCAACGAAGCGGGGGGGAGTTTCATCAATAGCACCACCCTCCGGACGACCGATGCTGGCGCAGGAATAAAGCAGGGCAGCAACGATGGCAACACCTGCCAAACGATTGAAAAGAGATTTCATATTTGAATATTTGTTACGTAACATGCTGCAAAAATAAAGGTTATCCCTTAATAAGCAGTATGCTTTACAGTATTTTAATCAAAAAAGAGCAAGAAGGTATTAAATTATAAGGCTTTTGCCAGAAAAGGATGCAAAAGATGTCGCATCGACACATTGGAGCTGATACGTTAAGTAAGCCCGGATGAGGGTATAAATGAGATATGTTCTTTACGGGAGTGAGTATATCATCAATGCCATTGATGATAGGCATCAATGGCATTGATGGTGGGCATCATCGGCATTGATGACTATCTCAGTACGAAATTCATCCTGCTTCAGCTACGGACTCAGCCTATTTCAGTCCTACTCTTAACTCTGCTCCATCCCTCCCCTTTATATAATATATGTATAAAACATAGTTAAAAATAGCCAGTAATAGAACCAACCTGTTCAAAAATAGATAATTTTGCAGCCGGAAAACCCGAAGAGTGCTTCTAGTTTTCCCCTTTGCCCTCCGTATTATCCAACTATGACAAAACATAAAAAACCTTTTTACCAAGATAAAAAAATAAACCAAAAGACAGAGAATAATTACAAGTATGAAGAGTAGATTGATTTTATTGGCATGTTGCCTGTCACTGTTCAGTTGCGGACAAAGTGACAAAACTGCGGGTAAAGCACCCGAATTTGCAGTGATCACAGTGGAAACAACCACTGCCAACTTGACGAACAGCTATCCAGCTACGATCAGAGGTAAACAAGATGTAGAAATCCGCCCCATGGTAAGCGGTTTCATCACCAAGTTACATGTAGACGAAGGTGCAGTAGTACGTAAAGGGCAAGTGTTGTTCAGCATTGACCCTGTACAGTATCAAGCAGCCGTAAACTCAGCCAAAGCTGCTGTTGAAACAGCCAAAGCAGCCGTAAACACGCAAGAACTTACCGTAAACAACAAGCGTGAGCTGAACAAAAAGAACATCATCAGCAACTACGATTTGCAGATGGCAGAGAATCAACTGGCACAAACAAAAGCACAATTGGCACAAGCTGAAGCACAATTAGTAAACGCCAAGAACAATCTGTCGTATACCAGTGTAACCAGCCCCAGCGATGGCGTAGTGGGTAGTATCCCCTACCGTGTAGGTAGTTTGGTCAGCCCTTCCGTTGCCAGCCCACTGACTACCGTAGCCGATATCTCTGAGATGTACGCCTACTTCTCCATGACCGAAAGACAATTGCTGTCGCAAATCCGTGAAGGTGGTAGTATCAAGGAAATTCTGGAAAGAATGCCCGATGTACAGCTACAGCTTATCGATGGAACCATGTATGCCGACAGCGGACGTGTAGAAACCATCAGCGGCGTTATCGATCAGACTACCGGTTCGGTAACTATGCGTGCCCTCTTCCCCAACAAACACAATGTGTTGCGTAGCGGAAGTACCGGTAATGTGGTATTCCCCAACCCGATGACAAATGTTATTATGATACCTCAATCAGCTACTACAGAAATACAGGACAAGAAGTTCGTATTCGTAGTGCAGCCCGACAACACTCTGAAGAACACGGAAATCCAGGTGTTCAAGCTGAATGATGGTAAGTACTACTACGTAACCGAAGGTTTGAAAGCCGGTGATAAAGTAGTAATGGAAGGTGTGCAAAACCTGAGAGACGGGGCATCTATCACTCCTATCACTCCTGCTGAAAAAGAAGCTGAATATCAGAAAGCACTGAAAGACCAGAAAGAAGGTAATATCCAAACTGCGTTTAATTAAGAGTTGACGTTTCTGAAACCGAGTCAACTTGCCAACTAAAATAAAAGAGACATGAAATTAGATAGATTTATTAATCGTCCGGTACTATCTACGGTAATCTCCGTGCTGATAGTGATCCTGGGTCTTATTGGTCTGGCAACCCTGCCTATCACCCAATACCCGGACATTGCACCGCCAACCGTATCAGTGCGCGCCACCTACACGGGTGCCAATGCCCAAACGGTGTTGAACTCCGTTATTGCACCGCTGGAAGACCAGATCAACGGTGTGGAAAACATGATGTACATGACTTCCAATGCCACCAACAGTGGCTCTGCCGATATTTCCGTTTACTTCAAGCAGGGAACTGACCCGGATATGGCTGCCGTAAACGTACAGAACCGTGTATCCATGGCGCAAGGTCTGCTACCTGCCGAAGTAACTAAGGTAGGTGTAACAACACAAAAGAGACAGACTTCCATGTTGATGGTATTCTCTATTTATGATGAGACGGACCAATACAACATCGAGTTCCTGGAAAACTATGCCAACATCAACCTTATCCCTGAAGTAAAACGTGTTGCCGGTGTAGGTGACGCAATGGTGTTGGGTACTGACTACTCCATGCGTATCTGGCTGAAGCCCGACGTAATGGCTCAGTATAAGCTGATTCCCAATGACGTAGCAGCAGTTTTGGCTGAGCAGAATATCGAGGCTGCCCCCGGACAGTTCGGTGAACGTGGTAATCAGACATTCCAATATACAATACGTTATAAAGGACGTCTGCAGCAACCGGAAGAATTTGAGAACATCGTTATCAAAGCGATGGAAAACGGAGAAGTACTTCGCTTGAAAGATATTGCAGAAATCGAACTGGGACGTCTGACCTATAGCTTCAATAATACCGTAAACGGTCATAAGGCCGTCAGTTGTATCGTGTTCCAGATGGCAGGAAGTAATGCAACACAAACCATCAGTGACTTGGAAGCATTATTGAATGACTACTCCGAAAAACTGCCTTCAGGTTTACAAATCAATATCGCACAGAGTGCCAACGACTTCTTGTTCGCCTCTATCCATGAGGTTATCAAGACTTTAATCGAGGCCTTTATTCTTGTGTTCATCGTGGTATACATCTTCTTACAAGATTTCCGTTCCACATTGATCCCCGCTATTGCTATTCCGGTAGCATTGATTGCGACATTCTTCGTACTGAAGCTGATTGGCTTTAGTATCAACTTGCTGACCCTTTCGGCCATGGTGCTCGCCATCGCGATAGTCGTCGACGATGCGATAGTCGTCGTCGAGGGTGTCCATGCGAAGTTAGACCAAGGGTATAAATCTGCCCGTACCGCTTCCATCGACGCCATGAGTGAATTGGGTGGTGCCATCGTTTCTATTACGTTAGTCATGATGTCTGTATTTATCCCTGTAAGTTTCATGGGTGGTACGGCAGGTACATTCTACCGACAGTTCGGTCTGACGATGGCTATCGCCATCGGTTTCTCCGCATTGAACGCATTGACATTGAGTCCGGCATTGTGTGCTATCTTCCTGAAACCGCATGATGAACATGGTGAAAAGAAATCGACATTTATCAGCCGCTTCCACACAGGCTTCAATGTGGCTTACGACAAGATGTTGAAAAAATACAAGAATAATGTATTGTTCTTTATCCAGAAGAGATGGTTGAGTTTCGGTCTTGTAGCAGGTTCTATCGTATTGCTGATTTTCTTTATGAAAATTACCCCGACGGGCATGGTGCCTAATGAAGATACGGGTACCATCATGGGTGTAGTAACACTGCCTCCGGGTACTTCACAGGAACGCGCACAAGAAGTGTTGTACCGTGTGGACAGCCTGGTAGCAGCCGAACCTGCCGTTGCATCCCGCACGGTAATCTCCGGTTATAGCTTCATCGGCGGACAAGGGCCTTCTTACGGTTCTATCATCATCAAGCTGAAGAACTGGGAAGAACGTTCCACAATGCAGAACTCTAACATTGTTTACATCACGCTCTTTATGCGTGCACAAAAGATTATCAAAGAAGCACAGGTACTGTTCTTTGCTCCTCCTATGATCCCAGGTTACTCCGCATCCAGCGATATCGAGTTGAACATGCAGGATAAGACCGGTGGTGACCTGAACCACTTCTTCGACGTAGTAAAAGATTACAATGCCGCATTGGAAGCACGTCCGGAAATCAACTCCGCAAAGACGAGCTTCAACCCGAACTTCCCGCAATATATGTTGGATATTGACGCTGCTGCCTGTAAGAAAGCGGGTATCAGCCCAAGCGACATCCTCAGCACTATGCAGGGATACTTCGGCGGTCTGTACGCTTCTAACTTCAACAGTTTCGGTAAGATGTACCGCGTAATGGTTCAGGCAGATCCCGAAGCAACCAAGAATCTGGAATCATTGTCCAGCATCAAGGTTCGTAACGGCAATGAGATGGCTCCGATTACTCAGTTCGTTTCCATCAAGAAGGTATACGGACCTGATATCATCAGCCGTTTCAACCTGTATACCTCTATGAAAGTAATGGTTGCTCCTGCTTCCGGATATACTTCCGGTCAGGCACTGGCCGCTATCGCTGAGGTTGCCAAAGAGAACCTGCCTGCCGGTTTCGCTTACGAATTGGGAGGTATGGCACGTGAAGAGGCTGAAACCAGCGGAAGCACCACGGGATTGATCTTCGTTCTCTGCTTCGTATTCGTTTACCTGTTGCTGAGTGCACAGTATGAAAGTTACATCCTGCCGCTTGCCGTACTGTTGTCTATTCCGTTCGGTCTGTTAGGTAGCTTCCTGTTCGTCAACGGTATGAGTGCCATCGGTAATATCTCCATTCTAAAGATGATAATGGGATCCATGTCCAATGACATTTATATGCAGATTGCATTGATCATGTTGATGGGTCTGTTGGCGAAGAATGCCATCTTGATTATTGAGTTTGCTCTCGACCGTCGTAAGATGGGTATGAGTATAACGTGGGCAGCCGTACTGGGTGCCGCAGCCCGTCTACGTCCTATCCTGATGACATCATTGGCTATGATTGTCGGTTTGATTCCGTTGATGCTGGCATCCGGCGCAGGTGCTAATGGTAACCGTACGCTGGGTACTTCTGCCATCGGTGGTATGTTAATTGGTATGATCCTTCAGATCTTTATCGTACCAGCCCTGTTCGTTGCATTCCAATACCTGCAGGAGAAGATTAAACCGATGGAATGGACAGATGTGGATAACTCTGACGCAGAACCTGAAATTGAGCAATACACGAAGTAAATTAAGAATGAAGAATGGAGAACTTCGTTCATCATTCTTCATTAATATAGAAAGATTATGAAGAAACAGATTATAACTTTGATGTGTGCAACTGCTCTTCTGAGCAGCTGCCACATCTACAAATCATACGACAGACCCGAAGATATTACGGCTGCCGGACTGTATCGTGATACAACATCTGTGAACGATACACTAGTTGCGGATACAGCAAACTTCGGTAATCTGCCTTGGAGGGAAGTATTCACTGACCCTCAGTTGCAAGCGCTCATCGAACAAGCACTTGCTAATAACCCCGATCTGCGCAGTGCCGCTTTGAATGTGAAGAAAGCAGAAGCTGCCCTTATGTCCGCACGTCTGGCTTATGCTCCCACGCTGGCATTGTCTCCGCAGGGAACTGTCAGCAGTTGGGATAAGGGAAAAGCTACACAGACCTATTCACTTCCTGTTACAGCAAGCTGGCAGATTGACCTGTTCGGCCAGATACTGAACCCGAAACGTGGTGCACAAGTATCTCTGAAACAGACACAGTTCTATGAACAAGCTGTTCAAACTCAGGTGATCGCCAATGTAGCCAATATGTACTACACATTGTTGATGCTCGACCGCCAGTTGCAAATTACAGAATCCACAGCCGATATCTTGAAAAAGAATGTGGAAACCGTAGAAGCGATGAAGGATGCGGGTATATATAATACGACTTCTGCCGGAGTAGAACAAACCCGTGCAGCTTACGCACAAGTATTGGCATCTCTGCCCAGCATGCGTCAAAGTATCCGCGAAACAGAAAATGCTCTTTGCCTGATGCTGAATCAACCGGCACAGGAAATAGAACGTGGGGTGTTGGAAAGCCAGCAATTACCGACAGAATTCTCAGCCGGTATTCCTTTGCAACTATTGTCTAACCGTCCCGATGTAAAAGCTGCCGAGATGTCTCTTGCTGCAAGTTATTACAATACTAACAGCGCACGTGCAGCTTTCTATCCGCAAATTACATTGAGTGGTTCGGCAGGATGGACTAACAGTGCAGGATCTGCAATTGTGAATCCGGGCAAATTATTGGCTTCAGCTATAGGATCGTTGACACAACCGTTGTTCTATCGCGGTGCTAATATCGCCCGTCTGAAACAGGCCAAAGCACAAGAAGAACAATCCAAAATCCAGTTCCAGACCACTTTGCTGAAAGCTGGAAATGAAGTGAGCAATGCTTTGTATCAATACCAAATGACCTCCGAAAAAGCCATTTCTCGCGAGATTCAAGTAAATTCTGCCCGTAAAGCTGCGGAAGATACAAAAGAATTGTTTAACTTAGGCACGTCAACGTATCTGGAAGTTCTGTCTGCTGAGCAATCTTACCTCAGTGCACAAATCTCCGAGGTATCCGACACTTTCGATCGCATGCAAGCCGTTATCAGTCTGTATCAGGCGCTCGGAGGAGGCAGAAAGTAATAACTAAAAACTAATTACTATGATAAGTCCATTAGCATTTGTAGATCCTGCCGCAAAGCTCGGCAAGAATGTAACGGTCCAGCCTTTTGCATATATCGAAGGCGATGTAGAAATTGGAGATGACTGTATTATCATGTCCGGTGCACGTATCCTCAACGGTACGCGTATGGGGCAAAAGAATAAAGTGCATCATGGCGCCGTACTCGGTACCACCCCACAGGATTTCCACTATACGGGTGAGAAAAGTCTGCTAATTATCGGTGACCAGAACGACATTCGCGAAAATGTAGTTGTGAGCCGCGCTACACATGAAGGAGATGCTACACGTATCGGGAACGAGAACTTTCTGATGGACGGTGTACACCTTTGCCATGACGTGCAAATAGGTAATCATTGTGTATTAGGACTTAAGACTATCGTAGCCGGTGATTGTCGTATCAATGACTTTACCATTCTGAGTAGTAACGTCATTTTACAACAACAATGCCACATCGGAAGCTGGGTATTGATCCAGTCAGGATGCCGCATTGCGAAAGACGTTCCTCCTTATGTGATCATGAATGGTAATCCGGCCGGTTATCATGGCATTAATGCTGTTGTGCTACAGCACAAGCATCAGGTAACAGACCGTATTCTACGTCATATCGTAAATGCTTACCGTCTGATTTACCAAGGTAACTTCAGCATACAGGATGCTTTGCAAAAGATTGAAGACCAAGTGCCGATGAGTGACGAAATACACAATATCCTTAACTTCGTACGCGAGTCTAAAGGCATTGTAAAATAAAAGAATACTCCTTATTCGGAAGGCGGTCGGGTTTACTCGTCCGCCTTTTTTGTTATCTTTGCACCACCTTACCCGTTCAATTATGAGAAAAAAGAAGAAGAAACAAACGAATAGCAAGAAACAACTGGTGTTCCTGATTGTCCTGATCATATGCGGCATCGTTACCGCTTATCAGACAACGAACTCTAAAGAAAAGACTGCCGGCCCTGAGCAGACAGAAATCATCGTTCAGAGTACTCCCAAAAATTCCGATATATACATCAAGCAAACAACTGCCCCAAGTACTCCCGAAATACTTCTGCAGCGCACCGGATACCTCGTATCCTATAACTCCAACACGCGTATAGCAAACTGGGTAGCTTGGAAACTGACTCCCGAACGTTTAAAAGAAAATACCGAGCGAATCAATAACTTCCGTCCCGACCCTGATCTGCCCAAGAGCAAAGCAGTCACCACACAAGACTATAAAGGTAGTGGCTGGGATCGTGGGCATCTTTGTCCGGCAGGTGATAACAAATGGGACCGTGAAGCCATGATAGAGAGCTTCTACATGACTAACATCTGCCCCCAACACCACAATCTAAACCGGGGCGACTGGAACGAGCTGGAACAGAAATGCCGCAAGTGGGTGAAAAAAGACAGTTGCCTTTACATTGTAGCCGGTCCTATCTTCTATGACCGGAAGCCACAGACCATAGGCGAGCATAAAGTTGCCGTACCGGATGCTTTCTTTAAGGTGATACTTGCTCTACACAAGAAACCGAAAGCTATCGGCTTTATTTATAAAAATAATGAAGGGAACAATCCGCTGGACTCTTATGTAAACACTGTGGACGAAGTGGAGCGGATCACAGGGATAGACTTCTTCCCCGCCCTTCCCGATGATATAGAAAGGACGGTAGAAGCAAGTTATAATTTGAAAGACTGGAAATAATTACTCAAAGTTCAATGTGCCGAAGAATTCGGGACAGTGAAAATTAGGCTTTTCCAGAGCAATAGGATTCCAAGAAAGGAAGTGAGGCGTTTGTAGTTTATCACCGCATTTGTAGAAATTGGCACGAACCGTCTTTCCGTCAAGACTGGTGATCTGATGCTTGAAAAAAGCAGAATATGGAATAACCAATGCCAGTTCCCAGTTACACTCTCCCACCCGTTCCTCAAAAGACTGGCGTCCCAAAGAAGACCAGCGTTGCACTTTGTCCATCACTTCTTGCGGGGCATGTTCACGGTTTTCGCGCCCGGCACCGGCACCAATCAGGAGAGTTCCGGCACAGTTACATTCTACGTTATAATAAATTCCATCTCCTGCAGGGATAGAAAAGAACTCTACACAAGCATCTTCCCATACTGCACCGTTATCTCCGGCAGCTACAGCACGCACACTGGCTTCTTTTACTTTGTAATGAACCAAAATCGCATCATCCGTATGAGCTATACGGAACTGCACCTCCGGCTGATAAGGGAATGCTTTCCAATTCACCGTATTGATCGACTGAAAAGCCACCTTTTCTTTATCCAACAAAGCAGGAATATTCTCTACTGCTACATTAGCCAGACTTACTTTTTTTACATTCAACTCTTTCATTTCTTTCTTTTGGGGGTTAGTTGCAAACAAGGGGAAAACACAAAGCAGAGTTACTAGCAAGACTGCAGATTTCAACACCAAGCATACAGGGGTTCTTTTGTTCATATTTTAATAAAGTTACGAACTACAAGCTACAGGCTACAAGTGGCTACGCTATGCACCGAAAGGCACTCGTAGCCTGTAGCTTGTAGCTTATAACTATTATACCAATGACGACTTTATAAACTCCTGCATTTCCGGTGTATGTTCTTCCACACTCTGCAACAGTTTGAACTGCGCTTTTGTACGTACAAGATTATGCTCAGGATATTTAGTCTTATAATAAGTGTCACCATTAATATAATCCGCTAGGAAACGAACGCATTGCATATAGGGGAATAATGCAGCTGCATACGGTAGGTTCTCAACCTCTATCGGAAGCAGGAAGACTTTCGCAGATTCCAGGTAGCCTTTTGCAAACGCCTTGAATATCTCCATATTGAAATTCACATTATCCAGATTCTCATCATCCTCGGCACCTGTATTGGCTGCAGAACGAAGGAAATCGCCGAAATCAGAGAAGATAAAGTTAGGCATCACCGTATCAAGATCAATGACGCAAAGCACCTTGCCCTCTTCATCAAACATCATATTATTCACCTTCGTATCGCAATGACATACACGTTTTGGCAATTTGCCTTCGCGATACAAGCGTTCACCTTTGCACATCTCCTCAGCACGTTTTTCTATCTCATCCAGATAGTACTGCACTTCTTTCACCCGGCCAACCGCATCCGCAGCCACCGCATCACGAAGTTGTTTCAGACGGAACTCCATATTGTGAAAATCAGGAATAGTCTCTCCCAGCTCATCAGGAATATCCGCAAGCATTGCCTGGAAATTACCAAAAGCTACACCGGCATAATAAGAATATTCTGCATCCACCGTCTCATAAGTCTTTGCATTAGGAATGAATGTCATGATACGCCAATAGTTTTCACCATCGTACCAATACGTTTTTCCGGTATCGGCAGGAATAAAAGAGAGCACTTTACGATCTATATCATCCGCACCTTGTTCCACAAGTTTTTTGCGGATATGCCGGGTTACGGCTTCAATGTTCGCCTGCAACATCTCCACATTCTGGAAAATAGCATGGTTCACACGTTGCAATACATAGTCGGGGGCATCTGCTTCAAGAGTAGTCACTTTATACGTGTCGTTAATCAGCCCGCTGCCTAAAGGCTGGATTTCATTAACTGTACCCTTCGTATTAAAATGGGATACAATGGATTGAAGGTTGTTCATGATATTCTATATATAGATTTAAAATTAGTATGCAAATATACGTCTTCCTCATCAATGAAAAAGTCCAAATTCGTCCGACAAACGCCCAAAATTATACATTTAGACAGACATAACCATAGAAATCAGGCAATAAACTTCTTTCTTTTAAGCAAAACGCCTTATATTTGTGTTTGAAACCTTAAAAATACCGGAGGAGAAGTGCAAAAGTTTATCAGAACGCTGTTTCTTGTCTTAGTAAGCATAGCTACAGCAAACCTACACAGCCAGAATATTACTTTCAATCATCTGACAACCGATGACGGTTTATCTCAGTTTAGCGTCAACAGCCTGTACATTGACGAGAACGGTATCTTGTGGATTGGTACACGTGAAGGTTTGAACCGCTACAACGGTAATGATATACAAACCTATAAACTGAGCAAAAACGACCCTTACAGCCTTTTCTGCAATACCGTGTTGCGCATGGCAGGCGATCAAAACGGTAAAATCTATCTGCTCTGTACCGAAGGCGTTGCCCAGTTCGATCTGACAACACAACGCTTTACGACTCTCCTTCAAGGTAACATTAACAGCATCTATTATAAAAACGGCCTGTTCATCGGAAAAAAGAATGAGATCTACCGCTACAATGAACAGACCGACAACTTCGACCTCTACTACCAGATGGCGGGAGAAAACATCGAGATCTCCTGCATGTTCGAGGATAAAGGACACATGTGGATAGGAACCACCAGCGAAGGAGTCTTCAACCTGAAAATAGACGGACATCAAGTCACCCATCCCATTGAAAAAGGAAACATTACCAGCATCTACCAGGACAATTCAGGCGAATTATGGATAGGCAGTTGGGAAAAAGGACTCTTCCGGATAAAAACAGACGGAACTATTGAGAATTTGCGAAACGACCCGAAGAATCCGCACAGTATATCTTCTGATTTCGTAAGAGCTTGTTGCGAAGATAATCTTGGCAATATCTGGATAGGAACCTTCAACGGCCTGAACCGCTATAACAAGACAACAGGACTTTTCCAGAACCACACTTCCAACGATATGCAGAATGAAGGTCTTACCCACTCCTCTATCTGGTGCATCGTAAAGGATAATCAGGGGACACTGTGGCTGGGCACTTACTTTGGTGGTGTCAATTACTTCAATCCTGAATATGAAATCTACACCCGGTATAAAGCCTCCAGAAACGAGAAAGAAGGTCTGAGTAGTCCTGTAGTAGGGCGTACCATTGAAGATAAGAACGGCAACCTATGGATCGGTACAGAAGGTGGCGGACTCAATTTCTATAACCGCCGCACACGTGAGTTCAAATGGTATCTTGCCGGAAAGGGATATAATAGTATCTCCCACAGCAATGTAAAAGCCCTCTATTATGATCCTGCCAAAGAAATCATCTGGATAGGTACTCATCTCGGTGGACTGAACAAGCTCGATATCCGTACAGGAGCATTCACCCACTATCTCATGGAAGAAGGCAATCCGGAAACGCTTCCATCAAACATTGTTCGTGACATAGCACCTTATCATGACCAGTTAATTGTCGCCACCCAGAATGGCGTATGTTTGTTTGATCCCCAAAGCGGAAAATGCCGGCAACTCTTCAAAGACACCAAAGAAGGGCGCAAAATAACAATGGTGGCCGATGTAGAAGTAGATAACAATGGCACACTCTGGATTGCCGCCACGGGCGAAGGTATCTTCTCCTACCGTTTCGATACCAACAAGCTGACCAATTACCGGCACGACGTGGCACAACCGCACAGCCTCAGCAACAACAATGTGAACAACATCATGCAAGATAATAAGGGTAATCTCTGGTTTTCCACTTCAGGAAGCGGACTCGACCTGTATCGCCCTGCCAGCAATGACTTCGAGAACTTTGACAAAGATAAGAACGGACTCGTCAGCGATTGTATCTACGATACGCAGGAATCCCCGGTCAGCGGCAAACTGATACTTATCACTAATCAGGGGTTCTCCATTTTCGACCAGAAAACAGAGAAGTTCCAGAACTATAGTGCAGAAAACGGCTTCCCGTTGACAGCAGTCAATGAGAATGCACTATGTGTAACGCGAGATGGCGAAGTATTCCTCGGCGGCACACAAGGTATGCTTTCGTTCAATGAGCTGGAACTTAACTTTACTCCGAAGCCCTACAAAATCATCCTTTCCCGCCTCATCGTAAACGGTTCCGAAGTAAAAGTCAGCGATGAAACAGGCATTTTGACGCAATCTTTATGCCATACCCAAGAGATCACCCTGGACGCAAACCAGACCATGTTCAGCATTGAATTTGCCACTTCCAACTACGTGGCAGCCAATAAAGATGAAATTATTTACAAACTGGAAGGCTTCTCCGACGACTGGAACAGTACGCGTGGCCAGCCCATCATCACTTATACGAACCTGAATGCCGGAACGTACAACCTGCTGATTAAGCCCAAAGGGAAAGAAGAATCCCTTTGCCCGCAGGTGCATCTGACTATTCACGTATTGCCTCCTTACTACAAAACCCCACTTGCCTATCTTATTTATCTGATAGTGACTGCCATCCTTTTATGGTATCTTGTAAGAACGTACAAATCGAGAATCAAACTACGTGAATCGTTGAAATATGAGCAAAAGCACATACAAGATGTAGAAGCCTTGAACCAGTCCAAGTTACGCTTCTTCACCAACATCTCACACGAATTCCGCACCCCGCTTACCCTTATCGTGTCGCAGGTGGAAACCCTGATGCAACTGCAGAACTTCACACCCACTATCTATAATAAGATATTGAGTATCTACCAGAATAGTATCCAGTTGCGCGAACTGATCACCGAACTTCTTGACTTCCGCAAGCAGGAACAAGGACATATGAAAGTAAAAGTCAGTCCGCACAACATCGTACATTTCCTCTATGAGAACTATCTGATTTTTATGGAGTATGCCAGCAGCAAGCAGATCAGTTTCAACTTCGAGAAAGACAGCGAAAGCCTTGAAGTATGGTACGACCAGAAACAGATGCAGAAGGTTATTAACAACCTCCTGTCCAATGCCATCAAGCACACTCAGGCAGAGGATACCATTACCCTCAGTATTACCACCGAAGGTAACGAAGCCGTCATCCGTGTGACTGATACCGGCAGCGGTATCGACGCCAAAGAGATAGATAAGATATTCGACCGTTTCTATCAGACCGAACAAATGGATAGCCTTGCCACCGGCGTTGGTACCGGTATCGGACTGGCCCTCACGAAAGGTATCATCGAACTGCACCACGGCACTATCAAGGTAGAGAGTGAACTCGGCAAAGGCAGCAGCTTCATCATTCGTCTCCATCTTGGAAACGCTCATTTCAGTCAGGAAGAAATCAGTAAGAAGACCGAAGCCGTACAACAAATAGAACAGGCACAAACTTCTGAAATTGATGCTTCACTCAAAGCTGAGTTGGAAGAGAATGCTCCGATAAAACGCATGCCTGACGTTAAAATGGTTATCGTAGAAGACAATGCCTCCATCCGTGAAATGCTGGAGAATATCTTCCGCCCATTCTATCAGGTACTGACTGCCGCAGACGGGGAAGAAGGCCTGGAACTGGTACAGAAGGAAATGCCGAACATCGTAGTAAGCGACGTGGTTATGCCTAAGATGTCTGGTACTGAGCTATGTAAACAGGTTAAGAACGACTTCAATACCTGCCACATTCCGGTAGTGCTGCTTACAGCCCGAACCGCCGTAGAACAAAACATCGAGGGCCTGCGTATTGGTGCAGATGATTACATCACCAAGCCTTTCAATACGAACTTGCTGATTTCCCGTTGCAACAACCTGGTAAACTCACGCATCCTTCTACAAGAGAAGTTCAGCAAGCAACCGCAAGCCTATGCCCAGATGCTGGCAACGAACCCGATAGATAAGGAAATTCTGGATCGTGCCATCAGCATCATCGAGAAGAATCTGGATAATACGGAATTCAATGTCAATATCTTCGCCCGTGAAATGGCAATGGCTCGTACCAACCTGTTCACCAAGCTGAAGGCCATCACCGGACAAACACCGAATGATTTCATCCTGACCATTCGCCTGAAGAAAGGTGCCTTGATGTTGCGGAACAATCCGGAACTGAATATTACCGAAATCTCAGACAAGATCGGATTCAGCTCTTCCCGCTACTTCTCAAAGTGTTTCAAGGATGTATACCATGTAAGTCCGCTGGCTTATCGCAAAGGAGAGGATGCGGATACAGGAAGCAAGGATGAAGAAGACGAAGAAGGTTAATAAGCCGTATGAGTCTTCTCATCTTTCTCGCTATGGTGAGAATCTTTTCTCATCAAACAGAGAATCTATTTTCATCGCATTGAGAAGAAACTCTCACCATATTGAGAAAAGATTCTCTATAAAGGGAGAACATCTTCTTCTGTACATTCCAGTGTTCTCATTAGCATTATGTACATTTTCGTCCTTCCCTTGTACTCCCTTATACACTCAATTCCGGAAAAGCCACTACCTTTGACCTCAGAAATAACAATCTAAAGTCAAAAAGCTATGAAACATTTTTCCCCTTTATGGTCCCTTCTTCCGGGCGCAGCCCTGATAGCCGGATGCGGAAATCCGTCGAAGAAAGAAACCGCCGACACTACCCGTCAGAAGCCTAATGTTATCTACCTGATTGCCGACGATCTGGGCATCGGTGACTTGAGTTGCTATGGCGCCACTAAAATAAGTACCCCCAATATCGACCGCCTTGCCGGACAAGGTGTGCAGTTCACTAATGCCTATGCCACCTCTTCCACCAGTACCCCCTCCCGCTTCGGTCTGCTGACAGGTATGTATCCCTGGCGACAGGAAAATACAGGAATCGCCCCCGGCAACTCCGAGCTCATTATCAATACAGCCTGCGTCACCATGGCCGACATGTTTAAGGCAGAAGGATATGCTACCGGAGCCGTTGGTAAATGGCATCTAGGACTTGGTCCTAAAGGAGGCACAGACTTCAACCATCTTATCAAGCCGAATACCCAGGATATAGGATTTGATTATGAATACATTATTCCCGCCACTGTGGATCGTGTACCTTGCGTATTCGTAGAAAACGGACACGTTGTAGGTTTAGACCCCGACGACCCCATTACCGTTAATTACCACCATAAAGTAGGTGACTGGCCTACCGGACTGGAAAATCCCGAACTCGTAAAACTGAAACCCAGCCAGGGTCATAATAATACAATCGTAAACGGTATTCCCCGTATCGGCTGGATGACTGGTGGGAAATCGGCTCTTTGGGTAGATGAAGACATTGCAGATGTCATCACCGGTAAAGCTAAAGACTTTATCATAAAACATAAAGACGAACCTTTCTTCATGTATATGGGTACACAAGACGTACACGTTCCTCGCGTACCTCATGCCCGTTTTGCCGGAAAGAGCGGTATGGGAACCCGTGGCGACGTAATCCTGCAACTGGATTGGACTGTAGGCGAGATCATGAATACTCTGGATAGTCTGAACCTTGCAGATAACACTATCTTTGTGTTCTGTAGCGATAATGGTCCCGTTATTGACGACGGCTATCAGGATCAGGCTTTCGAATTGCTGAACGGTCATACTCCTATGAAACAATACCGTGGCGGTAAGTATAGTGCTTATGAAGCCGGAACACGTATTCCCTTCATTGTACGTTGGCCTGCCGGTATTCAACCTTGCAAACAGCAAGCTTTATTCTCTATGATCGACGTGTATGCTTCCTTGGCTACCTTACTGAATCACCCGCTTACACCTGCAACCGTCGCTCCCGACAGCCGTGACCAACTGTCTACTTTCTTAGGGAAAGATAATACCGGATGTGATTATGTAGTACAGCAGAATCTGAATAATACCTTATCAATTATTCAAGGAACATGGAAATACATCGAACCAAGCAACAAACCAGCCATCGAACATTGGACGAGAATGGAGTTAGGAAACGATCCCGAGCCCCAACTGTACAATATTTCCATCGATCCATCGGAAAAAGATAATGTTGCGGCAACGCATCCGGAGATGGTAAAAGAGCTTTCAGCATTACTAGAGCAGGTGAAAGCAGGTAAGAACCAAGGAATAAGGTAGGGAATCGTACAGAACAGGTCTTCTCTATCAAGAATGTACAAATTCGTACTTTTTGCGAACTATTAGCGAAAGTCGCCTTCTATTCAATCACATACATTTGCATGGTGATTCGAGTCGTTTAACGAGAAAGAACAACCTTTTTAATAACTAATTAATTTAATATTTATGAAACAGAAAGTAACCTTAATGCTACTGGCAACTTTTCTCTGCTGCGTATTAGGCGTACAAGCACAGACAGGTAGCCAAGTTACAGGTAAAGTTGTTGATGCTATGGGAGAACTTCCCGGAGTTAGCGTCGTTGTGAAAGGAACTACTAATGGAACTATTACCGCACTTGACGGTAGTTTTAAATTAGACAATGTTAAATCCTCTGATATCCTGCAATTCTCTTTTGTAGGTTATAAAACTCAAGAAATTAAAGTTGGCAGCCAAAAGACTTTCAATGTTACTCTGCAAGAAGACGCACAGGCATTGGATGAGGTAGTCGTTGTGGCTGTTGGTTATGGTGACGTAAAACGTCGCGACTTAACCGGAGCTATCGGTAAGGCTAATATGAGCGACTTGACCAAAACCCCTATCAACAACGTAGCAGAAACACTGGGTGGACGTATCGCCGGTGTACAGGTATCTTCCACAGATGGTGGTCTGGGCGACAACTTTAATATCGTAATCCGTGGTGCCGGTTCTTTAACTCAAAGTACCGCTCCGTTGTACGTTATTGACGGTTTCCCAAGTGAGACTTCCGGAATGAGCGCCCTCAACCCGAACGATATTGAATCCATCGACGTATTGAAAGATGCTTCTGCAACAGCGATCTACGGTTCTCGTGGTGCCAATGGTGTTGTTATCATCACAACAAAGAAGGGTAAAGCCGGAAAAGCAACTCTCTCTTATAATGGTAGTGTCAGTGTTAGCAAAGTAAGAAACACCATGGACATGATGAACGGCTACGATTTCGTCAACCTGCAAAAAGAAATCATGGAAGGAAATACCAAAGAAGTAGATGGAGAAAAAGTGGATGAGTTTGCTTACTACTATCTGAAAGATGGTATCACTCTCGATGATTATAAAAACTTCAAGAGCTATGATTGGCAGGACGAAGTTTATCGTACAGCTATCAGCCACAACCACTATGTAGGTTTAAGTGGTGGCAGCGATAAAATGGACTACTCTGCATCACTCTCTTACAGCAACCAACAGGGTGTCATCATCAACTCTGACCTCTCTCGTTACCAGGGCCGTTTCAACTTCAACCAAAGAATCAATAAGAGCATAAAGATCAATGCAAATGCAAACTTTGCAAGCAACGTGCAAAACGGTCCCAATCCTTCCACCGCAGAAACAACAGTATCCAACTCACTGATGTATAGCGTATGGGGTTATCGTCCGGTTTCTCCCTCCGGTTCCGACCTTCTGGCCGAACTGTACGATAGCGATGTGGACATGAGTAATGACTACCGTTTCAACCCGGTACTCTCTGCAAAGAATGAGTTCCGTCGTACCACAACCAACCATCTGCAAGCCAACTTAGGTGTAGAATGGGAAATTATCAAAAACCTGAAGTTCAAAGTTACTGCCGGATACACCGGACGCGACATCAAAAGAGAAGAATTCAACGGAAGCCAAACTAGTACCGGTAATACACATCCGTCTAATACACGAAGCAAAGGCATCAATGCATTCCTGAGACAACAGGAGACAAGAAACTACCTGAACGAAAATACATTGTCATACGTTTATGCAAAGAACAATCACAACCTGAATGCTTTAGTCGGTGCTACTTTCCAAAAATACACCAGCTATCTTAGCAGCATTACCCAGGAACAGATTACAAACGAAGCTTTCGGAATGTCCGGTATCGGCAAAGGTTCCGCAACTCCGGTTGTCACAGCATCACAAGGAGAAAACGCCATGATTTCTTATCTGGGACGTATCAACTACAACTATGCATCCAAGTATTATGTTACAGCATCTATGCGTACCGATGGTTCTTCCAAATTTGCCCCCGGCAATCGTTGGGGTTACTTCCCATCAGCTTCATTGGCTTGGGCATTCGGTCGTGAGAAGTTCGTATCCGACGCACTTCCTTGGTTGTCAAACGGTAAATTACGTGCAAGCTGGGGTCTCACAGGTAACAACCGTATCGGTGACTTCGACTATATGGCACAATTGGTTACCAGTTCTAATGTATACAAATATCCTTGGGGCAGTTCTTTCTATCCCGGATATGTATTAGGATCAATGGCCAATGAAAAGTTGAAATGGGAAACTACCGAACAATATGACTTCGGTTTGGATCTTGGTTTCTTTGATGGGCGTATCAATGTAACAATGGACTATTATATCAAAACTACCAAAGATCTGTTGTTGGGTGCAGATGTTCCCGCAAGTTCCGGATACTCCAGTGCTACACTGAATGTTGGTAAATTACGCAATAAAGGTTTTGAGCTTACACTGGAAACTATAAACATCAAGGGTAAGAACTTTACATGGACTTCTAACTTTAACATTGCCTTCAACAGCAATAAGATTGTAGAACTGAATTACGGGCAAGATGACATGATCAGTTTCGTAAACTGGGATAACAAATATAAGACCATGCCTGCTTATATCAGCAAAAAAGGTGACGCAGCCGGAAGTATGTACGGTTTCATCTATGACGGTGTTTACAAATATGAAGATTTCAACACCTCAGTTGATGCTAATGGCAAAACCATATACAAACTGAAAGATGATGTAGTTCGTATTTCAGACGATGCCCAACCGGGTGATCCGAAATATAAGAAGCTAAGTGATAAAGAAGGCAATAAAATCACTGATGACGATCGCACCATTATTGGTAACGGACAGCCCAAGCATACAGGTGGTTTCAGCAATAACTTTGTCTACAAGAACTGGGATCTTAATATCTTCCTGCAATGGAGCTACGGCAACGATATTTTGAATGCGAACCGCATGGTATTTGAAAATCCTCAAAGCAAGAAGAATACAAATATGTTCGCTTCTTATACAAACCGCTGGAGTCCTGAGAATCCGGCTAGCAACATGCCACGTGCAAGAGCTATCGGTGCAGAATACTACAGTTCTCTGTATATAGAAGACGGTTCGTTCTTGAAGTTAAAGACCATCTCACTGGGTTACAATTTCACACCTAATACATTGCGTTCTTTAGGTATCAGTGCAGCCAGACTCTTTGTTTCGGCAGAGAATATAGCCACCATTACAGGTTATTCCGGTTCCGATCCTGAGGTTTCTACACGTAACAGTGTATTGACTCCCGGTTTCGACTGGTCCGCTTATCCGCGTTCATTCAACGCATCACTTGGTATTAACATAACCTTCTAATCACCTAAAATCAAGAAACTAATATGAAAAGTATCAATAATATCTTCAAGAAAGTTTGCATCTTGGCAATAGTTACTTCTATGGCTGGTTGCGATATGCTTGACACCAAGCCCTACGATTTTGTAGCGCCTGAAACATTCTACAAGAATGAAACTGATTGCACAATGGCATTAGCCGGTGTATACTGGACAATGGCAGCAGAACATGTGTATGGAAACCGTTATTCTTGCATGTTGTCCAATATTGACGATTTGAGTTATTACTATCGTCAAAACCAAACAAGTGCGGTAGTGGCCAATTCACATAATACGGGTAATACCGATCTATGGTACACATGGGAATCACTTTACTCAGGAATCAATAATGCCAATGTATTGCTCGACAATATCGATGGAGCCAGTATCTCTGACGAGAAAGTAAGAGCACGCATCAAAGGAGAAGCTAAATTCCTGCGCGCCTATTATCATTTCTTGCTGGTACAAGGTTGGTATGAAGTGCCCATCCGTAAAGAAACAGTAAAAGATATTACCGTCAGCAGTCTGGAGGCTACCCCCCACGCCGAAGCACTCGACTGGATCATTCAGGAAATGGAAGACTGCCTCGATATGGTAGATGACAGCAACTATGATGCATCCCCTTCACATGTGAAGAAAACTGTAGTAGAAGGTATTCTGGCTCGTGTATGTTTGTGGCGCGCAGGCGAACCTTCAAAAGGTGGAAAGCCATATTATGAAAAAGCTGCCAAGTATGCTAAAGCAGTGTACGATTCCAAGAAGCATAAGCTGAATCCGGATGTATATGCCATGTGGAAAGCCTTAGCTTCCGACCAGTATGAAACTACCTACAATGAAAGCATGTGGGAAGTAGAATTTGTTGGAACACGTGACGACGGTAGTTATACTGAAAGCCGTATCGGTAATGTAATCGGCAACCTTCAGGAAAACTCTGCAGGAACAGGCGCCGGTTATACGTATGCATTCTATGCCGGTAGTTTGATTCTGTGGGATTTGTATGATGCAAAAGATGCTCGCCGCGATCTTGCTATGGCACCTTACAAACTCAATAACAAAGATGTACAGGTTGCTTGGAAAGATAATCAGATTGTAGACCGTCGTTGTGGCAAATACCGTCGTGAATGGGAGAGCAGCAGCCCTAAGCATAAGAACTATACTCAAGAGAACTATTGTCTCCTGCGTTATGCCGATGTACTGCTCATGCTCGCTGAAGCTGAAAACGAAGCAAACCAAGGTCCTACAGCATTAGCTTACACATGTATCAACGAAGTACGTAAACGTGCAGGAATTGACGAAGTGAAAGATTTGTCATACGGTGACTTCCAGAAATTGATCCGTGATGAACGTGGTCGTGAACTTTGCTTTGAGTCTCTTCGCAAGTACGACCTGGTACGTTGGGGCATTTACTACAAGGCTATCAAAGAGGATTTGGGAGCAGCAGTCAATGATGCACGTTGGTCTACTGCCAACAATGCCAAAGGAGCGGCTCAGTATGTAAGTAATACAACTGAAAAGAACCAGTTCCTCCCCATTCCGACTAAGGAACTTGGTGTAAACACCAAATTGGAACAAAACAAATATTGGAAATAATCATTTAATTACACAGAACTTCTAACCTTAAAATGAAATCAAATAGACCTTAATCAATTTGATATGTGTGGAGGAGAGTGACCGTGAGGTTCCTCTCCTCTTTTATAACTTTTAAAAAACAATATACCTTATGACCAGAAAACACTTGCTATTCACCCTTGCGTTGCTATGCAGCCAAGTATCTTTTGCTCAATTCATAGGTTTTGAGACAGAAATCCCCAAAGAGTTTACAACAGCCGATAAGGGAAAAATCGCCCTGTCCACCCGGTATTACAAAGAAGGGAGGCAAAGCCTAGAATGGGATTTCCGTTCCGGTTCCAAACTCAATATTTCTCTAGAAAAGCTTCTCACCCTTGATGAACAAATGGAAAATTCATACGGAATAACTTTATGGATTTATAATGAAGTCCCCCAGCAAGATTCCATTCGTTTTGAGTTCCTTTCCCCCCAAGGAGATGTGTCTTATTGGTTCAGTTTCCAGTTGGCATCGGCTGGCTGGCGCGCTTGCTGGATTGGCTTCCAACACATGAAAGGAAATAAACAAAACAAAGAAATAGCAAGTTATCGACTGATAGCCCCTGAACGAAAAGGCCGCATATTTCTGGACCGTTTGACTTTCCCTGTGAAAAAGATGAACGACCGCACTACCCCCGACTTGCAGATACCTTACAATAACTCCCTTTCCTATCGTGACCTGTGGCATTGGTGCCGGGTTTGGCAATGGGAACAATATAAGTATGATATCCCACTACCTTCCACCCTCACTCAAGCAGAAAAAGAGGAACTGCGCACAGTGGAACAACGGTTGACCACCGCCCTCGATATTCAAAAAGCACCGAAAGAAGCAGTCTCCAAAGCATACGATGTTTTTCAGAAAACCAATATTCAGCGCTCCGGAACAGGATTCACAGGTGCTCCTATCCTGACTCCCGATGAACTGGACCGTTCTAAAGGAGAAATATCCTGGAATGACTTGGAAACAATGCTCTCCGGATTCGCTTACGATGCTTATTACAATCATTCCGGATCTTCCCGTCAGAATTACTTCACTGTCTGGGACTTCGCCATCAATCAAGGATTCTCTTTCGGTAGCGGAATGGGAACCAATCATCATTACGGCTATCAAGTACGGAAGATATATACTACAGCCTGGTTAATGCGCGACGCTATCTGGAAGGCTCCCAACCGGGATAATATCTTGTCTACCCTCATTTTCTGGTCTGCCTTGCAAGAAACCCGCCAGCCTTATCAATACGGCAGAGATGAATTGCTGGACAGTTGGCATACGCTTTTAATGGCTAAAACAGTTTCAGCACTGCTGTTCACTGACGAGCGGGAACGAGTACGCGCACTGAAAGGCCTTTCCCGTTGGGTATCCTCTTCTCTTCAATACACTCCGGGCACTATCGGAGGTATCAAAGTAGACGGAACCACTTTTCACCATGGCGGTTTCTATCCGGCCTATACCACAGGTGTATTAGCCATGGTAGGACAATTCATCTCCTTAACCAATAAAACGGTCTATGAACCTACCGAAGAAGCCCGTCAAGTACTGAAATCCGCCTTTATTGCCATGCGTAACTACTCCAACAAATATGAGTGGGGAGTTGGCATCAGCGGACGACATCCTTTCGGCGGCTCGATGAAAGCGGATGATGTAGCTGCTTTTGCTTATCTTGCCTTGTCAGGAGACTTATCAGGAGAAGGTAATGCCTTCGATCATCATCTGGCAGCAGACTACCTGCGGCTTTGTGAAAAGGATACCCCCGAAGCGCGTTACTTCAAAACGCAAGGTATCACTCCCGCCTCTGCCCCACAAGGTTTTTTTGTATATAACTATGGAGCGGCAGGTATTTTCCGGAGAAGCGATTGGATGGTAACCTTAAAAGGGTATACCACTGACGTCTGGGGATCTGAGATTTACCGGAAAGATAACCGCTACGGACGTTATCAGAGTTATGGTTCTGTCCAGATTATGGGATACCCCTCACGCCTTTCCAGCGGTTACGATGAGAACGGTTGGGATTGGAATCGCCTACCGGGAACTACAACCATCCACTTACCATTCGAATTGCTGGATAGCCCGCTACCGGGAACTACCATGGCACATTCCAAAGAAAATTTCTCAGGCAGTAGTTCACTGGAAGGAAAAAACGGCATGTTTGTAACGAAACTGATGGAACGTGAACTGAAAAACTTCACCCCGGATTTCGTAGCCCGCAAATCAGTCTTCTGTTTTGAAAACAGGATGATCTGTTTAGGAACAGGTATTCATAACAGCAATAACGAATATCCAACCGAAACAACTCTCTTCCAGAGTACATTCCAAAAAGGAAAAAGCACCATCCTCGTTAACGGAGAAGAAGAAAAAGAGATTGGCTTCAAAAAGAAACTTTCCGGTACTACTGAAAAGTTACTTTCCATCTGGGACGGTTACAATAACCATTATTTCGTAAAAGACGGTAATGTACAAATACAGATCACGAAACAAGAATCCCGTCATGAAAAAACACGCGCTGTAACACAGGGCACTTTCGCTTCAGCATGGATTGAACATGGAAAAGCCCCTAAAAATGGAACGTATGAATACCTCGTATGGATACAGCCAACCGATCAGGAATTAAAAAACTATGAGGCTACGCAAACATACGAAGTATTACAACGGAATGATAGTGCACATATCGTACACGACCGATTAACCGATATTACCGCCTATGCTGTCTTCGAAACCTATCGCTCGCAACGGGATAGCCTGCTTAACCTTATTCCGGCAGAAACAATGGTTATGTATAGGAGGGACAAAGCGAATATCATTATGAGCGTTTGCGATCCAAACCTAAATATTGAGGAAAAGGCATATACCACCAAGAATCCCAGCCGCGTTCTTGAAAAGAGACTAGAATTAAAAGGAAAATGGAAAATCAGTACGCCCAATGAAAAGGTAACCCTGACAGCAGACGGAGAGAATACCATTCTCACTGTTCATTGCCAACATGGACAACCTGTAGAATTCAGCCTACAGCAAAATTGAGAATCACGAAAGAATATTTGTAGTAATTACTCGGCTACATACCTGAGCCAGACTTGAGCTATACTTAGACCAGACTTGCTCCGTACATTCTCCACTCAGAGGTACCTCTACACGGAGGAAGTACGGGGTTGGTACAGAGCAAGTATGGCTCAAGTATAGTTCAGGTATGGTTTTAATGAACATGGTTATTCCGCTAAAATAGTTACCTTTGCAGAAATATTGAATAACTGATTGATATGCAGAATACCCTCCCCATTCATTTTGCCCCGCTGCAAGGTTACACCGAGGCTATTTACCGACAAGCGCATGCCCGTATATTCGGCGGTATAGAGAGTTATTATACTCCTTTTGTACGTGTGGAGCACGGAGAAATCCGAAAAAAAGATATGCGTGAGATTACTCTGGAAAACAACCGTGGCGTGCAGCTTATTCCACAACTCATTGCTCCCGATGTGGACAAAATGGAGCAAATAATAGCCCTATTCATCGAAAAAGGATATAAGAATGTGGACATAAATCTGGGATGTCCTTTCCCTCTTTTGGCTAAACGTCACAATGGTTCAGGAATGCTTCCTTATCCCGAAGAGGTGCGGGAGTTGCTGACTGCTGCCATAAAGAATCACCCCGACCTTCAATTCTCTGTTAAGATGAGGTTGGGTTGGGAAAACGCGGAAGAATGTCTGGCTTTGCTACCCTTACTGAATGAACTGCCACTGACACATATCATCATGCATCCCCGATTGGGAAAACAACAATATAAAGGGGAAGTAGACTTAAAAGGTTTTGAAACCTTCTACAACGAGTGCCGCCATCCGCTTATGTATAACGGCGATTTACTTACAATAGAAGATATACAGGCCATCAGAGAACGTTTCCCACAACTGGCAGGTATCATGATAGGTCGTGGACTGCTTGCCAATCCCGCCTTAGCTTTGGAGTATCAACAGGGACATCCGCTTTCCGAAAAGGATATGCAGGAGAGACTCAGATTGTTCCATGCTGACGTATTTGCCCAGTATGGTAATCTTCTGGAAGGGGGAGACAAGCAACTGCTGACGAAAATGAAGAACTTCTGGGAATATCTAATGCCGGACGGAGACCGGAAGGCAAAAAAAGCAATTCATAAGTCCAACAAGCTGGAAACTTACCAAGCGGCAGTCCGCAGCTTGTTGGGATAATCATTAATCTTATTCCGGATTTACACCCGGAATCGTATGTACATCCTTACGTATCTGCGCTACATGATGCAGCTTCATCCAATCGTGCAGGTACTCCCGGTGTTGCAACAGAATCTCTTTGTATTTCTCCTCGATGGCGAGATTCCGCATTTCACCACGGTCTTTTTCCATATCAAAAAGTTGCTCACGATAACGGCCTTTGTCATACAACACATATTTATAGCGAGAGGTACGTAAAGCCCAGCCACGTGTGTTCCCGCCTTTATCGAAAGTGGTTTCGGTTACGATATAGTCCTGGTGCTTCAATGACGGATCGGCTTTCTCTACCAACGGTCTGAAAGAAACACCATGCAACCCTTCAGGAAGCCGGATGCCTGCCCAGTCGCAAACTGCTGCAAAAAAATCGACACCATTATTCACGAGTTGCGGCATCTCCTTGCCGGCATTCTTCTTTCCCGGTAAGGTTACAATCAGAGGGATATTTACCACCTCTTCATATAAAGCCGATTTCTGGTTCCAATGGTGTGCTCCCACTCCATCGCCATGATCACTGGTAAATATCACGACTGTATTCTTCCATAAATCCTGTTTATCTATAGCATTCAAAATCTTACCGATTTCTGCATCCACCTTTTCAACCAGACGGTAATAGAGGCTTCGGTAACGGCGCCAATCATCCGGAGTGTAGTTACGGGTAGGATAAGCCGAATAATTCAGGCTCTGCTCATAACTGATAACATCAGCGTCATAGGGATTCTTAGCGAAATTAAGAGGTAGTCCCGGCCACTCATTCTGCGGCAGGTCTTCTATATTTCCCCAAGGCAAATTCTGGCTACGTGCGTACTCACAGATATTATGCGGGTTATCGAATCCCGCCACCAGGAAGAAGGGTTTGGTATGTTTTTGTTCCAGAAAGTCGACACAGGCTTCCGCCAACCCATTATCACTATGAGGATGGATAGTAGTAAAACCGAACTCTTTATCCGGCATGGAGGCTGTATGTACATGCCATTTACCGGCATAGATACAATCATAACCGGCATCCTGCATCAATGTCCCCAAAGTCCGGATACGCAATGAGTCCGGTATCGGTGTACCGTTTCGGGCAAGTCCTACTTCGTGCGAAGTATAGCCTGTAAACATAGCTGCCCTGGCAGGTCCACTCAAAGGCGTAGAGCAATAGGCATTACGGAACAGGACACCTGACTCTGCCAGCTTATCCATATTCGGAGTATGCAAGTCATCGTTTCCCATGCAACTCATCGCAGAGGCTGTCTGTTGATCGGTTACAATATAGATGATATTAGGCAACTCTTTCGCCCAAACTAGGGAGGGAGCGACAGCCGTTGCACACAACATTATATTCTTTACTTTCATCACAGTTCTATTTTAAGGATTAACTTCATTATTTCTTCAGCTCCACATCAAAGCTGGCGGCATCTCTGCATGTAAAACGCAGAACCGTTTGCTGCTTATCTTTGGAAATCACTTTGCAATAGGGAGTTTCTGCAACCTTCCATGCGCCCTTTAGAGTAACGGTTACAGGTATCTCACCACTATCATTGTCAATCCAAGGACGCGAATAAATGCTGCGTTCCATACGTTTGCCATCCTTGTCAAAAGCCTCATCGCTCGGCCCCCGATATAGTGCCAGATCCGGTTGGGAAACGGTCAATAAGAGCTTATCTTTGTCTTCACGTATCATGACGAGACAGGAAGTATCAGCTTTCTGCAGCAAACCCTCCTCAGGCAATGCCTGTGGTGTTTCAAAAAGTACGTATGAGGTCAGCTTATCAGTCAGAGAACGAACGATATGAGCGTTGCGATCCTGTTGCAATACCTTGTAAGACGGTTTCTTTGCGAAAGCTTTCAAGGAAACTGCATCCGTACGGGGCAGGACAGCATATTCATAAGAAGCACCCTTCGGAGCCTTTCCATGCTCTAATACCAATGAAACCCAATCACCGGAAGTAGGTTTCGGATTACGTTCACCTACGGTAACTTGTGGGAAATTCTTTTCATATTTTGCCACTTTCATCGAGTTTTTCGACAAATAATAACCTACTCCGTTAGGATCGATATAGGTCTGTCCGTCACTTTTATAAGCTGCCCAGTAATCATGCATTTCGGGAGTAGTGGCTGCCAATTGGAAAACGGTAGTCTCTGTCGGGAACTCTTCATTTGTATTCTCAATATCCGTACCCAGACATACAATCGTTCCATTGAAGAAGTGATAAGACTTGCGGGCACGGTGTGAGCCGTTGTACTTGTCATGCTCATGAAGCTTCATGCCGAAGTTACCATTTAATTTCGCCTGAGACAAGCCACCAGCAAAAGCCTCATCGGAATAAAGCATTTCTTCCATGCCGGAGAAAGTATCTACATTCATCACTTTAGCGCGAAGCTGATCGAATGGTAAATGAATAGTCGTCGTACCGGGGAAACGGTTCCAATCGAATCCTGCTTCTTGCCAGCCACTGGTGGTAAAAGTAACCATTTCATCGGGCTTTCCGGTTAATATTTGCATGCTGCCGTGAGCCAAATAACGACCGAAGAAGTTGGCATCCAGATAATGTTCTGCTGCCCAAAGGTAACGGGAATGTCCACGTACCACAGCTGCCCAGTTATCCCGGCGCTGTACTGAAACACAACCGTACCCTAACGCCAGATTACCTTGCGGATTGGGCTCGGGGCGGAATCCCTGTGCTTCAAATAGCTGTTTTAGCTTTTGTTCGTAAGCGGTAGATGCTTTCGGCAGATAATCAGGAGCATTCTTATCAGGAGTTTCCGTATAAGAAACCAGACGCAGATAAGCAGCAGCCAGTTCAGGGTCATATTTCTGATTTCCATCGGGAGTACCAGCCAATGCCAAAGTAGCATATTGTATGGGAATCAATTGTCCCTTTCCATTGGGATGGCGCCCTGACATGGAAAGAGCCCATTGTTTGGTATTACAATAGAAACGCATGGTGAGCAATACATTCTTTACTGTTTCGTGCGCTATTTCAGATACTTTGAATCCTGTTCCACTCAACAGATAAATCATATTCGTAGCACCATCCAAACCACCGACCGCATAAGCCGGATAGTTATTGCGATGATGGAAACAAGCACCGTCTTTTTTGAAAGAACCGGCCAATCCGAGTGCCGGACGGCAACCATAATCTATCCAGCGGGAGAAAGAACGGAGATATTGAAGTTTCTCAGGAGTATCTTCCATAATCAGGATACTTGCCATGCGCCCCTGCGTCTGTGTATTGAAAGTATCTATATCAATGCCATTGACCGTGGGTTTAGGATACACCTCATTAGTAATGGCATACCAACGCAAGGTGCGTTCCGCTTCATTCAGCTTTCCGGCTCCCCTCAATACGTCTTTCATCAGGAAGTAGGCCACATACAAACCGCGCATGCTGTATCCGTAATGATGGATATTCCCCCAACAACTGCCATAGGCTACTCCCTGATCAGTGATATGGTCGTACATGGCCAGAAACTTCTGTTTCAGTTCATCCTTTGTCACAGCATCCGAAGCATTGTTATAGGCATAGGCTATCCGGCGCATCAGATTGAAATACTCACTCATCTCCATCCCTAACTTAGTGAACATGCCTTTGTCCCAGTTGGGATACATACGTTCGTAAGCTTCTGCCTGTCGTACCATGAAGATGGGTAGTCCGCTTACAACACCGTTCTTATAAGTAATCCCATAGAAATCATATTTCTTACGAATACCTTCCATCTCTTTTTCTGTCAGTTTAGAAGGAGTATAAAGCATATCGCGGAAACGTTTTTCCATCAACTGCATATCTTGTCTGTCCTTCTCACTAACCGTAGTAAGGGCTATTTCCGGTTTCCACAGGGAGTGTTCATAAATCACCAGCCAATGATTAGTGGTTCCTTTATTAACGAAGGGTACCTGCACATCAGCAGTTTGCTGACGGGCATCCACTTTACTGGCAGTTATCAGATGGTCAATGAACAACTCTCCTTTCACGTCGGGTGCAACGATACGCAGTTCATTCATCCCAGGTTCAGGAGTACCTTGCATATCGCGCTCGTAGCAGACCCAGGCAGCACGCCAACCTGTGAAATTAATACCGAAAGGAAAAGAAGTGCACTTCTTTCCGTCTTTCAGGAATTCAAACTCAATAGTAGTATTCTGGGCTTTTGCGTTGTACACCCAGACAATAAAGGCGGAAAGGTACAGGTCCTTTCCGGTGGGGTCTTTCTTCTCGAACTTCAGATCACGCTGAAGGGTTAGTATAGAACCGGGTTCAAAGGTCCAGCGTAAACTGTGCGTACCGTCTTTATAATGTTGGTCGCTGATGCCGAGTGTGGCTTTCGTTGCGCTCAGCCCGGCAGGAAGCTCTGGTTGTTCAAAAGAGAGTAACCGGTCATTCTTTACAACTTGTGCCGACAGGCTAAAGGAAAACAGTGCAGCACATGCAGCAACAAGGGTAGATTTCATCAGATTAAGTTTCGTCATCATGGTATGAGAATATTAATGGGATTAATTCAAACGTTCGATATGGAAGTTAGTGAAACGAACATGATTTTGCAGAAGACGCAGGCCAAAGTGCCCATCACCTGCACCGGCTTCGAGAGGCAGACGGAAAAGCTCCTCACCATCTACTAAGAAAGTTGTGCTATTATTCTGAACACGAATCCGGATATGATACCATCGGTTCGGCTTCAATAGATGAACAGGATCGATATACTCTTTAATCAAAGGTTTGATGCGAGCCTCATCTACATCGTAAAACTGACCGTAGTAACGACGAAAACGGGTAGTGGTATTATCATTACCACCATAGCCTACATAGAACAGATTCAATGTATTATAGTTACGGAAGATGCCATTTCGCCAAGTGGAGCGAGCTAATAGTTTGCCAAGGTGTTTCGGATCGTTTGCAGCCCAGAAGCAGTTCATGTCGCTAAGACGATCGTGTTCTCCGCCATTCATCACCATGCAGATATGATAACTGATTTCATAATCACCGGTCAGGCGGTCTTTATACCATAAAGTAAGCCCTTCGGGCACGATAAGTTCAAGCGTATCTTCACGGATGGTGAAGTCCATCATCCCCGACTGGTCTTCGGCAATCCAATGGCCCAAAGAAGCGCGCTCTTGCGCCAATAAAGTACAAGGGAGAAAAAGGAAAATACATTCCCACAGAATATGTATGAAAGTTGAACGTGTCATTTCCGGTATTAGTTTCGTTTACAATATTTCCACATTGCAAAGAAACGGTACTTTTTAGAGAAAATGACACATAAATCGTACAAAAAAGGTATATTTTAGTAATTTAAGGATGCATCTCCTCAAACGCTTTATTCTCCTCTTCTATTGTAGTGATAGTTTCCGGCAACTCACTGATAGGAAGATCGAAGTTATACCAATCAGTATAGCAATCGGTAACATACCACTTTCCATCAATCAGCTCGAACACTACGCGAAGGGAAGCTTCCGACTCATCATAGCCAGCCTCAAACTCTTTATGCTTGGGGTTGTTCACGGTAAACCGGGAGACATAAACTCCGCCCTCTTCGTCTGTGATGCGTTCTTCTTTAAACGCATCTTCACCCAGCAACGCCCACTTATCACGTGTAAACGGAAAAGTTTTCTCCGTCTCACCATCTTCCTCTAACAGGGCAATGGGAGTTTTCAACGGAAACTTGATACGGGAATACTGGAAAGAAGCACTGGAAGTAAATTTCTTGAGGAATGCCTGGAAGTCCTCATTAGCTGCGGCAGCCTGACTATTCGTAGTCGTCAGCATAAGTACCGCGAAAAGACAAAATACAAAGTGAATTGCTTTCATCTGGTTACAATGTCAAAGGGTTTATTAATCAGGCGCAAAGATAATGCAAAATCCGAAAGCGATACAAAACAAACTTATTTAATATTGTTAAGGTGTAGTTTATCTTATCCGCAGAAAATAAGAATAATCCATCCGTTACCATATCTTCAAACATATGAGATAATATTACAAAGAAGATACATATTATATCCGTTCCTTTACTACCAATAACACGATATATCCAATACTTATGAAAACAATAATATCATTTATGCTTTTTAGTATTCTGACATCATGTATCCAACAAGAAAGTCAGTTAGAGCAAGCAATATCGCAAAGTGGAGACAACCATATTGAACTGGAAAAGGTCTTGCTACACTACTCCGTAAAAAAACGGAAATTCGCCTACCTATGCGCATTTAATAATGAGAAATGGGTCCCGATACATTTCGGAGAGATCAGCGAGAATACAGTAACATTTGAAAATGTAGGAACCGGCATTGCCTGCATTGCAGGATATTGGATCAATGATGAAATAGTTCCCGCATCCTATCCGTTTCTAATAACCAGTACAGGAAAGCCCCACTATTTGCGCCCCGATAAAAAGCAGACGCAGACACTGCGCCTCAAACGTAAATATCCGCTGGTTAATTGGGTCAACCGCAATAGCGACAAAATGGTAGGGGCAAAAATAGAAGCTTCACATCTCCCCTCTTTCATCCCCTCAGTCGAAGTATCCACCTTGTCAGAAAACGCATATTCCAACTATGCGGATCATTTCATCTCTCATCCGCATAAATACCGGTATTGGAGAATTTTGATTCCAAGAAAGACCTCAATCGCTGAACTGGAATTTTTCTCCGGTAATGACACCGTTCCATTAAAAGGGAACTTTTTCGCATCACCCAAGGAAAAGGGATTTGAACAGAAAAAGGCAGCCCTATCCGACCGGGACAAATTAACTTCCGCCGAAATACAGGATTGGGTGGCTATTGATTTGGGCGCTCCGGCCAGCATCAGCCGCATTCATTACTTGCCTTTGACGGATGATAACAATATAGTACCCGGTGAGACTTACGAGCTACTGGTAGGTGACGACAAAGGCTTCAACAGCCTGGGCATGAAAGTGGCCGAATATTCATACATTGATTTCGATTCGGTACCCGTCAACGGGCTGTATTGGATCAGAAACCATACGAAAGGACGCGAAGAGAGAATTTTCACATTTGAAAGAAACAGAGTCATCTTCAGATAAAAAATGATAAAACAAGCCTTTACATATACCGACTTATACGCTTGCGCATTCGCGCTTTACCTTATTTGCCACACCGTTGGAACGTCCGATAACCTTATGGACAAAAATGATTGGCTGATATGGGGTTGCGTTGCACTCTGCTATGCAGCAGTGCGTTGCTTGACACGGTCCTGTCAATACAAGTTATTGGGTATAATCGCAATTACCGGATTTATTCAGTCCCTCATCGCATGGGGGCAATTTTGTGGTTGGGCAGAATCCAACCACAACAACTTCCCGGTTACAGGCAGTTTCAAGAACCCGGTACCTTTGGCAGGTTATATCGGTGCCTGCCTGATATTAATCGTAGAATTTATGTCGTTGTGCTATAAGGAGAACAGAAAAACAATCTTTACCCTATTGATACCCGCAGCAGCCTCAATATCGGGAATTATCATCCTCTCCTATTCCCGAGCCGCATGGATAGCTCTGCTCATATCCCTTATACACCTATTGGCAAGGTACCGCAAAATCCGATACCGGCACCTATTTCCCGTAGCGGTATTGTGCCTTTCTTGCTTGGCAGCCCTCTATTTCCTGAAGAAAGAATCTGCCGACGCGCGATTGTTTATATGGAAAAACAGCGGACAGCTTCTTCATACTTCCCCATTAACAGGTTCGGGCGTAAACACCTTTGCATCCCGGTACATGTATACACAAGCCGAGTATTTTGCAAACCATCCGGACTCTCCCTACAAACTCAAAGCGTCCGATAACAGCCATGCCTTCAACGAATACCTGCGCATCATAGTCGAATATGGAATCATCGGACTTATTCTGCTATTTTTGTTGTTCAGAAGCATGTCGTTTTTCCACCCCGTATTATCTTTCTATTGCATCTTTGCCTTTTTTTCATATCCGTTGGAAATCACGCCCATCATATTGCTGGTAACCGTCATGGCGGCATCATATCCGGGAAAAAACATCTGCTATTATCCCCGATATATCTTGATAACCATCTGCCTGTCGGCGTCATGCCTCCTTAGTTACAGAGCATGGCGATTCAAGTCCGAAGAACGGGAATTAAAAAGTATGATTCATGAATACGGGTGCTTGCCCGGTGCCGGACTGGAGGACAAACTATTCGGATATTATCCTTGCTATAAGAATAACCATATATACATTGCTTCCTGCGCTATGCAGTTCTACAAAAATAAAAGCTATCCCAAAGCAGAAGTCATGTTACGGCGGGCATCCGTGCTATTTCCTTCCTCAAGGATCTTGTACGACTTAGGCAATTGCTGTCACCGGCTTCAGAAATACGAGGAAGCAGAACGGTTTCTGTCCATCGCCTGCAACATGGCTCCGGGACACGTCTTGCCGCAATACTATCTGTTTCGCCACTACGCCGAAACCGGCCAAACCCATAAGGCACTGAATAGCGCCCACACGATCATTCATAGCAAATTCAAACAAGAAGGCTCTACCGCTCTTCAAATGAAACATTTGGTAAAAGAGTATTTGAGCAAAACAAAGGAAGGAGGTGAGAGACAATAAAAGAATTTTAACCGGAAAAAAGAATGTATTATTAATCAACAAAAATACATTAGTTATGAAAAAGAAAAAACTAATATTCATCTTAGCCCTATTCGCAGTGATATGGAATTCGTGCTTTGATGATTTACCCTACTCGCGACGGCAAGAGCGGAATCAGAAAACAACGGATGATGCCATAAGCCTCAACGCAGTAAAAAAGTATTATTCGCACATCCCCCTATTGACTTTGCCACAGACACAAGACAAGGCAAACGGTGGTCATGGAATGAATGATAGCATAGATACCGCGAAAGACAGTACCCACGTACACACTGATGCGTGTCAGCACAAGCATCACACACGCGGCCTGCCGGATATTCAAGAGAGTAACATTGTTCCTCTATGGGATGAAGCCAGAGAATGGTCGGATTCAGTATCCGTCTATATAGAAATACCTCTGAATATCAGTGGCGGGAAATTATAGCCCATAAAACAATGAAACGAAAAGGAAAAAAAACTATCTTTGAACGTGTCAGACCGGAGTTCATGCTTGTGTTTGAACAGAGGCTCGGGAAGAAAAAGACAAATTGCTATATGGTTACCCTGATAGGAGAAAAAGACTATATGAAAAAGCACGGAAAAAAAATGAAAACAATGCGTCATATTCCCGATAACCATGCTTTCACCGGAATATGGTACAAGTCTTATCCGAGCGGACGCATCCAATCGGCCTATTATTATACCAATGGCAAAAGAACGCACAAAATCTTCCGGGCCGGATGCCAGCAACAATCTGACTATTCGAAAGACAACGACTTCCTTTCCATCAGTCTGGTAGACCGTTCCTTATCAGCTTCCAGTTATTCTATCGACTGGGAAAATGATGTCTACTATTGTGCCTTTTGTGGCTTGTATCATACATACGACGGTGGCGGATGCGAAGTCTTGATTGAGTATTGTACCAGATGCGGACAAAACGTTGACGACTGCAACTGTTGCTATTATTGCGGGAATGATCCGTGTACTTGCAATGTGTGTTTCGTATGTGGAAGCGACCCTTGCACTTGCTATTCCCAATGCCCCGATTGTGGACACGATCCTTGCATCTGTTGTCCGGATTGCCGTAATTTTCCCTGTACTTGTTGTCCTAATTGCGGCAATGATCCTTGCATTTGCGATGATGAAAATACAGAGCCGGACAATCCGGATGACTGTAATGGTCCCAAATGTCCGGAGTGTGGAGGACTGATTATGGATGGCATAACCACAAGGGCGAGTGTTTCTTGTCCAATATGTGATGGAAAAAGATGTCCGGTTTGTGAGAAAAGACACTGTAAAGAAGTCCATAGCAACTGTGATCCAATCCCTGCTTCCGGCAAAATCAAAGCAAGTGCGAACACTATGTATAATACGATGAAGAATACCTATCCTGATGGTCCCGAAACATTTGCTTTCAGTGATTTTGAGAATCTTCTCAGAACCAATGGACATAATGAAAACTCTATCGGCCTGTCTTATTATTCGGATGAAGAGGTGTATAGACTAAGGGAGTTAAAAACAGGTAATTCTCCAACCAGTGTCAAAGTCACTATATTTACTACAACTGTGGCTACCATACATAATCATCCTAACGGTACTCCACCGTCCGGAATCGACTTCTTGAATACAGCCAAATGGGTGTCTGATAATAATGTTTATTCAACCACGTATGTCTATACCACCAATGGTAATTATGCACTATATATTGAAGATGTCCAAAAAGCAAAACTGTTTTATTCTAAATATTCGAACTGTCTCTCAGATACAGAAACAAAGATGTTTAAAGCAGAATCCGATTTAGATAAAAAATGGGAAAGTATCTATAAGGAACTAAAAGGACTATCCGATACCGACAGACACATGATGTCGCTTGCCGAATTAGCCGAACAGACTAATTCAGGGATTCGCATATTGAAAAGTGAGCCTTCAAGCAGCAACTCTTTCGGATTATACTATACCCAAACGATTGATGATAAAATTATACCGTATAACTGTAAATAACAAACTTATGAAAAATTTAATTCTCATTTGGTCACTATTGGTGGCATCCATATCCGCTTTTGCACAGGACAGATATATATCCTTGCAAGAATGCAATAACGATACGTTAGAATATATAAAAACTAATTTTACAGAGAAGAAAATAGAAAAGTATATCAATAAACCGTTCGGAATATTTGCAGATGATTTTGAATTAAAATTCTATTATATAGGAAGTTCTAGGAAGGATTGGAAAAATTCGGGAGAAATAATAGGTATAAAAATATCATATTGGGGAGATGACAAGTTTCATCTTATAAAGAAATTTCCAATATATTGTTGTTTTATCAAATTTTATGAACCATACCCAGATAGTGCCGGGATTGCAGAATACGAATTTAAAAACAGAGTAGATCAAAATAAAGCCATAAGGGGATATCTCCGTGATTTCATTATAGAAGATATGGAATTTATATTGTTTTACAACAATGGAGATACCTCTAAAGATAAATTTTGGTATTGGAAAGGATTAGGATTTGATTAAAAATTTATATCATTGCTGTCCACTAAAAAAGTGGATAGCAATGACTTTATATATAAAATGAATAGCAAACGATAACATTGGGTCGGTATATAAGCAAATATATCAACTTGACTAAAAGTATATATAGTTTTAGGGAGCACAAGACAAATTTGAGTTGTTTTTCTATTTTCAGTTGTTCATTGTCAGCTTTGTTACTATTGAAAACAGAAAAACAACTTTATCAAGCATGAATGCCTACTCGTGCATTACCTTTCCATAACCTATTTCTCTTCCTGCAGTTCTTTCAGCCCTCCCCGAATCCCCCTATTCATCGGCTTTCCGGCTGAAACATCCAGTCTTCTCACCACCTCGTACACATTGCCGTATTCGGTATGTCTCCTTTTCAGTCCCGCCCGAAGCAATACTTGCCCGAAGCGCATAGGGTTACTGCCTCGCATGGCGGCAGGGTTGGCCGTCTGCAATTCGCTGAAAATGTCGGTAGCGGTCAAGTCAAGGCTCTTTTCATGGGCAAGCGGGGTGCGGAACCGGGAAGCGAGTACCTCTTCAACAAGGCTGGTGCGGTAGAACTTTTCGTTATGTCTTTGCAATTCTCCCTCTTCTTTCTTGGTGAACCAGTTACGTCGTCCGGCAGACAGTTCAGCTTTCAGTTGGGCAAAAATCTGGTCATGTTCTATGTGGGTACAGTCAATATCATGCTTCACTTCCACGCATAGGAAACGGCGGCTGCCCGTCGGGTCGGTGAGTAGGTCGAAGCGGTTGCTTGTGCCGATAAATGAGGCCACGCGGGGCAGTTGCCGGAAATTCTGCTGATAGGCCTTGCGGATGTTGAGGGCGGACATCTGCATCAGGTTCTTCAGCAACGGCATCTTGTTTTCGGCGTATTTATCAAATTCATCCATGTTCAGCAGTCCCATTTCCGCAAGGAGCCTTTCGGCTTGTCCCTGCGAAGTGAGTTTCAGGTTGTCGGTGTAGTAACGCATCAGCACGTCGGGCATCAGTGAGCGGCAAAAGGTACTCTTCCGACGCCCCTGCTCCCGGCTGACGAGAATGGGCGCCACGCTATTGGCATGCAGAACGGACTGATCCATCCATTGCGAAGCAAGCCCCAGCATCCATGTGTGGAAGCCTTGTACCCACAACGGACGGCAGGAAACGCGTAGGGCAAGTGCGGTCAGCCGGTCACGCCCGTCCCAGGCGGGCAGTTCGTCCATATAAAGGTGAAAGGGATGATAAGAGGCGATATAGGAAGAGTAGACGTAGCGGCTCAGGTCCTTGTCCCAGCAAGGGATGCCTTCGTCATGCGCTTCAATGCATAAGGCGTTCAGTTCACGCTTGCCGATTGGAGTAAAGGGAACGGTACGTTGTCCGGCGGGGCGGAATTCGGTCTCATCCGTCAGCAGGTTGTAGCGGAAGTCGTAACGGGATGTCAGGAATTCCTTTACATTGCGGGTCAGGAGCGAAGTCGCATTAGCGGCATGCTTCGATGTTTTATGTTTTGTTTCCGGTTTTTCCGTTTTCAGCTTTTCAGCAATAGTCAGTAGTTGGCTTGCCTCGCGCAAAAGTCGGTGTTGTTGCAATAACGTTCGATTCTTCTTCATGATGTTTTTTGTTTTCTTTTAATAGTTAATAGTATCGGCTTGTCGAGCTTGATGCTACGAAGTTACTATGCGGAATAGGGGTTTTGCAAGCTTTTCCCTACTATTTTTGTCACAAAGACGCTTGCAGAAAAAGATAGGGATTTTATACGTGCAACCCGCTTATTTTAGTATCTTTGCATGCTTCTTTATAAATGACCGACCGAAGTCATTCGATCGAACGACCGGAGTTATCCGACCGAACGACTGGAGTTGTCCGATCTTCCGACCGGAGTGGTTCATTTACAAGCGAACACCTTTGGCACAATAAAGTAAGGATATTAACCGCATAAAGAGATAAGACTTATGTCAATAGTATATGATTGGTACGAGAACCCCAATGCTGAGGGTGATCCGGAAGAAAGGGGATTGCATCCCCGCCCGTTGCTTAACGGAAAAGTGACAATGAAACAACTGTATGCCCGCGTGCATGCCCGCAGTTCGCTCACGACGGGCGATGTGATGAATGCGATAGATTGCCTGACGCAGATTTGCGGTGAGGAGTTGCGCGAAGGCCGTGAGGTACACATTGAAGGTCTGGGGTATTTCTCCCCAACACTGGAAGCTACGCAGAAAGTAACCCGCAGCACACCGAACAAGCATCTGAAGGTACGGCTGAAAAGCATCAGCTTCCGTCCCGACGTCAATCTGAAAAGTGCGCTGACAGGCATCACGGCCACCCGGAGCAAATATACCCGCCACTCCCAACGCCTCTCGGAAGTGGAGATAGACATGCGCCTGAAAGAGTACTTCACCGAACATGACGTACTGATCCGCTACGATTTCCAGAATCTGTGCGCTATGGCACGTACCACCGCCAACGGACATTTGAAACGGCTACAGGAGGAAGGCAAACTGATAAACGTGGGGCGACGTACGCAACCCATCTACCGCCCCATGCCGGGATATTACGGCATGTCGCGGGATGCAGAGGTGAAGCGGTGAAAAGAAAAAATAGTTTCAGCCGGAGCACCGATGAACAAGGAGCTCCAGCAGGAACTGAAAGAACAGAACCCTCTTATTTCTGTCTCAGATACTCAAACCCAAAGCGGCAGCGCAAACAGTCTTTCTTATCGCAATACTCTTTCTGAAGCTGCAACAAAGCCTGCGAATCAGCAGCAGTAGATACAGGTAGCCCTGCCCCACTCCAGTGGCGGATGATATGATTATCTTCCGCTTTCAGACTTTCAAGAAACCCCGTAGCCCGTTCGCAAAGCAGCTCATCGGCTTTATGCAGACCATAGGCGTACAAGAAAGGAATAACAGTATTGATAATAATCAGGTTCTGAGCATTCTTCCCCACTTGCTTTTCACGGGAGGAAGATACTTTCCGGAAATTGAAATGCTCTTCCCAATACGGAGAGGTAGTGACAGTCAGTAGTTTCCGGACAGCCTCCAGCGTATCCGCTTCCATAATACGTGAGAATAAAGACCGTTCTTTATAATATAGATTTGCCAACTGCGCCAGGCGGACATGGGGAAAATTGCCGGGACGCAAACGGAGAAAACGCCATTGAGTGGCGGTCATCGGAACTGATAGTTCAAACTTATGCTGCAAGTAGCGAAATTCCTTCTGCAACTTCAGATAATACCCGTCCGCATCCGGTAGTTCCTCATCCAGCAATCCGGCTTGTCCAAAAAAGAAGGCTTCTACCTGGAAAAGATCATCCCGGTGCTTATCTATCGCACGAAAAGGCAGACGGCTGGCCCATGCTTCAAAAGCATCTCCATTCAGACCGAAACCAAAGTTACGAGCTAAAGTGATAAAGAACACATCTTCCCAATGATTATTGCATCGCTCCAACCGGGTGGCAATCACACGCGCTTTCTGCTCGAAACGTTCCACCTGCAAAGCGGAAAGCCAGGAATGGACTGTCAGTTTCGGAAGAGAAGACAATATAGAATAACAAGGAGGATAGATTTCCGCATGGCTCAGTTCATCATAACGCTGACGGACGGGGTCAGGACAGGGTAGTTGCAGTTGTGGCACCGGTACTCCATTTGCGCGAAACACCTCACAATCCACTGTTTCCGCTACGTGCAGAATGACATTGTCATAGGCCGCATCTTTATCGTGACCATGCCTCATCCAGTCGGATGCCAATGTATGCACTTCGATGTTTCCCACCCAAAGGGTACCGCCGATTTTTAGTTTGGCATTGAAGAAGTCGGGGCCTGCGTTTGTGTTCGGTAGTCCGGCATTTATCACTTCAACCGGTTCGCCGGTAGTAGTCTGGAGCATCTTTAACGGAAAGATTTTATGCTTCCACACATAATGCAATAGTAGTTCCATTGTTAACAAGAAGTTAATGTACGCAACAAATGTAAGAAAAAGATTATCTTTGCGACCTATAGAACGTTGATAAAGTGAATTTAATCAGAAGAAAAAATGAAAATAGCATTAATCGGTTACGGTAAAATGGGTAAGGAAATCGAAAAGATTGCCCTCAGTCGCGGACACGAGATTGTCAGCATCATCGACGTAAACAACCAGGAGGATTTTAACTCGGACGCTTTCAAGAGCGCAGACGTTGCCATAGAATTCACAAATCCTATGGTAGCCTACTCCAATTATATAAAAACCTTCGAAGCCGGAGTGAAGTTGGTTTCCGGCAGTACCGGATGGATGGACAAACACGGTGAGGAAATCAAAAAACTTTGTACCCAAGGAGGCAAAACGCTGTTCTGGGCATCCAATTTCAGCTTGGGCGTGACTATCTTCTCTGCCGTGAATAAGTATCTGGCAAAGATTATGAACCAGTTTCCTGCCTACGACGTGACGATGAGTGAAACACATCACATCCATAAACTGGACGCACCAAGCGGTACAGCCATCACGCTTGCCGAAGAGATCCTGGAAAACCTGGACCGTAAAGAACGCTGGGTGAAAGGAACCATGCAGGCACCGGATGGAAGTGTTTCCGGCTCTGCCGAATGTGCCGCCAATGAACTACCTGTCAGCTCTATCCGCGAAGGTGAAGTACCGGGTATCCACGTAATCCGTTATGAGTCGGAAGCAGACAGCATCATACTTACGCACGATGCCAAGAACCGCAAAGGTTTTGCGCTGGGGGCCGTACTTGCCGCCGAATTTACTGCCAATAAGGAAGGTTATCTGGGAATGAGCGACTTGTTCCCTTTCCTGAAATAATAAACAGACCATAAACAACAAGCTAAAATGAGAAAAGCAACTCGCGCCCAATGGGTTAAATTCGCAATCGTCACCGTACTTTACCTCGCTTTCCTGATATGGGTGAAAAGCTGGCTGGGATTGATCGTCGTACCTTTTATCTTCGACATTTACATCAGCAAAAAAATCCCTTGGGGCTTCTGGAAAAAATCAGAGAACCCGGCTGTACGCAGCGTGATGAGTTGGATAGACGCTATCGTGTTTGCACTGGTAGCTGTTTACTTCGTCAATATCTATGTATTCCAGAATTACCAGATACCTTCTTCTTCACTGGAGAAATCATTGTTGGTAGGCGATTACCTCTACGTCAGCAAATTAAGCTACGGTCCACGCGTGCCCAATACACCATTGTCCATGCCGCTGGCTCAGCACACCCTGCCACTGGTAAATACTAAATCGTACATAGAGTGGCCCCAATGGGACTACAAACGTGTTCCTGGTCTGGGTAAAGTAAAACGGAACGATATCGTAGTCTTCAATTTCCCTGCGGGAGATACCGTAGCCACCAACTATCAGCAAACGGACTTTTATTCTCTCGCCTACAACGAAGGGCAGCGGATGTATCCGAATCCCGTAAATATGGACAGTCTGACGCGTAAGCAACAACGTGCCGTTTACGATTTGTACTACAATGCCGGAAGAAACCTGATACTTTCCAATCCTAAAATGTATGGTGACGTTGTAGTCCGCCCTGTAGACCGCCGCGAAAACTATGTAAAGCGTTGCGTCGGATTGCCGGGAGATACGCTTGAAATCAGGGATGCCCAAGTTTATATCGACGGGAAGCCTCTTGAAAATCCGGAAGACATGCAGCTCAACTATCTGGTACAGACCACAGGTCCGTACATCACAGAAGATATGTTCCGCGAACTGGGCATCAGCAAGGACGATCAGGCAATGGTTACTAACGAAAGCCTGTTGATGGAGATGGGATTAACTCACCGTGATGCACAAGGACGCCTGGCTCCTACCTACGATCTGCCGTTGACAAAGAAAATGTTTGAAACGCTATCGGCTAATAAGAAACTGGTCAGCCGTATCGTCATGGAACCGGAAATATTCACCGGTCAGATGTATCCGCTGAATCTCTACACAAAGTGGGATCGCAATAACTACGGTCCAATCTGGATACCGAAGAAGGGGGCTACCATCAAACTGACCGAGGATAATCTGCCTATCTACGAACGTCCTATCAGAGCATACGAAGGCAATACGCTGGAAGTAAAAGAGGACGGTATCTACATCAATGGTAAAAAGACAGACGAATATACCTTCAAGATGGACTATTACTGGATGATGGGTGATAATCGCCACAACTCTGCCGATGCCCGTTCCTGGGGATTCGTTCCGGAAGATCATATCGTAGGCAAGCCGATTGTAGTTTGGCTGTCACTCGATAAGGATCGCGGCTGGTTTGACGGTAAAATCCGTTGGAACCGGATATTTAAGTGGGTAAAGTAAGCGCCTGAAATGAAAAAGGCATGGAAGATAACGGGAGCAATCATCGGAATAATACTCGTTGTAGTGTTACTCCGGGGTTGCGTTATGACTTCCTACCTTATTCCCTCATCGGGTATGGAGAACTCCCTGTTTCAAGGAGAACGTATTCTGGTAAATAAATGGAGCTATGGGCTGCGCCTTCCCCTCATGGCGTTGTGGAATTATCATCGCTGGGGAGACAGTCCCGTAGAAAAGGAAGACATTATCGTCTTCAACAATCCGGCTAATCTTTCAGAGTCTGTCATTTCCCGACGTGAGGTATTCATCAGCCGTTGTATCGGTGTACCGGGAGATACGTTGCTGATAGACTCCCTGTTTTCCGTCATTCCATCGGAGAAGAATGCTCCCGACCAGAAGTTCCTGTACGCCTATCCCCGGAAAAAGGAGAAGCAGCTTGATTCATTACTCACTCTTCTTTCCATTTGTGATAATTGCCTGATGGGACAGGATAGCATAAAGAATGTACGTAGTTTCAGCCGTTACGAATATTATCTGCTGGAACAAGCCATGAACGGAAACTGCTGGATAAAACTACTGGATAAAAAAGACTCCATAGAGGCCTTACGTCCGCTGATTGTTCCCGGTAAGGGAAAAGCCGTACGTGTATATCCGTGGAACCGGACTCTGCTACGCAATACCTTGGTGTTGCATGAGAATAAACAAGCCGAGATTAAAAACGATACCTTATATATAGAAGGTAAACCTGTGCAACATTGCTACTTTACCAAGGATTATTACTGGGTAAGTGCTAATAACTCCATCAATCTCTCTGATTCCCGCCTGTTTGGCTTTGTCCCTAAAGATCACATTATCGGCAAAGCCTCGCTCATCTGGTTTTCCAAGGAGAGCGACACCGGGCTGTTCGGGGGATATCGCTGGAAACGTTTTTTCAGTCCTGTACAATAGAAAAAGGAGAAATCGTAAGAGAACTAACCAAAGAATGAATTCAAAATGAAAACCGTATATCTTTCTTCCGCCTATCTGGCACCCATAGAATATTATGCCAAGTTACTGGCTTATGACAAGGTCTTTATCGAGCAGCACGACCATTATGTGAAACAGACCTACCGCAACCGCTGTACCATTGCAGCACCGGACGGTGAATTGGTGCTTTCCATCCCTACCGTCAAGCCCGACACCTTGAAATGTCCACTAAAAGACATCCGTATCTCCGATCATGGTAACTGGCGGCACCTGCATTGGAATGCTCTTTCATCCGCTTACAATCATACTCCTTTCTTTGAATACTACAAAGATGATTTCCAGCCTTTCTATGAGAAGAAACATGAGTTTTTAATCGATTTCAACGAAGAATTATGCCGTCTTCTCTGTTCACTGATAGATATACAGCCGGACATGGAGCGTACCAATATGTACAAGATCGACTTTACACCCGACGAAGATGATTTTCGCGAACGAATTCATCCGAAGAAAGATTATAAAGAGGAAGACCCGGACTTCATTGTCCAGCCTTATTATCAGGTCTTCCAAGAACGAATCGGCTTTCTGCCTAATCTCAGCATCGTCGATTTACTGTTTAATATGGGACCGGAGAGTTTACTGATATTGCAACGTTCATTTTGAGAATTTCTGTAGGAATTCTGCAAGGTTCTCCCCTTCTTCCACTCCCAGCTTCTTACGCAAACGGTAACGGCTAATCTCTACCCCTCGCAAAGAGATATTCAGGAGTGGAGCTATTTCCTTAGACAGCAAATTCATCTGAATATAAGCACAAAGCAACTTATCTTTGTTATTCAGTTCCGGATATGCCTTTTCCAGTTTACGGAAGAAATCATGATGTACAGAGTCGAAAGTACTTTGAAATGCTTGCAAATCGTCATCATGCTCAATATTCGTATCGATCTGCCCCAACAACCGGAGTGTCTTCCGGCGAAGGGATACAAGATTCTCCTCACTGATGGAATGAGAAATACCCAGCACTTCCCTCTTGATATCCAATAAGATTTCATTCTTGCGCACAATATTCAAAGTGGTACGAATCAGTTCCTCCGATTTATAACGTAATTCTGACTGCAGGTTTTCTTCTTTCAGGATATCTATCTTCTTATCTTTCAGTTCGCTTTCTTTCTTAAACTCTTGTTTCTGACGATAAAGTTCCAGTTCTTTCTGCATCAGCAAGCGCTTGCGGCTATCGGCAATACGATAATATATATAGTAGAGCAAGCCACTTAACATGACAGCATAGATCAGATAACTCCACCATGCACGATACCAGGGAGGCAATACCTCAAAAGCAAAACTCGTAATCACCGGTTCCTGATCTTTATCTGTCATCAGCTTTACACTAAATACATATTTCCCTTCGTGCAAACCTGTAAATTCCTTCACGCTATTCTCGCTATACTCACTCCATTGACCTTTATCACTACCATTACTGAGGCGGAATGAATAAAGGGATGCCTGGGAAGGATCATAGGTATTCACATTGTACTGAATACGAAGAGAGTTGTGATGATAAGGAATAATCACCGGTGAATCATCATACCGGTAACTACGCCCATAGATCAACGAGTCACGTTGTCCGGTCAGATATACCCGACGAATCTGCAAAGACAATGGCGTAACATCCGTAGTAACCGGAGAAAGACTTACCAATGAGAAACCTTCTTCTGTGCCTACTACCGCCTGATCATCACATATATTTACACTCTCATTATTTTCAATCAACGAACCTTTCAGAAAAGACTCATGAGGATTCTTATAATAAGTATTTTTCATGGCATCATAGCGCAACAGTTTCAATGCTCCGCCCACTACATACCACATATTATGCGAAATATCTGTAGTAAGATAAGTATAGGAAGTCTTCCCATCCAATAAAGATTCCAGCTCCGAATACTCTTCCAAGCTATCCGTAACCTGATTATAACGCCATAAGCCATAGTGTGACACCACTACGGTTTCATTGTTTATCTGAGCCAGGCAAGCATCATATCCCGTAGGAAAAGAATGGTTATTATAGTTCTTCAAATTTATGACTTCTTTCAAGTCATCAGACAGTTGAAGGCGACAGACACCTCTATCCTTATTAGTAATCCATAATACATTACCTGTTTTCTCAGCCAAAAGACTTTTTGCAGAATAGGTAAAGTTCCGAAGCCGGCCGGCTACTTTCCACTTTCCGGATTCCTTCTGCAACAAATGTAGTCCGCTATATTTGCCATATGTTCCCACAATCAACACATCCGGTCGGTGGCTGAGAGATACGAGCAGACGCGTCCCCCTCAAGCCATCCAGATGTTCCACATTAGCACCATCTATTACAAAAATGCCATTATCCGAAGCACAGAACAGCTTATCATCATGATTCAGAAACGACCACACCTGACCACCCGTACCAGGAATAAACTCCATTGGTATCGTCTGATTCAAATCTACAGAAGGCACGGTATAATACAGTCCCTGGTTGGTTCCTAAATATAGTTTATCCCGATAGAGATAAGAAGTGTATCCCGAACCTATAACCGGCTTGTTGCCATATAAAGAGGATATACGAGAATTCAAATGAATATAGTCAATTCCATTATCCAGTCCTAACCAAAGATTTTCCTGTGTATCAAAAGCCATACTAAGCACTGTTTTATTCTGTAATCCGCTACTAATAGATATGACATCGATCTCATTTTTTTCAAGATTCAATAAGCACACCCCGTCTTGTACAGAGCCTATGGCCAACAAAGAATGATTAAGAGCTGCACAAAACACACGGTTTTTCTTCATGAACTCATCTGCCGCACAAGTATATTTCTCGATCTTTTTACCATCATAAGTAAAGAGTCCGTTATAGCGGGTAGCTATCAGAACCTTACCGTTATAAGGTAACAAACTGGAAATTCTTCCCAATATCTCCGAACCGGGTACTACAGTGAAGTCTTTCCCATCAAGAATGAGTAATCCTTCGGCAGCGCCTATATAAAATTTATTGTATACGATAGAAGAAGTATATATTTCACCGCTACATTCCAGATACTCCAAATGGTCATTTTCCCAATAAAACAAGCTACGATCCGACTGAAAACAGATTCGGTTTTTATCCTGCAGAATATTCCAGATAACACCTATAGAAGAGTTAGGAGGCAAACTATCCGAAAGACAAGTATAATCTAACCCTCCCAAACGATTCGGAGTAAAATAGCCAAAACGACCGATTCCACCGATGTAAATCCGTCCGTCATTTCCTATTTTCATAGCACGGGCTTTTACATTATGCATGGGATAAAGATTCCATCCAGCGCCATCAAACTCCAACAGTCCATTGGTATTGGCCACATACATCCAGCCATTTTCATGTTGGTGTAACCCCCAATTCTGATTACCGGCTTTATAAGCATGGCGTGTATAGTTTGTTATCGGCCGTTGCCAACCGGCACTCAATGATGAGCACAATAAGAGAAGAAAAAAGAATGTAGCATACGTCTTTAGTTTCATAGCGGTCAACTTTTGGTTTCGTAGAAGCAAAGATAAGATCTTTCTGATGAATAACACTCTATTCTTTGAGAAAAAGAGAAGTAGTCTTTTAAACTCAAAACATCCATTTATATAATTAATAATCAATACATTAATTTTACGCAGAGAAAGTATTGATGTAGTCAGCAAGCAATACTGATGTAGCTAAGATGTAGCCATATTTCCAATGCGAGTATGAAAGACCGATATATTTGCCATCACTTTATAAAACGATTTAGAAAAGCATATTAACCATTAAAAGAGAAAGGACGCCTATGAAGTAATACTTATGAATCACACATCTTAAAGAGGGGCATATAAATCCACTTCCACCTTAAGAAGTAAAAGCCCTCAGTTCTTACATGAAATTAACCTTTTATTATTCATTTAAATTTAAGCTATATGAAACATTTTTTGGTATTCCTATTAGTCTTTATTGGTATCGGAAGCGTCTCGGCACAGCAAGCCAAGATTACCGGTACGGTAAAAGATAACACAGGAGAAACGATTATCGGCGCTAATGTCACCATCAAAGGAGGTACAGGTGGTACTATCACAGACATTGACGGTCATTTTAGCATTGATGCCTCAACAAATGCCACTCTTGTGATATCCTTCATCGGATACACTACACAAGAGGTTGCCCTGAAAGGCAAAACAAATATCGTTGTAACCCTCAACGAAGACTCACAAGCATTGGACGAAGTTATAGTGATTGGTTATGGTACCCAGAAAAAGGTTAACCTGACCGGGTCGGTATCAGCAGTGAAGATTGATGAAGCAATTGCCAGCCGTTCCATTTCCAATGTATCCTCCGGGCTTTCCGGTTTAGTGCCGGGATTGGTGGTAAACCAATCTACTGGGTTTGCAGGTTCCGATGGAGCATCACTGAAAGTGCGCGGTTTAGGTTCTATCAATAACTCCGACCCGCTCATTGTAGTGGATGGTATGCCTGATGTTGACATCAACCGTATCAATATGAATGATATCGAAAGCATTTCCGTATTGAAAGATGCTGCTTCATCAGCCGTTTACGGTTCGCGTGCTGCTAATGGTGTTATTCTGATTACCACCAAAAACGGTCTGGGACAGAGTAAGGCAAAGATTACTTATAATGGTTCTTATGCCTGGGCAAGCCCGGTAGAGTTCTACGACTACATGAATGACTACTCTCGCGCACTAACTATGCACATGCGGGCTGCCGGCACAGGAAACAGTTCAACCAACTTCCGCCAAGGAACAGTGGAGCAATGGATGGCCATGAGTATGGTGGACCCTATTCTGTTTCCCAACACCGACCAATTTGATGAGATGTTCCGCACAGGTGGTACACTCAACCAGACTATTTCGGCTTCAGGTGGTTCGGACAAAATGAATTTCTACGCATCAATCGGTATTATGGATCAGAAAGGATTGCAGATTCATAATGACTACAGCCGCTACAATATGCGTTTCAACCTGGATTATAAAATTCGGGACAACTTTAAAATCGGTATGAAGTCAGACGGCCAATGGTCCGAAACAACTGCTCCCCGTGGAAGTGGTTTGGAAAATGCCGGTTTGAAATATGCAGTATCTGGTATATTGAACAAGCATCCTGAAACGGGCGAATATGGTGGTGCCATGGCTTATGGTGAAAACTCTGCTGCCGGTAACGTAGCTGCCGAATATGAAGCATACCGTACAACTACCTCCCGCAAGGAATTCAATGGAAATGCTTATGCGGAATGGGAACCTCTGAAAGGCCTGAAACTGAATGTAAGCTATGCATTGAGATATTACAATCAATTCTCAAAAGCTGTTCAGAATCCTTTAAAACAATGGAATTTCCAGAGTAATACGGTAGCCCGTGAAATGCCGGACAACGGAGGAGATGGTATTACCGACTCTAATTATGAAGGGTATAAAACATTATTCCAAGGTAGAATCAGCTATGACCGTGAAATCGCTCCGGGACATCACATCACTGTAATGTTCAATGCTGCTGAAGAATTCTGGTCTGATCGTCAACTCGGCGCCTGGAGAAAAGACAGACTCCATTCAAGCCTCGAAGAACTGAATGCAGCCTCAGCTGCACAACAAACCAACTGGGGTAGATCCGAATCAGAAGGCTTACGTTCTTTTATCGGTCGCGTTAATTACGCAATGTTCGACAAATATTTGTTTGAATTCAATTTCCGTTCGGATGGTTCTTCCCGTTTTGCCAAAGGGCATCAGTGGGGTTTCTTCCCCTCAGGAGCAATCGGCTGGCGTATTTCTGAAGAAACATTCTTCGCACCACTGAAGAAAGTTATCAGCAATGCCAAGTTCCGTGCTTCTTACGGTACATTGGGTAATAACTCCGGTGTAGGCCGTTATGAACAAAAGGAAACGATGAAAACGACTAATTACATCATGAATGGTAAGCTAGTACAAGGATTCAGTGCCAGTAAAATGATCAACCAGGATCTTTCCTGGGAATCAACACGTGTCATCAATGTGGGTCTGGACCTTGGTTTATTCAACAACCAACTGACGGCTGAACTTGATTGGTACGATCGTTTCACCACCGGTATGATTCGTGGCTCCAGCATTTCTTCTATCCTTTCCGGATATGACGCACCCCGTGTAAATATCGCCGACTTGCGCAATCGTGGTATTGAAGCCAATATTACTTGGCGTTCCAAAGTTGGAAAATTGGATTACAGCATCAACGTGAATGCTTCTTACAATGTGAACAAACTGGAAGAATGGGGTGATCATCTTGACAGAGGTTGGACAGCATTAAACATGCCTTATCACTTCCTGTATATTTATGAGGCCTACCCCGGATTGGTACAATCTTGGAACCAGATCTATAATGCTCCCTATCAAGGTAACTATACCGCACCCGGTGACATCCTGATTAAAGACCTGAATGGCGACGGACAAATCGATGATAAAGATAAAAAAGCATGGAAAGATAAGTATCGTGAAACTCCACTCGGACAATTTGGCATCACTCTGACAGGAGGATATAAAGGTTTCGATATCCAGGCATTGTTCCAAGGTAGTTATGGTCGCGCAGACATGTGGTTGGACGATCTTAATAATGTAAGTGTACCCTCCGACCGTTATGCTTTCCAGAGTTTCCACTGGAATGACACCTGGTCATTGGATAATCGTAATGCTTCCATGCCAAGGCTGGTTACAGGTAGCGGAGGCTCCTATAACAGAACGGAAAGCACTTTCTGGGCGGAAAACATGAATTATGTACGTCTGAAAAACTTGCAGATAGGTTATTCAATCCCAACCAAGTTACTGAAAAAGATTTCATTTGAACGTGCCCGTATTTATCTATCTGCAGAAAATGTTTTCACAATAACCCCGTGGAAAGGTGTTGACCCGGAGAAATCTATCAGTAGTTGGAATCAGCAATACAATAGATCGGATGCCAATGACCTCTATCCTTTGGTTAAAACCTATTCTATCGGTATTAATGTTGAATTTTGATAACCACCTTAAATTAGAAAACGAATATGAAATACATTAAGTATATATTATTTGCCGGACTGGTCGGAACAATGTCATCTTGCGTAAGTGATTTACTGGACAGACAGCCGACTACAGAAGTATCTTCAGACCTCTTCTGGAAAAGCACAGATGATGCTTTGTCATCCACTTACGGGGTCTACAATGCTATCCGTGACTTGTATGCTACCGATTATTATTACGACGGACAGGGTGAATTTCAAAATACCCGTGGCAAAAGTATCGGAAGTATCACGGGATGGAGTCCTGCCGCCTGGGTAACAAGCGGATTTTCATCTATGTGGAACAATGCCTATAAAACTATCAACCGCGCTAACTTTACTATCCAGAACATAGAGCGGATGATTGAAATAGAGGGGAATGCCACCACCCGGACTTCTCTAGAACGCATCAATGCTGAAAACTATTTTCTTCGCGCATTAGCTTACTTCCGCCTGATTGAGAACTGGGGTGATGTGCCTTACTATCGCCATGTACTCTCAGGAGATGCTGAAGCTTGTTCTTTGGAACGTATTCCTATTGCAACCATCAAGGATGATATTCTGCAAGACTTGCAATATGCTTACGAGAAACTGCCTGCAAGCGTAAGTGGTGGCGAGGCCGGACGGGCAACTCAAGTAGCTGCTTTGGCTTTCAAAGGTAAAATAGAGCTTTACTGGGCATCTTGGAAGAAAAACGGTTGGCCGGAACTGAAAGATTTCCAGCAAAGCACAAGCGAAGCTCAGGAATACTATAAACGAGCTGCCGCCGACTTCAAGAAAGTGATCTATGACTATGATCTGAAACTTTTCGGCAATGGTGACCCGGGAGAGTATCAGACTCCCAACTATTGGAAGTTATTCCAATATGACAATGAGTATTGCCAGGAAATCATATTTTCTCTTCAATATGGAGGTCCTAACTTGGGTGACGGCCAAGGAGAAAGCTTATTACGTGATTTCGGAACACGTTCTACAGCCAATGCGCAATGCTGGATTATGCCGACTAATCGCCTGGTAAACCGTTATCAATCGACTATTACAGGAGATTTCTTACCTGAGTTAATCTTAAACAATCAGGAAAATCAGGAAAACGGCGCATGGAACCGCAAAAGTTACGAAAATCGTGACTGGCGTATGAGAAGTACTATCTTATGGAATGGTGAGAAAATGATTAAGGTAGCTCTGGACGGCATGTCCATTGGTGATAGCCTGACTTGGATGTTTGGAGTTAGAGGCGAAGAATCCAAAGGCTTTATCAATAACGATGCCAGCAGTCAGACTGGTTATATCTACCGTAAATGGGTACGCCAAGTAGGTATTGCCGAACGTACACAGGGTCCTCAGGATTTCTATCTGATGCGTCTTGCTGACGTCTACCTGATGTATTGTGAAGCCGTAAATGAAACAGATGGTCCATCACAGGAATTAGTAGGATTAATCAACCAAATCCGTAACAGAGGCAACCTGCCGGGATTGAAAGAAAGTAAGTATGCTAATAAAGAAGAGTTCTTTAAGGCTATCGAGCAAGAACGCATCGTAGAATTAGCTACCGAAGGGCATCGTCCGTTCGACATCCGCCGCTGGAGAAAAGTCAACGAAATATGGGGTGAACCGAATAGTGATGGGCAGACGCTGTATGACACTAAAGGAACCAGACTCCGTGACGAGTTCAAAAATGCTTCCGAACGCGACTTCCAGAAATACTATATTTATCAGATTCCGGAAGGTGAAAGAAGCCGTAATCCGAAGTTGGCTCAAAATACCCCATGGTATTAATACTCAGCTTGAAAAACAATACTTATTTAAAACAAGAACGAACATTTATGAAAAGTGTATATAGAATACTAAGTCTTTTGTTTGTATGCCTCCTGATACAAGCTTGCGGGGACGCCCCGTTGGATGACAACAATTTGTTGATTACCGACAGTGAAGAATGCTATATGTCCAACTTCGAGTTGAGAGGTCCGGACGATCGTAATGTATTGGTTGAAACCAATATTCAGGATATAGAAACAGATGCCACGAAAGGTATAGTTACAGCTGTAGCCAAATTCGGAACCAATCTGAAGCATGTTAAACCTCACTGTTCTGTAGCTAAAGATTGCATTGTAACCCCTTCTATGGGTTCATGGATCGACTTTAGTCAATCACGTGAATATACGGTTATTTCGGGTAACCGCCAGGTGAAGAGGACTTATACTATTACTGTAGCTTTACAGGGAGAATAATTTTAAACAGTATCAACTTTAAAAAAGGAGACTATTTATGAAACTACTGAAATATGTAATGCTGTCTGCCATTGCACTTTCCTGTTTTTCATGTAGCGATGACGATGATTCTACGCTGAGAAACGATCTGATTAAAAAGACAGTTGCTCCTGCTATCGCAGGTGAAAAAATAGAGTTCGCTTATGCCATGGGTGCCCAGATGGGACAGTTGGGTCAAGCCGAAGCAAGGGCTTCTATCTCAGGAGCCGAAGGTACAGGATTTGAGCTCAACTCCTGGTTCACTGCAAGAAACAAACTGGTGGTAAATGGAGTGACGTATCAGGCAGGGGATGATGTTCCAGTACAAACAGTAAAGGACGCTTCCACGAATGGTGCCACATCTACTGCCACTATGATGGATAAAGTAGATGAACACTATATGAATCCGGCAGTGGCTTTCGGTACCAGCCAAGCATCACTGATCGCTGCTACTGTACGCTATGCATACGTGGTACCTGCAGAAGCTAAAGGAAAGAATATCTCTTTCACTTTCTCATCAACTTCCAGCACAGGCGCCAAGGCTTCTTACAGTACCCCGTCTTACCCTGTTTCTAAGATGGACATGAAACGACTCATTGAATTGGGTAATGAAGGAGCCTGTTATTTCTCTATTGAAGACATGAAAGCTTATACAAAAGAAGAAGTAACCACCCAAAGTCTGGCAAACAAAATCGACTTTATTTACATTTATCAGGCCAAATTGAATGGCTACGATTATAAGCATTCATTCGTATCGCCAGGTACCGACCCGAAATACATTGCTATTGCAGGAATTGTTCCTGCCGGAGCCACCAATAAGACCCCTATGGAAAAACGTGCCAATGTACGTGACGCACAGCTGAAAGGTGAAGCGCCCAATGTTTACATTGACGATGTTGACTTCCAGAGTTTGGATCTCGGCGCGGCAGTTGATTATGCGTTGACATTCAGTAAGGATGACGGTGCATTTATGCAAACAGCAAATGGCAAGTATGCCGCTTATGTATATGTGAACAAAATTGATGATAGTGGTAAAATGACGGTTAGCATCAAACGTTACCCGTTGTAATCTCATGCACATGAATCGTATCAGAATCCATATTTTCTTTTTAATTGTGATCCTCGCAGGAGGAATACAAGCTCAAAATCCCCGGTCGGTCTTCACCGACCGACCGGGGGACTCTGCAGCCGTATATTTTACTCCGGAATACTTCCCTATCAAACCAGATGGAAGCACGGACGTATCTGATGCTCTGCAAGAAGCACTGAATACCGCCAAACATAAAGAATCGGGTTGCGGTATTCTTTTTGTACCCGAAGGAGTTTATAAACTTAGTAAAACGATATATATACCTTCAGGGGTACGTCTCATTGGATATGGGACCAAACGTCCGGTATTCGTCCTTGGTAAAAATTCACCCGGCTTCCAAGAAGTGACGCATGAAACAAATAAAGGAAAGTATCTTTTCTGGTTCATCAGCGGGAACTACCGTTCTGAACGTCCAGTGAGTGACGCTAATGCCGGAACTTTTTATAGTTCGTTACTAAATGCAGATATTCGTATTGAAGATGGGAATCCGAATGCTTCAGGAATTCGCGCCCATTTTGCCCAGCATTGTTCCATCTCCAATGTGACGATTCACGTAGGAAAAGGACGTGCAGGAATTGTAGATGCAGGTAATCATCTGGAAAACGTATCCGTCTTTGGAGGAGAATATGGTATTGATACGGATAAATCAGCCCCGGGATGGCCCATTATGTTGCTCAACAGTTATTTTGAAGGACAGCGTAAAAGTGCGATCCTGACTAATGAAGGTGGATTGACTATCGTACGCATGAAAGTAAAGAATGTACCCGTAGCTGTAGAGATTAAAGAAAATGCACCCGATCGCCTGTTTATGGAAGATTGCATCTTTGAAAATGTAAAACGAACGGGACTCATTCTGACGGATGCAGGCAATGCAGCTACACAAATCAATCTTCGGGGTATACAGTGCAAAAATGTTCCGGTATTTTCTCTGGAACGTTCTACAAATGAACAGGTATCCGGTAAGGGAAAGGCTTACCAGATTACTCGTTTCACTTATGGCTTCAATGCCAACAGCCTCGAAGATATTCCCCAGATAGTACGTGAAGCTGAAATCGTACCTATCGAAAGTATCATCCCACTGGATGTCGGTGATACTCCAATGCTTCCCACAATGAATCATTGGGTTAATATCCGGGATTTGGGTGCCAAAGGAGACGGTTTTAGTGATGACACGGAAATCTTCCGGGAAGCCATAAAGAAATATACGAATATCTATATTCCGCAAGGCTGGTATGTGGTCAAAGATCCATTAGTTTTAGAGCCGAATACAAATATAATCGGGCTACACCCCGGAACCACCATCCTGCTAACATTAGGCGGTAATCCTGCATTTAGTGGCTTTGGCGCACCTCAGGCACAGTTAACGACTCCGAAAGGAGGTACTAATATCGTATGTGGTATCTTCCTCAACGCTGATGCATATAATTATCGGGCTGTAAATTGTAAATGGATGGCAGGTGAAGGTTCGTACTTATACGATGTAAAATTCAGCGGACATGATAAGAACCGCTTCTTCTATAACGGGCAAAGTGCAGCCAATCCATTAGAAAAGCCTATGCCTGTAACCCCGGAAACTCATGACCTGATAACCCGTGCCTGGGATAACCAGCATTGGAGTTTATGGATAACTAATGGAGGCGGAGGTACTTTCCGGGATTTATGGACGGCTAACGAATATAGCTCGGCAGGTCTTTATGTGAGCCATACTGAAACGCCCGGACGCATCTATGGAATGTCGCTGGAACATCACTTACGTAATGAAGCGATCTTTCGCAACGTTGCCAACTGGAAAATCTATGATTTTCAGTTTGAGGTAGAAGCTGAAGGTGTCGACACACAGCCATTGGATTTGATTGATTGCCGGAACCTGACTTTCGCTAATTTCTATTCTTACCGTGTATCACGTATGTTGAAGTCTTATCCATCGGCCATACGCACCTGGAATTGCAAAGATATTGAATTTCTCAATCTGCATAATTATGCCCATGCCCGCGCGAAGTTTACGTCCAATGCCAGTCTGTATGATGTAAATAGCCGGCATGAAGCACGTCGTTGGGAACTGGCACGATTGCAACTGACAGGTAAAGAGAAGCGAAAATACTCATTGAACAATGTAATAGGAAAAGCTGAGATTATAGTCACCGGCTTTGAATTTATTGACGGATTGACCAAAGACAGCCAGGGCAATATCTATTTCTGCGAGTATCGCATACGACGTATCTACAAACTGGATATTAAAAGTGGGCAAGTGACTTCCATTGCCGATTTCCCTTGGAATGCAGTGGCACTGACCTGTGATACGCAGGACAACCTGATTGTTGTCACCAAATACATATCCCAACCCGGTTATAAAAACGATGATACACGCAATGACAACCAGCCATTATTCGGATGGCGTGGATCGGGTGGCTTATGGGGATTCACCTATGTTCCCAAGCTTTATTCAATCCGCCCTGAAAATGCAGATGATAGCTTTCAGGTACTTCCTTTAGTAGACATGTCACAAGTACAGAAGCCTCAGAAGGTATGTTATTTAGCCAACCGGACTATTACCCAAAATGAATATTACGGTGGTAGAAAACCAACTCACTGCTTTGTGGCTCCGGATGGAGTAACTATTATTCCATATTATGAAGACCTGTTCCGTTGTTCATCTATAGTGGAAGCCGTTCCGGGAGAAACAATCTATACACTGGATGAGTATCACCAACGAGTTATTCATTCGGAAACAGATGCCCAAGGTTTCTTACAACATAGTCATGTATTTGCAGATGGAGGTGACCGTAGTGTAGTAACAGACCAAACCGGCAATGTATATGTAGCAAACGGAGATATCTCTATTTTCGATTCTACAAGCAAACCTATAGGAACAATAGAGGTGCCCGAACGCCCGACATCCTTATTGATAAGCGGGGATAAGCTCTATATTACAGCAATATCCTCACTTTATCAAGTAAGATTAAAATAACAAGTTTTTCCCATCCAGACTAAGTTAGCAATAAGGTTAATTATCTTACCATGAAAAAGAAAGAAAACACATCCAGACAGACAGCTTTCCACAGGATAGCTACTACCGCCCTATCTCTATTATTCCTGACAACTGTACAGGCACAACGAGAAAGTAAAACCATCAATGACAGCTGGAAATTCTTACAAGGAGAATGCCCTACAGCAATAGATAGTGCTTTCAATGATGCAAACTGGACATCCGTCCATCTGCCACATACCTGGAATACGGATGCTTACACTGAAAAGGATTACTATCGGGGAACAGGCTGGTATCGCCGGCAAATATCAATACCGCAAAGTTGGAAAGAAAAACAGATATTTCTAAAACTGGATGCTGCCAGCAAAGCAGCCACCATTTATATCAATGGGAAAAAGGTAGGTGAACATACCGGAGGATATACCGCCTGCACACTCGATATTACCCCATTTTGCTCATTGAATACTCCCAACTCTCTTGCTGTTTGTGTAGATAATTCCCGTCAGGATATCCCTCCTATTTCAGGTGACTTTACATTCTTTGGCGGCATATATCGGGATGTATGGCTCACAGCTGTCTCGAAACAACATTTCCATCTGACGAATTATGGCTCGGAAGGAATTTTCATCAGTACCCCCAAGGTATCCGAGGAAAAAGGAACAATACTTATCCGTGGAGATATAAAGAATGACGCTACCCAGAAAGCATTACTCGAACTGGAACACATCATATATCACCCTAATGGAAGCATTGCCCAGAGCCTGAAACAGTCCATACAAATCAAGGCCGGAGAACAGTATTCTTTCCGTTCTGAGACCTCTCCAATCTTATCTCCTCAGTTATGGACTCCGGAAACACCTCATCTTTACAGAGTGGAAAGTATCCTACGTGATAAAAAGACTAAAACGGTTCTTGACCAAAGTAACCACTATACCGGCTTCCGCTGGTTTAGTTTTGATGGTGAAAGAGGATTCTCCCTCAACGGAAAGCCTTATAAGCTACGTGGCATTTGCCGTCACCAGGACCAGAAACCTATTGGGGTGGCACTAACGGATGAAATGCATCGTCGCGACATAAAATTGATGAAGGAAATGGGAGCCAACTTCATCCGTATCTCTCACTATCCACAAGATGACGCTTTACTGGAAATGTGCGATAAACTCGGCATGTTAGCTTGGGAAGAAATACCCATCATTGACATTGTACCCGATACCCCCGGTTATACGGAAAACTGTGAACGAAATCTGCGGGAGATGATACGCCAGCATTATAATCATCCCTCAATCATCACCTGGGGATATATGAACGAAATCTTACTCGTCACTCAACGACTCTATAAAAAAGAAGAAGAATTAAAGCCCATACTGGAACGAACACTGGCACTGGCCAATCGACTGGAAGTAGTGTTAAAAGAAGAAGATACAACCCGCGTCAGCACTATGGCATTCCATGGTAGCAATAGCTATAACGAAGTTGGCTTAGGCAGTATTACCGATATTGTCGGCTGGAATCTTTACCAAGGCTGGTATGGAGGTAACCTCACCGGATTCGAACAGTATCTGGAAGAACAACACAAAAAGTATCCTTCCCACCCCATGATTGTCAGCGAATACGGTGCAGGATCTGACAAGCGCTTACATTCGCTACAACCTCATGCATTTGATTTCAGTATCGAATACCAGCAGAAGTATCTGGAGCATTACTTGCCTGTACTGGAGGAAACATCTTACATCTGTGGTGGAACACACTGGAATTTCATCGATTTCTCTTCCGCATTGCGTGATGAGTCTATGCCACGGATCAACAATAAAGGATTGGTATACTCAAACCGCACTCCTAAAGATATATACTATTATTATAAAGCTGCCTGGCGTCAAGACATTCCAGTATTACATATCGCCAGCCGCGACTGGACACATCGTTCCGGTATACAGCATGGGAAAGAGCCGGTCATATTACCGGTTAAAATATATACTAACCTTCCTGAAGTAGAGCTTTTTATTGATGGGAAGTCTTTGGGCAAACAGAAAACCAAGAATTTTGCAGTAACATTTGAGGTGCCATTCTGCCAAAAAGAACACTTTATCGCTGCTAAAGCAGAAAATAGAAAAGCCGTCCAAGATATCTCTTTTGTAGAAGACGGAATCCGCTTAAACTTTACCCCTATCCCTGCAAATTTAAATGGAACAAATCTACGGGACTTAGAACTTGCCATCAATGTAGGAAGTTATTGTTTCTATACTTCTGACGAAAGTAATCTCACCTGGCTGCCCGATCAGCCTTATACTGAAAATGGCTGGGGATATATTGGCGGAGAAAGTAAAAGTAGCCAGATACAAATAAAGAATACCAATGACGGACCTCTATTTCAGACTCTTCGCAACGGAATTGAAGGCTACCGTTTCGATGTTCCCAACGGAGTTTATGAAATAGAATTTCTTTTTACAGATATATTCCGCGAGAATGCAACAACAGTCTACCAATTAGGTCGTAATTCTGATGTGGAAAACCGTGAAAACAGATTCGACATAATAATCAATGATCAAACTATCGAAGAAAGCTTTTCCTCTTGTCGCGAAAGTGATTATTTTCATGCTCTGCGGAAAAGATACAATATTACAAACTTTCGGAATAAAATTGAAATACGCTTCTCTGTTCGGAATGGAAAAAGCTTTCTGAACGGTATAAAACTCAGGAAACTTTATTAACTTCAAAACAAAAACACCATGAGAGTCAGAATTAACTTAGTCATTACCTGTTTATTACTTGCAGTAGGCCATATTCATGCACAATCTATTTGGGATGGAGCACATCTGCAAAAAGTAAAACAATCATTACATCAACCTTACTTCTCTACCACATATCAAGAGTTGGTAGCAGAAGCTGAAAAATTGCTGGATGTACAACCTCTATCCGTCGTGATGAAAGAGAAGACGCCCGGCAGCGGAGATAAACACGATTACATGAGTCAGGCACGCTATTATTGGCCCGATCCCTCCAAACCTGACGGTCTACCCTACATCAGCCGTGACGGTGAGTCGAACCCGGAACTGAATAAGCTGGATCGAAACCGTCTTGGAGCAACTGCCCAGCGCGTCACCACTCTTGCACTTGCGTGGTATTTCAGCAATGACGAGAAGTATGCCCAAAAGGCTACTGAACTGATTCGTGTATGGTTCTTTAATAAAGATACGCGCATGAACCCGAATTTGGAATATGCCCAGATGATACCGGGACATCATAACAACAAAGGCCGCTGTTATGGTGTCATCGATACTTATTCGTTCGTTGAGATGCTGGATGCCGTACAACTATTGGAGAAGTCGAAGGCTTTCACACCCAAAGACAGTAAACAACTGAAAGCATGGTTTGGCAAACTGCTGACATGGATACTGAATAGTCCGCAAGGACAGGAAGAAGCTAATCAGGCTAATAACCACAGTACAGCACATGATGCACAAGTTATTGCTTTCGCCCTATATGCAGGGAATGTGAAAGTGGCACAGGAAGTCATCAATGCTATCCCCCAAAGACGTATCTTCACTCAGATCGAGCCGGATGGCAGGCAACCACATGAGTTGCGCCGTACCCTTGCATTTGGCTATTCACAGTTCAATCTGTCCCATTTCATCGATATTTTTCTTATGGCTCAGAAGATTGGTATTTCAATTGATAACGCCACATCAACGGACGGCCGCAATTTCTACAAGGCAATGGACTTCTTAGCCCCATACGTTGGCAAAGATGTAAAAGACTGGCCCTACCAGCAAATCAGCGAATGGGATTACAAACAACAAGAATTCTGCAAAGACCTGTACCGTGTTTTCCTGTTAAATCCGGAACGTACAGACTATCTGAAACTTTATAGAGCACATCGCACCATTGATTGGAAGGATCGTTTCAATCTATTGTGGGTAAAACCTGATGATGTAGACAATGCATATGCTTTTGCTTGTGGCCAACTGCAATTTGCCATGAAATGTGCAAATAAGGCCAGAAAAGAAGCTGAGAATCAATGCAAACACCGCGTAATTCCCCGGAGTATCAACAAAGACGGTTCACTGCGAATGATACATCCGCACGACTGGTGTTCGGGCTTCTTCACCGGTTCATTATGGCAAGTATATGCTTATACAAACGATGATTTCTGGCGTCAGGAAGCTATCAGCAATACCTGGATGATAGAAGAGGCTAAGTGGCACAAAGGTACTCACGACCTGGGTTTCATGATGAACAATAGCTTTGGCAAAGCTTATCAACTAACAGGTGAACGTTCTTATAAAGATGTAGTATTACAAAGCGCCAAGACTTTGATTACCCGCTACAATGACAAAGTAAAGAGCATTCGTTCATGGGATCATAACCGTGATAAATGGAAGTATCCCGTCATCATCGACAACCTGATGAACCTGGAAATGCTATTCTGGGCTACCCAAGAAACCGGCGATTCCATCTACTGGAAAATTGCTGTAAACCATGCCAATACTACCATGAAGAATCATTTCCGTCCGGATTACTCTTCATATCATGTAGTAGATTACGACCCCGAAACAGGAGAAGTGCGTGCCAAACAGACAGCACAAGGCTATGCCGATGATTCTTTCTGGAGCCGTGGACAAGCATGGGGATTATACGGATGTACCATGTGCTATCGTTTCACAAAGAATCCAGCCTATCTACAACAGGCACGCCATATTGCAGACTTCTTTTTTGGCTTACCGAACCTGCCGGAAGACTTTATTCCTTACTGGGATATGAAAGCGCCTGGTATTCCCAACGTCCCCCGCGATGCCTCTGCTGCTGCCATCATGGCTTCAGCCCTGTACGAACTCCGGACCTATGTTTCAGCAGAAGATAGCAACCGTTATCAAAGCATTGCCGACAAGATCGTAGATAGCCTCAACAAACACTACCAAGCTGAACCGGAAACAAACTATGGCTTCCTGTTGCTACACTCCACCGGACACCATCCGGGAGGTGATGAAATCGATGTTCCTCTCAACTATGCAGACTATTATTACCTGGAAGCATTGGCCAGAAAAGACGCTTTTAAGCAATAATTAATACTTTTTGATATAGGAGTTCACCTTTTTGAGACGTTTGTTATAGTAAACAAGCTACTTTTCCACTATTTTTGTAGCACAGAGATTTAGAATAAACTTATAAATGAAAAGACATGAAAAACTTATTCGACATTAAAGACAAAGTGATTATCGTTACCGGCGGTTGCGGTATCCTGGGTAAAAGTATTGCTAACTATCTTGCAGAACAAGGTGCCAAAATCGTAATCCTTGACCGTGTAGAAGAAATTGGTAAGGAACTGGAAGCAGAACTCAGTCAAAAGACAGAAGCTATGTTCCTTGTAACAGACGTTCTGAATAAAGAAATATTAGAAGAAAACAAAAAAGCGATCCTGAAACGTTTCGGCACCATCGATATATTACTGAATGCCGCAGGTGGGAATATGCCTGGTGCTACTATCGCCCCGGATAAAACGATTCTCGACCTGGAAGTAGATGCTTTCAGAAAAGTAGTAGACCTGAACCTTTTCGGTACGGTATTGCCTACAATGGCATTTGTAGACGTGATGGCAAAGAATAAAAAAGGAGTTATCGTAAACTTCTGCTCTGAATCAGCTCTGCGCCCTCTTACACGTGTGGTAGGATATGGTTCTGCCAAAGCTGCCATAGCCAACTATACCCGTTATATGGCTACGGAACTGGCCACTAAATTCAGTCCTGAGCTTCGTGTAAATGCTATTGTTCCGGGCTTCCTGCTAACAAACCAGAACCGTGCCCTGTTGACTAACCCGGACGGGTCTTATACCGACCGTGCAAAGACCATCATCGCCCACACCCCATGCGGACGTTTTGCCGAACCGGAAGAATTGTTCGGAACCATCCACTACCTCATCAGCGATGCTTCCAGCTTCGTAACGGGTGCCTTGTCTGTAGTAGACGGTGGTTTTGACGCTTTCTCTATCTAACACTTACAAAGTGAATAGAATATGAAACACTTACGTAGTACAAATCAATAAATCAAGCCTATTCATTATGATATTATGTGAACAAACCTGGCGCTGGTACGGTCCTAACGATCCGGTCAGCCTGTGGGACATCAAACAAGCCGGTGCAACCGGTATCGTGAACGCCCTGCACCACATCCCCAATGGCGAAGTATGGACAGTAGAAGAAATCATGAAACGCAAAGAAATGATCGAAGCTGTCGGTCTGCGCTGGTCTGTAGTAGAAAGCGTACCTGTACATGAGCATATCAAAACCCAGACGGGAGAATTCCAGAAATACATTGATAACTATAAAGAAAGCCTGCGCAACCTCGGCAAGTGTGGCGTGAACATCGTAACTTACAACTTCATGCCCGTACTGGACTGGACGCGTACCGATCTCGCTTATGAACTGCCTGATGGTAGCCGCGCCCTGCGCTTCGAACGTGCCGCTTTCATTGCTTTCGACCTTTTCTTGTTAAAGCGTCCCGGTGCTGAAAATGACTACACCGACGAAGAAAAAGCAAAGGCAAAAGCCCGCTTCGAACAAATGACGGATGCCGACAAGCAACTACTCGTTCGCAACATGATTGCCGGACTGCCCGGTTCGGAAGAGAGCTTCACACTGGAACAATTCCAGCAAGAGCTTGATCGCTATAAAGACATCACTCCGGAAAAGTTGCGTGCCAACCTGATTTATTTTCTGCAAGAAATCACTCCTGTTGCCGATGAAGCCGGTGTAGAGTTGGTTATCCATCCGGACGATCCTCCTTGTTCTATCCTTGGATTGCCGCGTATCATGAGCAGTGCTGCCGATTTCCAGGCATTGATTGACGCTGTTCCTAATAAGAGCAATGGTCTTTGTCTCTGTACCGGTTCTCTCGGAGTCAGCAGTTCCAACGATCTGGAAGGTATGATGAAACAGTTCGGTGACCGCATTAACTTCGTACACTTCCGCAGCACACAGCGCGATGCAGAAGGTAATTTCTACGAAGCCAACCATCTGGAAGGTGATGTAGACATGTACCACGTTATGAAAGCTTTCCTCGAATTACAGCAAAAAAGACAAGTATCCATTCCTATGCGTCCCGACCACGGCCACCAGATGGTAGACGACCTGAAGAAGAAAACCAATCCGGGATACTCCTGCATCGGTCGCCTGCGCGGATTAGCAGAATTAAGAGGTTTGGAAATGGGTATAGCAAAATCTATCCTCAAAGAATAGATTCTCAAACCACATAGTTCAGAATAAAATAATAAGGGTATGCCTAAGGAGAAAAGCACATCTCCGGCATACCCTTCGCTCATTTCATAGAGAACTTAAATCAAAATAGAGAGCTTATATCAAATCACTGCAACTCCTTCTGGCAAACAAACTTGCATATCTCTCTTCAAGCACTTTCAACCTTATTGGCAAGGTATAAGTAAAGTCAATCTTCCCACCTGCGTGAATCATCATTATCGGAGAATATTCTCCCGGCTCCAAAACAGGCAGGATCACCAACACCTCTGTGTCAGTATACTTAAACACTCTTTTCACATGTATCAATGTGCCCTTATCGGAGACGGGAGAAAGCCCCAAGTAAATTGTTCCAAGCGAAGATAGACACAGATTCTCACCTGTAATTACGACCGGCGCATTCGGGGTAATAGTTCCATCACGCAAGCCCGTCAATGGATCATATACATCTTTGATAACAGGAACTTTCTTTCCAAAAATCATTGGATATTCATTCCTTTCCTGATTCTTATGATGCCACTCAACCGCTATTTTTTTTCTATCTTTCGTCATCTATCCTATTCCATTTTAGTTAATCATTACAGTCTCCTAAACTGCACTACAAAATTACACCGCAATCCATATACTTTTGTGACAAGAAAAAGAAAGATCAAGCACTCAGACTTTCTATATATGACGATTCTAATCAATCGCAGCACCTTTTTCGGAAATGGGATACTTCTAAAAATAAATGTTACGATTTTCGAAACAAGTAGCCCTCCAAAAGTGTTAAATAGACAAACCTCTAACTCAGAAAGAAGATTATGATAACAAACGAGTTAAACACAGGATTAGTTAATGCCGTCAGAGAGAAACTCCCATCCAAAGAAAATCTTGCCAATACTTTAATGGATATTCTTTATATAGGTAAAGAAGCTATCTACCGCCGACTCCGCGGTGAGGTACCTTTCACGCTGACCGAAGCAGCCATTATATCCCGGAAACTGGGCATATCGCTGGATAAGATGATAGGCGTGAGCTTCCAGAACAATGCCGTATTCGACATGAATATAGTGGATAGCAGCCAGCCGCTCGAAACTTACTACTCCATCCTGGAAAAGCAGGTGAAGCTGTTCCGGAAAGTGAAAGAAGAAGAGAACTCGGAGATCGGGACTTCATCCAACATCATTCCGCTCACCCTCTCATTGAACTATAATATGCTCTCCAAATTCCGGCTATTCAAATGGATGTATCAGAATCAAAACATTAAGTGCAGGCACTTTGAAGAAATGGAAATCCCGCAGCAAATAGTGGATAAGCAAAAGGAGTATGCCCATGCAGTAGCTCATATCCGTTCCGTAGATTACATCTGGGATAATATGATTTTCAGCCATCTGGTCAATGACATCCAGTACTTCTGCGACGTACACCTCATATCCGATGAAGACAAGAACCTCCTTAAGGAGGAACTGCTCTTGGTGGTGAACGACCTGGAAGAACTGGCCGCCCGTGGAAAAAGCAAGACGGGCAACGACGTCAAAATTTATATTTCAAATATCAACTTCGAGGCTACTTACAGTTATCTGGAGACGGACACAATACAGCTCAGCCTGATCCGAATATATTCCATCAATTCCATCACTACACAGGATAGCGAAATGTTCCGCGGCCTGAAGGAGTGGATTCAGTCATTAAAGAAGTTCTCCACTCTAATATCGGAAAGCGGTGAGATGCAACGTATTCAATTCTTTAAACAACAGCGAGAAATTATCGACACATTGTAACCACTCTTTCCGTATAATGCAATTGTTCACGCAATTATTCTCTAATATCGAAAACAGATAGAACTCCTATCTGTTTTTTTTCATCATTCAACCATTCACTATCCTATTCTTTTCAAATAGAAAATACCCGCGTTTTCTTCACATGATTTCAATCACAAAAGTTCCATTAACAAGCTCTATATTTGTATATGTCACAAATTCGACCTATGACATTTGATTATTAACAAAAAAGAAGAGGCTATGGCAAAGAATTACATTGTAAAAGAGTTGATTAATGAAATGAAGGAGAGGATTCCCCAAGGGCAGAACTTAGCCAATTATCTGACAGATACGTTATATATGGGGAAAGAAGCCGTATACCGCAGATTGCGAGGAGAAGTCGCATTTACCTTTGATGAAATAGCCGTAATTTCTCATAACCTGGGCATCTCCATCGACCAGATTATCGGAAATCATCTATCGAACCGAGTCACTTTCGACCTGAACTTACTGCACTCGCCCAACCTATATGAAAGTTACCATGAAATCGTTGAGCGCTATCTGCGGATTTTCAGTTCAATGAAAGAGGATGGCAACGCCGAAATATATTCTGCGACGAATACTATTCCTTTCACTCTCTACTCGTCTTATGAGTATCTGTCCAAATTCCGTCTGTGCCGGTGGATTTATCAGAATGGGAAAGTGAAGACTCCGAATTCTCTAAGTGATATGCATGTACCTGAGAAAATAATTACCGCTCACAAGAAGTTAAGCGAGGGACTGAAGAGACCCAGAAAGACTTTCTTCATATGGGATAGCGACATCTTCCAATCTTTTGTGAAGGAAATAAAGTATTTTGCAGGGCTGAACTTGATATCCACTTCGGACGTGATGTATATGAAGAATGAGTTGCAACAATTGCTCATCGACTTGGAACACTTATCGGTGAAGGGGGAATATAGTGAGGGACACGAGTTATTCATCTACCTGTCGAACATTGATTTTGAAGCAACCTATACATATGTGAGTAACAAGGATTTCCAAATCAGTCTTTTCAGGGTGTATTCTATCAACTCTATGGACTCGCAAAGTCCGCAGATTTGCCAGATGCAGAAGAACTGGATTCAGTCTTTGAAAAGACATTCTACATTGATTTCGGGAAGTGGAGAGGCGCAGAGAATTGCTTTTCTAGAGAAGCAGAAGAGTTTTATTGAGACGCTATAAAAAGAAGCAGCGTCGAAGTAGCATGAAAATGAGCTGTATCAGAATACTTATTTAAGTTATTTCTGATACAGCTCATTTAGTTAGTCTTATGGTATTGACGTTACTGTCCTCACGCAACGGTGCCAAGCCCAGTTCGTCGATCCCCCCTCTGTCCATGCACTAAACTCATTACGCTGACGGGCCTCAGTCCAGTTATATCCAACTAACCAATAGTTACCTTCCCGTTCGGTCAACGCCCAATGCACAGCAGCCATTTTCTGATAATCGGTTCCCCAATTTATCTTACTACCGAAACCTTGATTATCGGGACTAAGGAGCGATCCTCCCAAACTGTGAACCAAATACAACTCACGCTGGGTGGGCAGACGCCAGCCATTCCCCTTAGCCTCGCATGCAGCTTTTGCCTCCGGCCAGGTCTTACCGTAAACACTGGTATTCTCTATCTGAAACATCGGAGCAACCTTGTTCATCGCTTCAGTCTTATCCGGAGTTACCCCTGAAGCAAGCAACGCCGAAGGGTCCACTCCTCCATTCGCATCTTGGGAAACAACAGTGACCCCTGAAGTACCCACTGAGATATAAGGGTACTTTGTTGTCCCGCTATTGCCGTTATCTCTCACACAGCGAAAATAATTGGTGGTAGATCCGGATTGCGGATACCCTACCGTAAAGCCCAGTTCAAAATATGCACCAGGATTTCCTTCCGAATAATAGGACGAGGACCAGTAGTTGCCACTCCAGTTTCGATACCATCCCTGTATATCCTGCTGATACCCAGCATTGCTTCCTGTTGCATCACCACCCACAGCATCCAGATAGGCAAATGATAGTAGCAGCTCACTTGCAGTGGGCAGACGCCAGCCATCACCTATGTTTTCACATATAGTTTGTGCATCGGCAACACTTGCCTTACGTCCCTCATACTGATCACCCGTAACAAGAAGTCGATTGTCGTGCCGGATCGGATAAAGATAGAAAAGAGGATCGCCGGCAGCCGTATAGGACTTCTTCTCGGACACCATCTGAAGATCAATCGTGCTATAGAAAGGAAAATGCGCATCCGCCACTGTATGCATTACGTTCCTGAACGTAATTCTTATTGTTCCGTTTTTCCCCTCTTTCCACTTTCCGGGATTGAGTTTTAATCTAAAGTCATATCCACGGTTCACAACATCATTTCCATTGCCATTATTATCAGGATCTACAATTGATTCCAGATACATCTTCGGTTCTGCATTTGTTCTGCCCACTACTATATCATTATCCACGTCGGGCCGGATTAATCCGGTACCGTCATCACCGATAACATCCAGTATCTCGACATTCTCAATTGCCCAGTTATTATTAACAAACAGTTGCAGATATTGCTCCGCACCTAAATGTACTTTATAGGTGCGGCTATTGCCAAGAGTAGAGTAATATCGGAATGAGAACTGCAATTCGCCCTGATTGATGGGAAGGAATACTTGATTAAGGTAGCTGCCGTCCTTATCAAACAGATTGAAAACAAGGTTATCCCAACGCCACCACCAGCCATCTGTATTCTCACTGGTTCCATCACCCGCGCGCCTCGGATTGGGCTGTACGGTAAACGCTTGTACTTTTTCAGTGAATGCCCTCCTGCTATCTCTATACAATTGTGGGATCAGACCACCGGCAGGATACTGGATTCTGGCTTGCTCCACACTCCCATAAAGCTGAACGTCAATCTTATCCACAGAAAACATTACATATACCGTCTGCGCCTCAATAGGAAGATCATCACTGTCAGGGTTTCTGATCGGGAAGAAAAGGCCATTTTCCAGTTCATTCCCGTATGCATCGACAAATTTGATAATCCCCGGGTCTATCACTCCCTGCGTCACTTTAATATCGTAAGTCAACCGGCCGGCTGTCAGAGTGACGGTCGCCGTGCGGGTGGTTCCGATGATTCCATTATGATAATAAGGAATTCTCAGCAAAAGTTGTGTATCCTCGTTCGCAACACCTGACGCTGTAGCCGTTCCCCCGGAAAAACCAAGCCAATCGCTCCCTTCCGTAACAGTAGCCTTCCAGCCACTGGGGTGGTCTGTAAAGACGTTGATAGAGTAACCGTTGTTCTGGTGCTGCGTCACACAGATTTCCGATTCACCCACACCAAGCATATACTGTCCGTTGTAGACTACGTCCTTGACCTTCTCCCGGTCATAGTGTATCACCCGGAACTTAAGATTGGACATGACTGTATAGGATGCCAGTGCCTCACTGAAACTTTCATAGCCAATGCCCGAAGCTTCCGTTACGGTAATGATGTATTTATAGTTTCGCTTCAAAGACAGATATTCAACTTCCTCTCCTGTTTCTCCTGTTTTTGTGAAATCCACGCGGTAGAAAGTTGATTTACCGCTACCGATCTTTCCCTTCACAATCAGGCAAACAGCTTCCTTACGGCTCAAAGCTCCATCTTGTCCCACACCACCGGCATCCACTGCAGCAGGTGCCTCGAATGTATAAATCTCTCCGTTATAGGATGTGTTTCCACCCACGGAATAAAGGATTGCATTCCCTTCATCCGTCTTTTTGCCACCGTCGGCCGGAAGGTTCAGAACATCCGAAGCCGGGTCACCAACCTTTCCGTCCGCATCCCATGCCGGAGCAATGTATCCTGTGGTATTGTAATTGGCCAGATAAACCTCCTCCACCATAAAGTTAGATGCGGAATTACGGATGTCGATACGCGCCAACATACGCTTCATATTGATGCCGGTTATCGGATTCATCGAAGGAGCAATTTTCGCTATTTCCTTCTCGCCGTACATAGGAATCCGTGTGTAACCATCAGCCGAGGAACCGTCTGCCGTCCATTTGCCGATGTGTGTGTGAAGCAGATCTTCCATCGCCTCAACTTTAGTGGTTTCTCCTTTCCTGAATTCCGATGCAATACCGTCAAGTTCCCTATTCGCCACAACCACGATACAGGTTGATGCGGTAGTGGGAGAAAGTACGGCAGAGAAATTCACCGTAGAGTTATTATTAGCCAAATCCTGTGTAACTCCCGTGCCACTAACCCATTCCAAAAATACCGCAGGTGTTTTTGACGTATCAAAAACAAGTATATCCACGGTCTTTATTTCATCTTCTTTCTTGGCTGCTCCCGTTCCGGTCATTGTACGTGAAGATACAGATGGCATTTCAATGTCGGGAACCGTCAGAGTGAACTGGACACCATTTCCTGTTTGAGGAGGTTTTGACTCAAACTCCTCTTGCACACAACCAGTAAGCCACACTAATACCAACAGGGCGGCCAAAAGAAAGTTCTTTCTAAATATTGAGGTCTTATATTGCATATTTTTATTTCCTTTCTTATAGATATCATATACTCGGTACAGTCAATTCTACCAGTATATCCGGATTGTCTCCGTTTGTATTGCTCAGTGTAAGCGTGGCCTTCTTACCGGGCACAGCGTTCGCCTTGAAGTAGAAATAAACCGCACCTCCACTCTTACCTACTGACTCTATTATAGTTTCAGTATTGAGCAGAATATTATCAGTATCATCCACTTGGGTTATTTTCCACTCCCACCAACCCGGATTGCCCGAGGTAAAAACAATCTTGCGACGTTGCATGATCCCGGTTCCTCCATCACTGTTATCCAGTTGTACATCATAGTTCATCCACGCTCCGTCTTCTTTCCATTGCTGTAAAGCCACCAAGTGATGCAGATTGCCTGCATTAATATAAAATCTCGTCCACCGTTCTTCTCCGGTGCCGGAATTAAATTCGGGTATTGAGACATTGACATTATAGGTATACACACCTTCCAAAAAGGATATCTGTGTCATACTGACCGTTGCCCAATCTTCCATACCATTCAGTTCTAATGTCGCACCCGGACCATAGCCTATAGACGGTTCCGCATCATAGTTCGTTTTCACTTCTATGTTGACAGTGGCAGCATCACCGGCTGTCTGCACCTTGGTCTGCGACAATTTAAGATAATACTGCTTGTCAAAAATCACATTCACCGGACTCTCGTCCCACTCAAGCGGAGTGGCTGATAGCTGATAGTTCTCGTTCGATATTGTGAGGTTATAGTTAATATATTCCCCTGATTCCCAAGAGTGTGGATTGGCATAAATAATATCCTTAAGCAGGAATTCCCGTTCGCCAAAATTGGTAGTAATAACGATCTTGGCAGTCGCGAGGAAGTCTTTGGCATCAGTGGGCAACATGAGAAACGCACCACCAAGCAGAGCGGCCTCTTCAGTCACCATATTATTGTCGGCGAGAGTAGAAGCAACGTTGCCCGTCGTGACGTCGCTCCACACGAAAACAGGCTTGTTATGTTCGGTAGTGACAGCCGGTATATTGGGAATAGTAAGCTTCCCACTTTTCCCTACATTTTGGAACTCTATCTTTTTGATGGTTACCATATCGGGCACCGGATCTACCTTTTTAAACGTGAAGGTAACCTTGGTCAACGTGTGGTAGAAATGTATGCTTACACCTGTACCCCATGCAGGCTCCGACAGGGCTGCCAGTACATCAACGTGACGGGCGGCATCGGTATGTGCCGTATAACTCAGTACCATCTGCTTAGGATCGGAAAAGTTCGCAGTGGGTGCATCAGTACCACTGTATGGATACCACGAAAAGAACTTCATGCTGGCACCCAGCAACGCCGGCCAATATTGCTCAGGCGATATGGTTGCCGTGAGGTCGGGGTTCACTCCGGCGCTTGCATTGAAGTATTGTTCCGGAGCAGATGAGGCAGGCGTCAGGGAAGCAAAAAAGCCGAAAGTCTCCCCTTTCAGATCAGTATTCGAAGAGATAACCGTACTACGGGTTCCGGCGTTTCCACCTTCTCCGATACGTTGCACGACAATCAACTTCCCACACGGCATCATCTCTTCGCCGATACACGAAAAGAGAATGAACGGAAGGATAGCCGCCATTACAGTCATCTTGATAATATTTCTAAACTTTATCATCGTAATTTCTTTTCCGACATAAACAAAACATCCAGTGAAATGTATTATAAATCCATATTCAAATCGATGTTTTTTACTTCACCCCAGTCTTCCACCGTTATCGTCAATATCTGAATACCGATTTTCCCTACCCGGGCCGTTATCTGATACACATTATTCCTCCGTATTTCCGTAAAAGGTTGTGCTACTGGGGTCCCTTTATCATCAACCTTTGTTATTGTCTCTATCACTATCCCAGTTACTCCGGTGACATCCGGAGGTCCCTTCAGGACGTTGGTCATGCTGACAGCCAACCGGTCGGAATAGTCCGGTCTGAACATGCGCTCGGCAACATAGAACGAACTAAGCAGTTTCCGGTTCTTAGCTCCGGTAGCAGACGAATATGCCCACATTTCCGAGGTTGCCGCCGTCCAGGTTTCCGTTAATAAGTCACCGTCCGGTACGTTGCCCTTCACTTTCCCGAAATTTTTCGAAGGATTAGCATTATCGCGTGTACCATTCGCCTCGTTTCCCATCACAAAATAGCTGTCACGGGTGAAATTGTGCAAAGTGACACTGGTGCTGCCGGCAGTATATCCGGTCATCGCTCCACCATCTATGGCTTCGAGAAATATATCTACCCGGGCAACGGCACGTTCAATAACCATTTTTACGGCCTTGGTTTGATCGGGCACTACAGATATACCCCGCATCACGCCTGTCATGGGCATCCCAGTCGTAGAAACAATCTCGCCATCACCGTCCAGTATGGTAGCAATGTTATAGTTTATCTCTCGCAATTGCGACGGACTGGCGACGCTGTTGAGAGCATATGTAAGTCCCTGCGGTTCGTTGGCAACAACCATAACTATCATATCATCATCGGGAGTCACCTTGAGAACCTGTGCGGTAATGTCAGTGGCCGTGCCCGGAGTATCCAACCGGATGAGTTCATTCACATTCAGTTTCACATCACCGGACGCGTTACTGAATACGACGAACCGGATGGTTTTTATCTCCTCCTGCCGGTCTGCATCCCCATCGTCCACCAAACTGATGCTAAGCTGCGCCCGGGTAAGCAGGGGTAGCTCGTCGGCAACATCACTGCTGCACGAGAACAAAAGGGCTGTGAATGCCAGATATATGATATATAATAGTCTTTTTATCATTCTTAAATTTCAATTCCATGAAGCCAGTAAATCCAAGTGCCTACCACAAGTCCGATCTGGATAAATTCTCCTCCTCCGGGCTTCTCGGTGACAGTGAATATCAGGTTCCATTCGCTCTGGCGGTCAAGGTATTCTTGGAAAGGAAGTTCTGTTCCGTCATGACGGGAAGTCGGTCGGGCAATACTCAGCAACTTCATCAGGTCGTAGCTCCATATTTTGGCTCCGGTATCCGCATTTTTTATAATGAACTGGTAATCCCATCCATCCCTGTTGAACAGGCGCATGGTGTTGAGACGTGCGGATACAAACACGTCGGAAGTTTCTCCCTGACCTGTATAATGAGGCACGTAATGAACCGGTCCTTGGTGTGTAGGTTCGTTCTCCCAAGAATAGGTTGCACTTTCCGGTGCCTGAATTTCAAAAGTATATTGTGTTCCGTTCTTTTGGCCTTCTCCATACTTCATCAAGGCGATATTAAACCGATTAGTATTGCGTATCAGGTTTACCGGGTAAACCTTGTGGTCGGTATTGGAGGGCAAATGGTCCACCTTCACCACTTCGCTGAAGTAGAGATGTTGAAACTCAAAGTCTACAACATCCGATGCACGCTTCAAGGCTACAGTGAGCTGCTGAAGGGTTGTTGTTCCCGGAACCAGTTCACGGCCTGCATTGTCCAAAGCCTGAAAGTTGTCAGACAAACTGCCAACGGTCAGCACCTTGTAGTTTCCGAAATCGAGTTCATTGGTCAGCGACATCCGATTGCCGCCAATCAGTGCGGTAGCCTCGGCTCTTTTGGAAAAGAGTAGTTTGTCATCGCTGCCGAACACGAATACATCCACCGATTTGACCTGCGGGTTGAATGCGTCCGCATATTCCATATTATAGTCGAATGTAAATTCCAGCCAAAGTTCACACCGGGGCAAGTCTTCGCGTATAGTATCACACGAGGCTATACACAGCATCGAGGCGACGACAAGGAACAACTTAGTTTTTCCGAACATATCTTTTTTCTTTTTAGGGGGCAGCATTGTTTTAACTGCCGTTTATATTGTCAGAGGACATGTTTAGTGACCTCCGGTTACTTTCACTTTTAGGGGCGCTTCTCTATATTCATACTATTCTGAGTGCGCAAAGGGGCAGTGCTGTTTTTGGAAAGCCTGTCACCGGCTCGTTTTTAGGTTTTCTGGCGGTCAGTTCCGCACGAGATAATTTTCTTAATATAGGGAGATAATAATATGAGTTCGATATAAGCAAAAATACCCTCCTCTCAGTAGGAGGATACTTTTGCTTATGACGAACTTACACTATATTAGATTTCGAAACCGGTTTCCCAGTATACCCACGGAGCAACTTCAATGTCGAAAGCAAGGAATCCAGGCTTTTCATCAATTGGATCTTCCGGATCGGGATCTTCTGGTCCTTCGTTGGGGTACCACGGCGTACCGGAACCATTAACTTTGTTCAAAGTGAGGTTATACCAGTTATTACGCACCACACCATATTTACCGAAGTACATGTATTCGTCGTCGGTATTGTCATGGCGGATTTCGTAATAGTAATAGTTCACGCTCTTCGGATACCACTTGATGCACTTTTCTATTTTCACGATTTCACCACCATCTGAGATGTTATCAAGATGGGTATCCTGGGCAAGGCTTGCAAAATCAGCGATTGTAGTAGACAAAGCAGCTTCTACTGCATCTAAGAAATTCTCACAAGCTGTCATAAACAATGCTTCTTCAGGGTAGAAAAGCTTCGCGTTAGCTGCTGCCTCAGACTCGGATTCTCCTGCTAATTTCAGTTCTGCAGCCTTAGCGTCAATCGCGGATTTAGCATTGCTATAAGCTGTCTGAAGATCTGAAAGTTGCTTATAATTTACACCGGCGAACGAGAACCAGTCGTTTCCAAGTGTATAGTCCTTTGGAGCATATTTTGCTTTAATCACTACACGCGTAGCTGCACCAAACTTCTGGTCAGCATCAGCCATTGTGTTCTCAATACAATATTCAGCAGTCGGAGCCGGAGTGGTGCTTGCAAGTTTCCAAGTAACAATGGGTTCACGATTAACAAGTGCATTTTTAGTAATCCCAACTCTATGATCGGGAGACTTGAAATTCGGGTCCGTAGTGTAGAAGTTATTTTCATAAAAAACTGTAGCGTGGGTTGCCTTAGTCGTAGACTTCTCTGCAAACGGATAGAAAGTACTGTTGTAATAGTCGAGTGTCCAACCGGTAAATTCAAATGTTGCACCAGCAGGCAATACTTCCGGGCCGCCACTCTTAACAGCTACTTCTACTTTTGCAGCCAAGCGTTCAATCTGAAGCGATGCTCTGTTTGCTGTTTTTTCAGCTTCCTCTTTGGCGGCAGTTTCATCTTTAATAGCAGCGCCATCAACAGAAATAACATTATCTTTTACGTAGAGCAGACATCCCTCGTTCCACTTATCACCACTTTTATCGTAGGAACCGGCATTAATCATTGTGAAACCAGCACCTGCGACCGCAGGATCGGCGATTTCGCCTACAAGTGTTTCGGGTTTGCTACCACTTGCAAGAGTTAGATTAATGGCTACATTGATATCATCGTACGAAGCACCGGCAGCCAAATTACCCAATCGTGCTTTCATTGCCGTACCCGGATTAACAATAACGAGCAGATACTCAGTACTGGCACTTACCATAATTGCATCTGTCGTACCTTGGTTACCACTAGCCTGTAATGATAAATCTCCTGAGCCCAGAATGGTAACAGGATTCTTTTTGGCATGGTGTACCAGTCTCTTTTGGCTGTCGAATGTAATAATATAAAGAGAGTTAACCGTACCCTCTTCCCCAACAGGGCCTTTCTCTTCAGAACTCCCGGCAACAGCACGAGTACCCGGCTTTTGGGTAGGTAAGGTGATCCGTAACGACATGTAGGCCACATCCAAATCGGGATTCTGTACAATAGAATCGGCCTCATCCGTTGAACAACTTGCCAATGCCGCAATAGCCAGCAACGACACTAAAATTGATTTAATCTTTAGCATAATACAAACATTTTATTAGAAATTAATAGATATATTTATTCTCTTTGTTACAGCTCAGTTAGTGCTGCTTTATTTATTACTGATTTTATTTATTCTTCTTCTCAATTTCGGCAGCATTAACCTTCTTTTTAGCTAATTCTTCCAGATTTTCCTTGGCTGCACCCAGCCCTGACTGCACTGCAGCCTTCAAATACTTCTCCGACGATTCATAATCTCCTTTCATTAATGATAATACTCCCATTGCATTGTTATATTCAGGTAGGCAGTCATCCGACTTCACCCTTTCCAAATAGCGTTCCGCAGAAATCAGGTCATTGCGTGAAAGAGCTGCGGTAGCCGCATTCATATTAGCTATTTCACTTTCCGGATAAAGGCGGACTGCTGTCTCAAAAACATCGATAAACTCCTGTGAACCTTTCGGATAGGTATTAGCCACCATAAACATCTCGTTCAAACTCAGATTTTGCGGACGTTTCTTTATCACTTCCTTCGCCTCTTCCAAATTGAAGTTTCTGACATCATAGCTCACCTTACAGATAGCTACGCGCAGACTTGGAAATAATTCCTTCAACATAAGCCGATAGGGCACACCACCACGAAGCTGCATCAACTTCGTTTCCCTTCCTTTCTCAATAGGAACATTCGTGATGATATCCAAAACCTCTTCTTTATAATCCATCTCAAACGTATCCAACGCCTCCACCAATCCATCCCAGTTTTCACCACCGAATATGATATAGTATTGATTACGCGGGAAATCATACCGGGCAGCCAGATAGTTGCGCAATGCCATAGCACGCCCTTCGGATAAACGTTTGTTTGCAGCCAGCGTTCCTTCAGGGGAAGCATAACCTATGATATCCAGACGCTTCACGTTCACATTGGCATCAGACTTCAGGTCATCAATCATCGCACGGATTTTTGCTAATTCCTGGGGATTGCTCATGTATTCAGGGCGAATATCCACCTTGTTCACCTCAAAGTCCAGAAAACATTCCGCCTGTATATCACGACTCTTTATTTCCTCTACTTTAGGCTCCACATACGAAAGATGAGGAGTCACCACATACGGCACCAGCATACGTTCGAGCGTAACCTTATCAAAGGTATGCTCCACGTTCATCAGCGCACTTTCGCCACAACCACACTCGTCGCGCTGCACATTCAGCCCGGCATCCGCCATCCAAGGCTCGTAAGGCAATGTATATCTGTAGCAAATAACGCCACTTTTCTTCTTCTGATTTTTCTCTATCAGATAAGGTGCCTTATAGTTTCTCTTCGCTTTAGCACTCATCACTGCCAGTCTGCGTTCATGAACCAGATACTCGTTTTTCCCTTTGATGGAAACCCGTGGAAGCTCGTAAGTAGTAGTAGGAGAAACTAACTGCGGAATAAGGTCCACTCCATGCGCCGATTTCACCTTCACATCTTTCATCAGAATATCAAAATCTATATGAACAGTTTCTCCCAGTTGCTCCAACCGCACAGGTACTATGGTGATGGTTCCTTCATAAGAACGATCCTGGGCTATGGCTCTGTTCGTATTCAGGCACAAGACAACCAGCACCAACACGATAAATGACATATTTCTTTTCATCATTCTCATTTCTATTTAATTACGTAAATAAGTGATACACTCGCTTTTGTAGGTCCCACATAGTTCTTACTGGTATCTTTCTGTTTAGTGCCACACGTTGCACAGGGATACTTTTCATATATGATGCGTGCATACCCCAACCCAAGGGAAGCCTCAATGCTCCAGCGCTTCTTCAATATCCATGAGTGTCCTATCGAAATACCGCCTCCATACAGATGTCCCTGATAGCGCATATTCTGCATATTTTCGCTGATAAGCGGCCAGTCGGGCAACCCACCTACATTGAAGTCGGCATAGTGAGCATGCAACCCAATGAACGTGCGGTTGAAACTTTCGCAGAACCAGTAACGAAGCTCCGGTTGTATGCCCCAGTGCTTCAAGCGAGTTTCATCAAACTTCCATGGATTATAATTCACCGGAATATCCAATGTCCACCTACGTACCAAAGCCACTTCCAAACCAAGATTCATGGTAGTAGTGGCATCGTAAAGAAGATTGCTGTAAAAAGCAATCTTCTGAGCCTTACTCTCGGCTGGAAATAATCCCAATATGAATAATATGCATACTAGTATTTTCTTCATCTAATTCTCATTTTTATTTTAAAATCATTCTATCGGCCAAATCCGTGTCACAGCCCGAAACGAACCGAAAATAGCCTAAAATCTCAGTATGCAAATATCGGAGTAATAAGGGAGACAGTAAATTGTATCTATTTCTGTTATAGGCACTAAAAAAGTAGGAAGACTACTATTTAAGTGATTGTTTAGTAGATAAGTTGCTGAAACAAGAAAAAGGAGTTTTTTAAGAACATCAGTTTCAATATATGAATATTAAAAATATAATTGTTTCAATATCCGAAACTTATGAGAGAAACAAATTCAAATTATTTAATATATGAAAAGACAATAGATTATCATTATATACAAGTTATACAATCGCTAATATACAAGTTTACAGATCAAGCATGCCCTACACACTTTTCTAAAGGCTATTACAAGATATCAATACAATTTTTTATAAGAAATAATTTTGTATTAATTACGACATTATACACTTTATATTCTCACCTCCATTATAAAAATAAAATAGGGCGTTAACCTCATGGTCTCGCCCTATCGTTCTACTCTATCCTTGATAATAACTAATGAAAAGAAGAATCTTCTTTCAGCACGTCTATTTTAATTCAAAAGGTACTACACCTTTTATATCCGCTGCCGAAGCAGCAATAATCGCCTCAAACTTACCCGGTTCAGCTACCCAGGTATGCTGAATATCATCAAAGTAACTCAAAGCTTCTTTATCTATAGTAAATGTGACATCTTTCTCTTCGCCCGGAGCCAGTTTCACTTTTTTGAAACCTTTCAGTTCCTTTACCGGACGAGGCAAAGAAGATTTCTTATCGCTGATATATAACTGTACGACTTCGTGACCTTCACGTTCACCTGTATTCTTCACAGTTACAGTAAAGTTGATCTCATCATTAACAGATATTATCTTCTTGTCAGCAATAGGCCTGCTATAAACAAATGTCGTATAAGACAATCCATGCCCGAAAGGGAACAATGGTTTCACCTTCTTCTGTTTGTCCGTCCAACGATAACCTACAAAGATGCCTTCATTATACTTCATATCCACTACTTTCTTACTACGGTCAGCGAAATACTCACCTACACTATGAGCCGGAACATCTTCCAAACGTGCAGGGAAAGTGAAAGGTAGTCTACCGGAAGGATTGACATCACCCATCAATATAGCTGCAATGGAACTCCCTGCTTCCGAACCCAAAAACCAGGCCTGCAACACAGAAGGAACTTCCGCAACCCAAGGCATAGCTACGGCATTACCGGAGATATTAATAACTACAAGATTCTTATTAGCATTTGCCAAAGCCGAAATAACATGATCCTGTCCATAGGGTAAATCCAGACCGACACGGTCAGTATCCTCACAATCCTGATTATTACTCTTATTCAGTCCACCGATGAAAATTACATAATCAGCATCTTCTGCAACCTTTACAGCTTCGGCAATCAATTCCTCCGGTGTACGGTCGTCTTTCAAATTCTGACCTGTTACCACACCATTATATTCACCACGGGCATCACCTACGTAACCACGAGCATAAACGACTTCTACTTTATCCCCTACACGCTTCTTAATACCATCTAATGGAGACAACTCACGCTGAACTTTCAAAGAAGAACTACCACCGCCTACAGTCATCATCTTCACAGCATTCTCGCCGATAACGGCAATTTTCTTTGCTTTATTCAAGTCAATAGGCAACAAAGCACCCTTATTTTGTAACAACACAATCCCCTCCTCACCAATACGGCGGGCAGCCTCATAATGTTCTGGAGAAAGCATGGAACCCAGAGGACGGTTCATATCCATTGTTGTACGGAAACTCAGGCGCAAAATGCGGCGCACCTTATCATCCAATTCATTCGTACCCACTTTCCCGGATTTAATGCGCTCCAGATAAGGCATAGCCAGATAATAATTATCATAAGCATTACTGCTGCCATTTGCAAGACCATCCGTCCAACTACCGAATTCCATATCGAGACCATTCTTAATGGCCTGATTCGTATCATGCACACCACCCCAGTCGGAAACCACAACACCATCAAATCCCCACTCACCTTTCAAAATATCATTCAACAAATACTGATTATGGCAAGCATGCTGTCCTTTATAGAGATTATAAGCCCCCATTATGGCCCAAGTTTTACCTTCCTGAACAGCAGCTTTAAAAGCCGGCAGATAGATTTCATAAAGAGCACGGTCGTCCACTATAACATTGGTGGTATGACGGTTGATTTCCTGGTTATTCAGCGCATAATGCTTTACACAGGCAGCTACACCATTTTGCTGTACGCCTTGCACGTAAGGAACCACCATACGAGAAGCCAGATAGGGATCTTCACCCATATACTCAAAGTTACGTCCATTCAGCGGAGTACGGTAAATGTTGACACCAGGTCCCAAAAGAACATTCTTGTTGCGATAACGCGCCTCTTCACCGATACTTTTTCCGTAAAGCAGGGACATATCGGGATTCCATGTAGCAGCCAGACAAGTCAATGCCGGATAAGCTACACAAGAGTCATTGGTCCACCCTGCCTGATCCCACTCATCCCAAAGTACTTCGGGACGGATACCATGAGGACCATCTGTCATCCAATTTTCCGGAATACCCAAGCGGGGCACTCCTGCACTACTGAATTTACTTTGTGCATGTACCATAGCTACCTTTTCTTCCAAAGTCAGCCTTTGCAACGCATCTTCTACTCTTTCTTCGATAGGTTTGGTAGCATCCAGATATACGGGTTTCTGCTGCACCAAGAGTGGAAGAGCAACAGTGAATGCCAAACCGAATAATACTTTTTTCATATGGATAAATAATTAGTTTATTAGTGATTATTTCATACCTAACGACTGAATATACCCTTCCTGCACCACACAGTTCTTCAGTTTGCAAGCCTCAATGAAATCCATCATTGCCTTGCGTACCATCATCTGGTCGGGACGGGCATCCCGGATTTCTTTATAAGATGTGCGTGGAGATTCGGAGAAATAAAGGATATTCGCCCAATTTTCCGGCGGAGTAATACCTACAAAGCTGGAACCATCCATCTTCTTATACGGCCAGAAGGTATAACCGATATTATTCTCACGCATCGTCTGGCAAAAAGCAGCTTGCCATTCGTCCGTGTTATGTCCTATCTCACCCATATACATTGGTAAGTTCACACTGTCGCGGAAGTCTATTATAGTTTGAATATCATCTTTAGTAGGATCACCTCCATAACGATGGCAAGTATACATTATTTTATCATCAAACTTAGAATCCTTGAACGGCTTGAAGTTACCGTTCCACTGAGCGCCACCCAACAGAATAATATGGTTATTGTCCACCTCGCGGATAGCAGCTACCCCTTTCTTATAAATATCTTCCAGTTTACCGTTCAATTCTTCCATATTCGGAAAATACGGAGCGATAGGTTCATTGAAAAGCTCATAACCGAGAATCACCGGTTCATTCTTATACCGGTCTGCAATCTTGCGCCAGATATCGCAATACAATTGCTGGCTGGCTTCACTTTCAAACAACCAAGGATATCCGTAGCTATCATCTATATTATCACCCGTTTGTCCACCCGGAGCATCATGCATATCAAGAATCAGATAAAGATCGGCTTCACGGCACCATTCCACAACACTGTCTACACGGGCAAAACCATCCTGACCGGCAGTCAACCCCATAAAGTCCTCATCCGTGAAAAGCTTATAATGGAATGGAAGACGAATGGTATTCGCACCTGTATTCTTAATAAACTGAATATCTTCACGAATGATATAATTGTCTTTGAAAGCTTTCCAAAACTCAGCAGTAAAGTCGGGTCCTACCAATTGGCAGAACATTTCATTGATAAACCGGGGAGAATTCGTTTTGTTAAACTTAAACATATACCCTTCCGGATTCAGCCAATTGCCCAGATTGGTACCCATGATAAAGAGTTTCGTACCATCAGGTTTTATCAGGTCTTGCCCCTGAATGGTTATAAACTCAGCAAAATCCTGTATTTTTTCTGCCTTTTCACCACAACTCCCCAACATCAGAGAAGCTGCTAAAAGGGATGTACCCACTAAAATCGATTTCAACATGATATTCTAATACTATAAGATTATTTCTTCCAGCGATAAGAGGCTACTGCTTTGGCAGGCACCACACAATCTACATAATTCTTTCCATCCGTTACAGTCAGGCGAGTTTCCTCATTTCCCTCATTCAAGAGTACAAAAGCAACGGTTCCATCGGGATTTTCAAATGCAGAGTACATTAATCCTTTCTCGTCAACACCTTTACTTTCCACACGAACTGCACCCGGTTTTACTACGGACGACAGATGCCCGATAATATAATAATGAGAATTGTAAGTCATCGTCTTATAGTCCCCACGATTAATATCAACAGCTCCGTAGCAGGTTTTACAACCACCTTCACGCCAGGGTCCACGTTCATCGTCCAGCATCAGATTCCAGACAATGACGCCTTTACACCAATTGTTTACCGTACCAAGAGCCACCTCGCGCATATCCTCCATCAAACGCCTTTCCAGGTTGCGTCCGTCATTCCACATGCCGATAGAAGTTTCCGTAAAGATAAGTTCTTTATCGGGACGTTTCTGCTGAATGTTATTCAATTCCTCACGTCTGCCTCCATAGTTGTGATAAGCAGCTCCGGTAAGGAAAGCAGCAGCCACTTCATCATCATACATTCTAACAGGATACTCCTGCTGATCGGCCATATTATCATAGTTGTAATTATGGTCGAAAGCATAAATCTTCGTATCCAGTCCGGCAGCCTTGAAAGCAGGACCGAGAGCATCGCGGACAAAAGCTTGTTCTTCTTTCCAACCCATGAACAAAGAAGCAGAATTACCCCTATTTAACGGTTCATTCTGTGGAGTGACGGAGTAGATTTCAATACCTTCATCACGGAATGCCTGTATCCACTTCACAAAGTAAGTAGCATAATCAGAATAATAATCCGGATTCAATTGTCCGCTTGTCCAGGAATCAAATGGTTTCCTTTCTTCCAGGTTATTCACCTTCATCCACTTGGGGCATGTCCACGGAGAACCTAATATTTTGATAGTGGGATTAAGAGCAAGAATATCTTTTAAAATAGGTATTACATATTCTTTCTCTTCAGTTTGCAGAGCGAAATTCTCAATTCCTTTTGTATCGCAACAGGTATACTCGCTCAGTGAAAAGTCGGAACAACCAATAGAAATGCGGATATAACTAAATCCCAGCCCATTTTTATCAAAAAACGTTTCAGTCAGGAATTTCGTACGGTCGGTCGGTGTCATCTGCATCAGATTATAGCAGGTAGAACCTGTAACAGCAGCTCCGAAACCATCCATCTCCTGATACCGCACCGTAGGATTTATAGTGATTACAGACTCAGATGCAGAGACTTTGGAAAGCTCTTGAGTAATGTGGTTAAAGCTTTGCTGCCGATCGGCAGTCGTAATGTAAACTTCCGCTTTGTTTTTTCCCGGAGCATCCTCACCCAATGAACCGGAAGTCCCGGCACAGGTTGTAGTAGCAACCAACAAACAGCATCCTAATAAAAGAGGTAATTTCAAATTCATGTATGTTTTTCAAGGGTTAATTAATCTCCCCCAAAGGTAGGCAAGATAAAGACATTACGTACCTCCGCATTATGAATATGTGGATAAGATGAAATATACAGCGAAGATAACCCTCTAAAGAACAGGCAGATAAAAATCAATAGAGAAAGTAAAAAAGTGGATAGGAAATAAGGTAATGACGTATGCTTAGCGTATCTTCATAACGCATGTTTCAAAGTCATCACGCGAAACACAAGCTTTGTTTTTCACTTTGGCGCGGTAATTATAGATTGTATTGACGGAGTAACGGAGAAATTCGGCAATCTGCGAACTATCGTCAATGCCCAATCGGATTAAAGCAAAAATACGTAATTCAGTATTCAGAAGTTCGCCTTTGCGGAGTATGATCCGCTCTTCCGGTTGAAGCAGTTCATTGAATTTTCCTACAAAATCAGGGAAAAGGTGCAGGAAAGCCGTATCAAAGTTCCCATATAATTCTTTCAGATCCGTGTCGAGCACATCTCGTGAACGTACCATTTTCAGGAGTTCTTCCATCTGCCCGCCGATAAGCTTCTTGTTTACCATGCGCCGGTAAGCATCCAGTCGGTCGATGTAGGTAGAACAGAGTTTCAGGAAGCGCCCGATATATTCTTCTTTGATATGATTAGACATTTGCAACTGTTCATTCGCCTGCTCCAAATGAGCCCGGGCGACAGAGAGATGCTTCATCTGCCTGTAAATCCAGACAACAGCTACGACCAACAGCAGAGATAGAATACTAATCATCCAGAGATAAAAACGAAGACGTTCATTCTGTTTCTCCTGCATAGCCTGATAGGTAAGATCTATAAGCGATAGAATGCCGGCTGTCTGCAAACTGCGGCTACGGGCATTGTAATGATTGGTTTCATTCCACGAAAAACGGATATAGCGATAAGCACGTTCGATGTCTCCTTCCTCATAGAGCAATTGTGCCAAAGTCCACAGGGAGGCATGGTCTGTAATCGCAAGGCGGATATCCGTCAAAGCGGACAAAGCCAGATAATATTTTGCTTTCTCCAGGTCCCCCAGGCGATGATACAGCAAAGAACGGTGATACGTTATCAACGCATACTCCGGAGTATCGGGGCGCACACTTGCCAAGCGGTCATCGTTTATCTTCAAAGCTTCCTCTAACCTACCGGCAGCAGCTGCCTGCATCTCTCTGCGTTCCGGATAAAGGGCGAAGGCAGGGGAAAGCACCTGCATCAGTGAGTCCTCATAAGCGGCAGACAAACCATAATAGCGGTTACGACGGAAAGCATCTTGCGTATATGCCCCCAATTCACCGTATAAATGACGGTAATTTTCGTAATAATCGGGCAACAGACGGGAAGAGAGTCCGGAAGGATTTATCTGTTCCAAATCCTCAGAAGCTTCCTTATACATACCTGCCGAAGACATCAGGTGCGCCCGTCGGATGCGGGTTTCATCCACTGTTTCCTGTTCACCGTGGCGCTGCGCCCAGCGCAAATTGCGGCCCAGATAAAGAAGGGCTGAATCGCATATATATGCCTTGTATTCCTGAAACATTTCTCCATTCAGACGGAAATACTCCGACGCCTCCATATCTGTCTGCAACAATTGCTGCCTCAAAGCTTCAATACGAGCTTCCCGCACTGCCACATATTCCTGATGCGCCCCGATAGCCTCATCCAAGGCAGCAGACCATCTATCCATTGCAGGAATATCCACCGAAGCAGACATTCCATGAATGCCTACTAAAACCAGTCCGAGAAATATCAGCAGTTTTACCTTCATGGGGACAAATATAAAAAATTAGTTTCCTATATTTGCAGCATTAACCCCCAAATGTATTCTATAATGAAAAACTTAGCACCTCAACGAGTGGCCGCGGTTGATGTATTCCGCGCACTCACCATGTTTCTCATGCTCTTCGTGAATGACATCCCCGGTCTGAAGAACATCCCCCACTGGCTTGAACATGCCGACATCAACGAAGATATGATGGGATTCTCCGACACCATTTTTCCCGCATTCCTGTTTTGCATGGGCATGTCTGTCTCTTTTGCCATCCAGAACCGTTACCGAAAAGGAGATACTACACTTCAGGTCATTGCCCATATCTTCTGGCGTACGGTGGCACTCATCGCTATGGGGCTATTTTCACTTAATTCGGGTGGCATAGCAGGTGGCATTTCCCACCAGTGGTTCTGCATCCTGATGGTTATCGGCTTTTTCCTGGTCTGGGCCGTTTATCCGAAGGCTGAAGGGGCAAAAAAGTACCTATTCATCGCAATGAAGGTGCTTGGTATTGCCTTGTTGGCATTCCTCGTTCTATATAAAGATTTAAACGGGAAACCTTTCCATCAAGGTTGGTGGGGCATTCTGGGACTTATCGGCTGGACGTATGTCGTGTGTGCCGGTATCTACCTGTTCACCCGCGAAAGTTTGCGCAAAAATGTCATAGCATGGCTGGTCGTCATGCCCCTTGCGGTGATCAGTCACTCTAACCTGATCCCACAGGAATATGGTTTACGCATCATCCTTCTGCCTTTCATCCCCAGTGACTGGACGCTGCATGCATTCGGTATGTCGGGGGTACTCACTTCCCTGTTGATGCAGAAATATGCCGACCGGGAACATCCGCGTAAATTCATTGTTATCCTTTGTGCCTTAGGTGTCATCATGCTCATCGCTGCACTTTGCTCGCACCCCCACTGGATTATCTCAAAGATACAGGCCACTCCGAGCTGGCTGTTCTATTGTCTTGCCGCATTCTTCCCGTTGTTCGGCCTGTTCTATTGGCTGACGGATGTAAAAGGTAAAACACCCTGGTTCGATATCATCAAACCTGCGGGAACCGCTACGCTGACGTGCTATATCATTCCATACGTATGGTACGCCGCCCAACAATTATTGGATTGGCACTACCCCGAGTTTCTGAATGCAGATGCCCCCGGCTTATTAAGATCACTCATATTCTCCCTCATCATTGTCCAACTGACCGGACTACTGGTGAAGGCTAAAATAAAACTGAAGGTATAAATACGTACCTAAAAAGACGAAAAGATGATGTTAAAGCTTCAAACTCCTAACCATGAAGACAAGGTGCTGCTCCACTCTTGTTGCGCACCTTGTTCTTCTGCCATTATCGAATGCCTGCTTGCTAACGGCATCCGCCCCACCGTGTTTTATTACAACCCCAATATCTACCCTCAGACCGAATATGAAATCCGGAAATCCGAGGCCATCCGTTATGTTCAGGGGTTAGGACTTGACTTTATAGATGGCGACTACGATTACTCATTCTGGCGCACCTCCATGCAAGGAATGGAGGATGAGCCCGAACGAGGTGGCCGTTGCCTGAAATGTTTCAACCTTCGTTTGGCTGAAACTGCCCGTTATGCCTCCAAGCACGGTTTCACCCTGTTCACCACTACCCTTGCCTCTTCCCGCTGGAAAAGCCTCGATCAGATCAACGAAGCGGGACGTAGAGCCGCCGCCCTTTACCCCGGAACCACTTTCTGGAAACAAAACTGGCGAAAAGGAGGATTACAAGACCGACGAAACCAGCTTCTCAAAGAGCATGATTTCTATAACCAGCAATATTGCGGTTGTGAATTCAGTATGCGAAGACTTGAACCCTCTAAAACAGACTGAAGAATAAAAATTGACTTCTAAACTCTTACCCTTTACCTTACTCAAGACATATCTGCGACATACTTGCTCCGTACAATCTCCACTCAGAGGTACTTCTATGTGGAGAAAGTATGGATTTGATACGGAGCAAGTATATCCCAGATAAGAAGCAGATATTTTAGGCCATCGATCCCAAGCAAGAATAGCCAACTAAGCAAATCGCTGCAAACGGACGCAAATATCACATTCATGAAGACAAACCGCTAAAATCGTTTGGCTGAAGGAAATAAAAATGTATACCTTTACGTCAGAAACAGAATAACCAATTTAAAATGCGACACCATGGGAATTATCAATCAAGGCATACTCGGAGGCTTCTCCGGCAAAGTGGGACCGATAGTAGGGTTTCACTGGAAATCAAAATACTACATACGTGCACGGGCGGCCAAAGTCAGTAATCCACGCACACCGAAACAGCAGGAACAGAGAGGTAAGTTTGCCACGGCATTCAGTTTCCTGAAAGCCATAAAACCTTTTATTCGTATCGGCTATAAGGAATTTACGCAGGAAAAGCCCGCATTCAATGCTGCCATGTCCTATACACTGAAAAGAGCCGTGACGGGCAATGGGAAAGAAACCTCGATTGACTTTAACCGGGCATTGGTCTCCATAGGAACCCTAATGCCCGCATTCGAGGGAACAGCCACACAGAATGAGGATCAAATGTACTTTAACTGGCAGGACAATAGCGGCATGGGGAATGCAGAAGATACGGATATAGCTATGTACTGGTGTATAACAAAAATAAAGAAACAGCCGTTTACGATACGGAAGCCGCCCTACGTTCCGGTTGTCATGCCGTACTGCAACTTCCGGCTGACTAGCAGAACAATGAACTGATTGCTTATCTCAGCTTTTGCAGTACCGACGGAAGTTGTCAGCCAACAGCATTCGCCTGACTGTAACAGTGCCTGAAACAACATTTGATGAACCCGATATAAAAAATTCTCCTCTGTGGACTTCATCAGACCGAATATCGTTTTACCCAGAACTTAAGCAACCGGTCATTAATAACATATCCATCAAGAGTCTTACTCACCATTCCTTTACCGGAAAGCCCTTTCAAGGCAGATTGTACGGAACTGGGTGATTTCAAATGATACTTTCGCACAAACTCACCGGAAGTTACATTGACTGCTATGTCTTCAGCAGCTATCGCACGAATGATTTCGCGCTGGCGTTCGGTTAAGTCGGCAAAAATAGATTGATAGATGAAATTTTGTTTTCTAATAAGAGAAGTCAAAGCAATTTCAAAATAAGCCACCGTAGCAGTTCCTCCCTTTTCAGTGAGCAAAAACACTTCGTTCATCAGCATTTGCAGGTAAAGTGTAATACCTTCAAAACTATGATAAGCTATTTCCACCAAGGCAGCATCTACAACTTTCCCATGCTCACAGAAATGCATCTTGACAAATTCGATATATTTTTCCAAAGGTATGCTTTCGAGGTGCAAGGTAAAGGTACTCTGGTAAAAAGGGCGATTGGCACTATTAAACATATCGACCAATAAACTCGGTTCGCTACCGGCAAAAATAAAACGCGCGTTCGGACAATGCTGTATCTGCGTGCGCAACAAGGCTTCCATGTTTTTTTCGGCATAGTGGTTTATTTGCTGAAACTCATCAAAAGCAACAATACAGGGTTTATCAGCAGCATTGAGATAGGCAAAGATTTCATCTAAAGTCGTATCGACTGAAGATACGCTTAGACCTATCTCTAAAGTGGGTTCACCTGTCAAAGCGTCTATTTTCACAGCAGGGCGCAAGGAAGTAATGGTTTGCAGAAACTGATCCAGGAATTTCCTGCCACGCGGCTTCAACTGGTCAATAATAGCATTGCCGAAAGCATATATAAATTCACGGATAGAGGCTGTTGCAAAGATATCTATAAAGAAAACATTATAATGTTTACTGATTTTTTCCTGATGAAAAGTATGCAGTATTAATCCGGTCTTTCCCATACGCCGCTGGGCAATCAATACTACATTGCGTCCATTCATCAAGTCTTGAATCAGTTCATCAGTTTCTCTTTCACGATCGCAGAAGTAATGACTGCCAGCATAAGCACCAATAACAAAAGGATTTGTTTGTACACTCTTCATGATTATTACATTTTAAATTATTGCAAATATAATAATTATATTCATAATAATCTTCAAGATCAATTTTAAAACACTTGAAAACATGAAAAGTTATCGTGCATATTCTTTTCACCATACACGGACAATAGAGGCATCTTTCGCGTATAAAACTGGCAGATACAGCATAATAATTTCCGTAACTTTGCCGGCAGTTAACGTAAAAAGTAGAAAAACATGAAGAAATTTACTATCACATTGGCACTCTCTATCCTTGCAGTGCTGTTAGTTGCCGCTCCTTGTAATGCTAAAGGAAAAGCAAAACATGTCGTATTAATCGGTTTGGATGGCTGGGGAGCCTATAGTGTTCCCAAGGCAGATATTCCTACTATCAAGCAACTGATGGCTGACGGAGCCTATACGCTCGAAAAGCGGTCCGCACTTCCCTCTTCAAGTGCCATCAACTGGGCTTCCATGTTTATGGGAGCCGGTCCTGAACTGCACGGGTACACACAATGGGGATCTAAAACACCCGAATTACCTTCGCGTGTACTCAATCAGCATGGCATTTTCCCCACTATCTTCCAATTATTGCGCGATGCACAGCCCGAAGCCGAAATCGGTTGCCTGTACGAATGGGACGGTATCAAATATCTGGTGGATACACTTTCTTTGAGCCACTATGCGCAGGCTCCCGATTACAATAAGCATCCCAAAGCCCTGTGCACAATGGCGGAAACTTATATCAAAGAGAAACAGCCAACCCTACTCGCCGTCTGTTTTGATAATCCTGACCACGTAGGACACCAGGCCGGACACGACACTCCTGAGTATTATGCCAAACTGAAAGAACTGGATACCTATGTAGCCCGTATTATTCAAGCCGTAAAAGATGCCGGCATGCTGAAAGAAACTATCTTTATCGTCACTGCCGACCACGGTGGCATTGAAAAAGGACATGGCGGCAAAACTATGAACGAGATGCAGACACCTTTCATCATCTCCGGTAAAAATGTAAAGAAGAGCGGTGAATTCCACGAAAGTATGATGCAATATGACGTTGCTTCTACCATTGCCTACATCTTCGGACTGAAACAACCGCAAGTTTGGATTGGAAGACCGATGAAGCAGGTATTTAAATAAAACGAGTCAGATTCACACTAATTCTCATAATTTACTCTGAAACATTTGCAGAAGTCGAAAGTTATTGCGTAAAAAGTGTAGCGTAAAAAGTGCTACACTTTTTACGCTGCACATAAACTTTTGCTTATGAATAGAATAACGAATCCTTTTCTGGTTTACGGTTATGCCGGACCAGACTATTTTTGTGACCGGAAAGAGGACACACAGAAGTTAATTTCTGCCTTAAGGAATGGACGCAACATCACTTTGATGAGTCCACGCCGCATGGGGAAAACCGGACTGATAAAAAATGCTACATAAATAAACAAGGAATATGTATTCAAATCCGACAAAGGTTATTACATCTACGACCGGTTCATGGAGTTGTGATTGCAGACGTTGCCTTATGCCAATCAATAAAGGATACTCAGCGATAGATTAACGTCGACAGATAATCTTCTGCAAACATTTCATTCGCCACTTCCAATAGAATCTCCGGAGTAAGTTGTTCAATACGTTGATAAACCGCTTCGGATGTTTCATATTTATGATAATGCAGGAAGGTCTTTGCCATACCGAGGGCATTGTTCTCATTATTATCCGACGCTACACCTATCTGTCCAATTAGTTGCTTCTTGGTAGCAGCCAGTTGCTGGGAAGTCATCTTGGTATCACGCAAGCTTTTAAGTTCCTTCATTACCAATCGCATACATGTATCCACATCTTCAGGATCGCATCCGAAATAAGTGCAGAAGACACCTGTATCCGTATAAGAAGTCAGATTGGACTCCACATTATAAACTAATCCCCGGCGTTCACGCAGAGAAACGTTCAGACGACTATTCATACCCGGGCCCCCAAGAATATTGTTCAGCAGATAAAGGGCTGTACGTTTATCATCATAGGCATTGTATCCACGACTGCCAATCATGACATGAGCCTGATGCGTATCTTTATGTATAGTGAGTTTCTCAGGCGTATAAAGAGGAGGAGGCATACGACGGTTATCCACCGATACCGCAGGGACATCTATAAGGAGTTTCTCTGCCCAACGGATGACTTGCTTGAAATCCAAATCGCCCCAAACAAAGAAAACCATATTGCCCGGATGGTAAAAGCGGGAAGTGAAAGCAGCAGCATCTTCACTCCGGAACGTTTTCAGTAATTCAGGATTACCCAAAATATTACGTCCCAGCGGATGTCCGCGGAAGATCAAATCCTCGAAGTCATCGAAAATAAGTTCGGAAGGCGTGTCCTCGTAAGACTGGATTTCATCAATGATTACCTCCGTTTCCTTTTCAATCTCACGTTGCGGAAAGGTGGAATGAAATACAATATCCGCCAGCAGTTCAAAGGCCCGGCCGAAGTGCTCAGTAAGGAAAGCAGAATAGATAACCGTCTCTTCTTTATTGGTGTAAGCATTCAGGTCACCACCTACATTCTCCATACGATTGAGAATATGCCAGGCTTTCCGCTTCTGTGTACCTTTAAAAATAAGATGTTCCACAAAGTGCGCCATGCCTTGTTCATTCTCAAGTTCATCACGGGTTCCGGCATCAACAGCAAAACCACAATAAGCTACATTGGAATAGGCCGGTTGATGGATAATACGCAAACCGTTGGCAAGTGTATATTCGTTATGTCCCGGTAAAGGGAAAAGTGCTAACTTCTTCATTCTTACGTTCAAAACTGATTGAGGGCGCAAAGATAACTCAATTTGATGAGCTCCCCCTATCTTCACAAAGCAAAAATACAATAAAACTTATTGCCATTTATGGAAAATTGCAGATATTTGTAGGCTATAACCTAACTACTAACAAAAATAGTATAATGATTGAATCCATTCAAGAGCTTTTGCAGAAAGAAGCACAAGCTGTTCTAAACATCCCCGTGACAGACGCTTACGAGCGTGCAGTAGAACTTATCGTGGAACAAATTCACCGGCGGAAAGGGAAACTGGTAACTTCGGGTATGGGAAAAGCAGGACAGATTGCCATGAACATTGCAACTACGTTCTGTTCTACCGGAATCCCTTCCGTATTTCTGCATCCCAGCGAAGCTCAACACGGTGACTTAGGTATCTTGCAGGAAAACGATTTACTGCTATTGATCTCTAACTCCGGCAAAACACGCGAAATCGTGGAACTCACACAATTAGCTCATAATTTGAACCCAGAGCTTAAATTTATTGTTATTACCGGAAATCCAGATAGTCCGTTGGCTCATGAGTCTGATGTATGTCTCAGCACAGGAAAGCCCAAGGAAGTCTGTGCTCTGGGAATGACGCCCACTACCTCGACTACTGTAATGACCGTCATCGGTGACATTCTTGTAGTACAGGTAATGCAACAGACCGGCTTTACAATTGGAGACTACTCCAAACGTCATCACGGTGGGTATTTGGGTGAAAAATCAAGAAAATTATGCGAAAAGTAATCGGTATAGGAGAAACTATCCTTGACATCATTTTCCGCAACGGGCAGCCGACAGCAGCTGTACCGGGTGGCTCAGTATTTAACGGCATCGTGTCATTGGCACGGACAGGCGTACCTGTGAGCTTCATCAGCGAAACGGGAAACGACCAGGTGGGCAACACAATTCTGCAATTCATGCAGGATAGCGGCATGTCTACCGAATATGTCAATGTGTTCCCCGATGGCAAATCTCCCGTATCACTGGCTTACCTGAACGAACATGGTGATGCGGAATATATTTTCTATAAGGATTATCCCAAGCAACGGCTGGATGTAGTCTTCCCAAAACTGGAAGAAGACGACATCGTAGTTTTCGGTTCATATTTTGCCCTGAACCCGGTGTTGCGCGATAAAGTTCAGGATCTGTTGGAGCAGGCACGTGAGAAGAAAGCAATTGTCTACTACGATCCTAACTTCCGCTCCTCGCATAAAGATGAAGCCATTAAACTGACATCAACCATCATCGAGAATCTGGAATATGCCGACATTGTACGCGGTTCTATAGAAGATTTCTTCTATATGTATAATCAAAAGGAAGTGGATAAGGTCTACAAAGATAAGATTCGTTTTTATTGCTCTAACTTTCTTTGCACTGCCGGAGCGAAAGAGATTTCACTGCGTACGAAAAGCATTACCAAAGAGTATGCTATTCCGCCATTGGAGGCAGTCAGTACTATTGGAGCGGGTGATAATTTCAATGCCGGAATCATCTATGGCCTGCTGAAGTACAATGTACGCCACTGCGATCTGGGACAAATAGATGAAGCCACCTGGGACAAGATTATCCGTTGCGGCATCGAGTTCTCGGCAGATGTATGCCGGAGTTTTAACAATTCCATATCACCGGAGTTTGCCCGCCAGTTGCCTCCCATTAACTAAATCCCCGTTAAAGGAGAAAAAACTCTGTGAAACTCTGCGCCTTGAAGTAACAAAAGTCAGCAGAATACATATCTTTGCAGTATACGCTCAGACAAAAAACTATGTATAAAAATCTGTTGAACTTGCTAACATGTGTATTACTGCTACCGGCTTGTAGCGGCACAGCTCCCCATATCTCCGTCGTTTGCGAAGAAAACAACGTTGGAAATAGTATCGTCAAATGGGAAATGGCCCCTCTTATTAAAGGAAACGTAAAGGTATATGCCTCTACCGACCCGAACTATATTCCCGAAGATTCTCCGGTGGCCATGGCAAATATTGCCGACCAACGAATGACAATTGTTACCACGGACCCTACCAGACGGTATTACTATACCCTTGTATTTAATGATAAATACCGTGTGAAGATTGCTACCCGTAATGTCAATATCCCTGGTATACAGAACTTCCGCGATATGGGAGGATATCCATCATATCCTACCCAGAAACAATTGCGCTGGGGTATGCTTTACCGCTCAGCCCAGATAGACAGTCTGGAATGCTACTCGCGCAGAGAACTAAAGAATATAGGCATCAAGACTATTGTAGACCTGCGCTCCGAATCAGAGTTAAAAGGACATACCCCATTACAAGAAGGATTCAATGTCGTACATATTCCCATAAAAACGGGGGATATGGAAGATATTCTGAGAGGTATCCAGGAACAAAAAATAAAAAGTGATACTGTATACCGTATGGTGGAACGAATGAATCGCGAGTTAGTGATGAACTACCACCATGAATACCGGCAGATATTCGATATCCTGTTGGACAGTGCTAACTATCCTGTCGTCATTCATTGTTCCTCCGGTAAGGGACGCACCGGCATTGCTTCGGCACTGATACTCGCTTCTCTTGGTGTGAACAGCGATATTATCATGGAAGATTATCGTCTCAGCAATGACTACTTTAATATTCCCAGCGCCTCACGTTATGCCTACAATCTGCCTGCACGTTCGCAAGAAGCCATCACGACTGTTTATTCAGCCAGAGAAGATTTCCTGAATGCTGCCAAAGAAGAAATAGAACGTAGGTACGGTGACGTGGAGACCTATCTGGAAAGGGGCATCGGACTCAAGAAAGAAGAAATTAAGAAGCTGCAAAGTATTCTTTTAGTGAAAAACGATAATTAATCACTAAAATTGTTCTATCTTTGTGCCCGAATATAAAGATATACAAAGATTTAATGAAGAATTTTGAAGAGCTCGGTCTGTCGCCGGAGATACGCCGCGCCATTGAAGAAATGGGATATGAGTGTCCCATGCCGGTGCAAGAGGAAGTGATTCCTTACCTTTTAGGAGAAAATAATGATGTTGTAGCACTTGCACAAACAGGAACGGGGAAAACCGCCGCATTCGGCCTGCCACTTATCCAAAAAATTAATGTAAAGAACCGGATTCCACAATCCCTTATACTTTGCCCTACACGCGAACTTTGCTTGCAGATTGCAGGTGATTTGAATGACTATTCCAAATACATCACTGGATTGCGGGTATTGCCCGTATATGGTGGTTCATCCATAGATAGCCAGATACGTGCCCTGAAACAAGGTGTACATATCATCGTTGCTACCCCGGGACGACTACTCGACCTGATGGAACGTAAGACTGTATCGCTCACCACTATCCAGAATGTAGTGATGGACGAGGCGGACGAAATGCTGAACATGGGATTCACGGACAGTATTAACGCTATTCTTGCCGATGTGCCTCAGGAGCGTAATACGTTATTATTCTCTGCCACTATGAGCCCGGAGATTGCACGTATCTCAAAGAAATACTTACGTGACGCCAAAGAAATCACTATCGGACGGAAAAATGAAAGTACAAGCAACGTGAAGCATGTAGTCTTCACCGTTCATGCCAAGGATAAATACGCGGCTCTGAAACGTATTGTAGACTATTATCCGCAGATATACGGTATCATTTTCTGCCGTACGCGCAAAGAAACGCAGGAAATTGCCGACAAGTTGATGCAGGACGGTTACAATGCCGATTCACTGCACGGTGAATTAAGTCAGGCGCAGCGTGACGCCGTAATGCAGAAATTCCGCATCCGTAATCTGCAAATCCTGGTTGCCACGGACGTTGCTGCACGCGGACTCGACGTAGACGACTTGACACATGTTATCAACTATGGTCTGCCAGATGATACCGAAAGTTACACCCACCGTAGCGGACGTACAGGACGCGCCGGAAAGACCGGTACTTCTATCGCCATCATCAACTTGCGCGAAAAAGGTAAGATGCGCGAAATAGAACGTATCATCAGCAAGAAGTTTATTATTGGTGAAATGCCTACCGGCAAACAGATTTGCGAGAAACAGCTCCTGAAAGTGATTGACGATCTGGAAAAGGTGAAAGTGAACGAAGAAGACATGGCTGACTTTATGCCTGAAATATACCGTAAACTGGACTGGTTGAGCAAAGAAGACCTTATCAAACGTATGGTTTCCCACGAGTTCAACCGTTTCTCAGAATATTACCGCAATCGCGAAGAAATAGAAATGCCTACCGATAGCCGTGGTGAACGTAACGGCCGAAGCGGCAACGAACGCAGTGGTGACCGCAGAAGTAGCAGCCGCAAAGCTGAACCGGGATTTACGCGCCTGTTCATCAATCTGGGTAAGATGGATAATTTCTTCCCCAATGAACTGATCAGTCTTCTGAACAGTAATACCCGTGGTCGTGTGGAACTGGGACGTATTGATCTGATGAAGAACTTCTCATTTTTTGAGGTAGACGAGAAAGAAGCGGGAAATGTAGTAAAAGCTTTAAACCGAGCCAACTGGAACGGTCGTAAGGTTTCTGTGGAGATTGCCGGTGAAGAAGGCAAGGAAGCTCCTAAAGGCAGACGTAAAAGCGAAGGAAGCAGTTACAGCAAAAAGGAGTTTGATGGCAAAAAGCGTAGCTTCAAAGATGAAAAGCGTAGCGATGCATCTGGAAAACGTAACGATACGCCCAGAAACAGTAGAAGTAAATCTGACAATGCTCCGGCTGACAAAAAGAAAGGCAAACCGAGCCGCGAAGAACGTGGCTATACTAGCGCTCGTGGCAAGAAAGACGATTGGAGACAATTCTTCCAAAATGACAACAAGGAGTTCCGCGATAAAGAACCTGACTTCAGTGAAGAAGGTTGGGCAAGACGGGCACCGAAAAAGAAATAATATACAAGGAAAAAGGTGATAAAGCAGTGTCTCCACCACTTCATCACCTTTCCATCATTTATCACCTAAACCTATATATTATTTGTCTGTGCATCCTTTTGTACTGAAAGCGACCAGCATCCAAACCATCTTTTCCTGTTCTTTCAGATAGCCTGTCATCAGGTCGGCAGTAACGTCGTCACCTGCTTCATTGGCCAGTTCAATGATCTTTCTTTCCTCACCAATGAGGTATCCGTAAGTTTCAAGAATATTGCTGACCGCATCGCTACCACAAGCCACGTCAGATACTTCTTTGATCTTTGCAACTTTCAGGTATTCGCTGAACTTGTTTTCGGGTACACCACCCAACATCAGGATACGCTCTGCAATTTCGTCCACCTTCTCGGCTGCGTCGTCATACATACTTTCAAACTTCTCGTGCAATACGAAGAAACCATGTCCCTTGATGTTCCAGTGGAAACCGCGCAGATTCGTGTAATACACCTGGAAATCTGCCAAAAGTTGATGCAATGCAGATACTACGTTAGCTACTCCCGATTCATTTAACTTGATATAATTTAAAGTCTTCATAATTTTATGGTTTTAATAGTTTATACTGTTTTTCTTTTTCCTGTTGCAAAGAAAGTGCAAATCGAAGGCAGAAGCAAGCTTGCTTGATTATGCTGAGATGCAGCCTTTCTTCGTTTTTTGTACAAAGATAAGAGGCAAATCAACGCTTGTCAAACAGATAATTTCTATCTTTGCATAGACAGAATCTATATAACCCGTTCAAACCCTTTATTTATCATGACTTTACAACAACTGGAATACATTCTTGCCGTTAATCAGTTCCGCCATTTCGCCAAAGCTGCGGAACATTGCCGCGTAACTCAACCCACTCTGAGTGCCATGATACAAAAACTGGAAGACGAGTTAGACACCAAGATATTCGACCGAAACCAACAACCCATCTGCCCTACTCCCGTCGGACGGCTTGTAATAGAGCAAGCCCGTATCGTATTGGAACAGGCAGGCCACATAAAGGATATTATTGAAGAAGAAAAGCACTCCTTGTCGGGTGTCTTTAAGTTAGGCATACTTCCCACCATCGCCCCTTATCTGTTGCCGCGCTTCTTTCCGCAACTGATGAAGAAATATCCCAAACTGGATATCCGCGTAACGGAGATGAAGACGAAGGACATCAAGCAGGCTCTTATAAAAGGAGAGATAGATGCCGGCATTATCGCCACCCTCCCCGAAAAGGATGACTTCCGCCAGATACCTTTATTCTACGAACAATTCTATGCGTACATCGCGCGCGAAAGCAAACTGTTCGATAATAAGATTATCCGCACCTCCGATCTCAGCGACGAACAGCTTTGGATGCTGGACGAGGGACATTGCTTCCGCGACCAGTTAGTCCGCTTCTGCCAGATGAAGGCGGCGCAAGCCAGCCAGATCGCTTATCATCTGGGCAGCATGGAGACATTCATGCGTATGGTAGAAAGCGGTAAAGGCGTTACCTTCATTCCCGAACTTGCCATCGATCAGCTCAACGAGACACAGAAAGAGTTGGTGCGCCCCTTTGCCATCCCCACTCCTACCCGGCAGATCATTCTCATCACCAACGAGCACTTCATACGAAACACTTTGTTGGAGGTACTCACAAAAGAAATACAAGCCTCTGTACCCCGCGAAATGCTGTCCCTGCGGGCAACTCAGTGCGTTGTATAGATTTCGTCTATCGGCCCATAAATCTTTTCAATCGTTTTTTTTGTTCTATCGGCAAAAGATGCTATATTTTTGCAAACGCGAAGATCAGCTGTACCTCAGCATAATCAAGCGAGCTTGCTTCTGCATTCGGTTTGCATGAACTTTGCATCATCGAAAAAACAAAGTACTAAACCTTTTAAAACAAAAAAGATTATGGAACCAATTATCAATTCCCAGCTTCCTGAATTCAAAGTTCAGGCATTCCAGAACGGAAGTTTCAAAACAGTAACCAACGAAGACGTAAAAGGCAAATGGGCTATTTTCTTCTTCTATCCCGCAGACTTTACTTTCGTATGCCCTACCGAACTGGTGGACATCGCTGAAAAATACGAGCAATTCCAAGCAATGGGTGTAGAGGTGTACTCTGTAAGCACCGACTCTCACTTCGTGCACAAAGCATGGCACGATGCATCCGAAAGTATCCGCAAGATCAAGTATCCGATGCTGGCAGACCCTACAGGCGTGCTGACTCGTGCATTCGGTGTAATGATTGAAGAAGAAGGTATGGCTTACCGCGGCACATTTGTCGTGAACCCCGAAGGCAAAATCAAGATTGCCGAAATACAGGACAATAACATCGGACGTAATGCCGACGAACTCCTCCGTAAGGTGGAAGCTGCGCAATTCGTAGCTACGCACGACGGTGAAGTATGTCCCGCAAAATGGAAGAAAGGCGGCGAAACACTGAAGCCAAGTATAGATTTGGTTGGTAAAATTTAAGTTCACATCCCTTTTTTATTAGCGAGGTCCCCTTTATCCATTGCACACATAGAGGGGACCTCTTTTATCTTACATTAGTAATCAATCAGTCCCATATATGTATTGCTGTCAGTTCCCATTAGAGGAAACGGCCGTTCCCTTTTGAAGAAACGACAGTTTCCATTAGAAGAAACGATCGTTCCTGCAATAAGAAACAGGAGTTTCTGAATGCCGGAAACAGCAGTTCCAAGGTTCAGAAACTCCTGTTCCCAACTGCAGAAACTACAGTTTCCTACAGTCAGGAAACTACATTTTCCTAATATACAATGTGATAAGCATGCATTTATGGCTGGAATTAAACATATACTGTTATGTTAGAAACAAGCATTTTAAATCAAGTACGCAGTGTCTTCCAAAACCTAGAAGCACAGTACACTTTTCATATCACCTGCCATCCCCGGCACGGAAACGCACAGGAGCTGACAGAGTTGCTGAAAGATGTAGCAGGATGTTCCGATAAACTCTCCTGTGAGGTAACTGAAACTGAAGAACCGAAGCTGGAATTCTCTTTACTGAAAAACGGGAAAGAAACCGGTGTCAAATTCCGCGGGATACCGAACGGCCATGAATTCACATCTTTGCTTCTGGCAATACTGAATGCCGATGGAAAGGGGAAAAATCTTCCCGATGAAGCCATCCACCGACGCATTCAGGCGTTGAAAGGACCCATTTCATTGCAGACTTATGTATCATTGACATGTACCAACTGCCCTGATGTGGTGCAGGCTCTGAACATAATAGCTCTGCTGAACGGACAGGCCACACATGAAATGATAGACGGTGCCCTTTTCCAGGAAGAAGTGGATGCACTGAAAATTCAAGGCGTACCGTCCGTCTATGCCAACGGTAAATTGCTTCATGTAGGACGTGGCACTTTAGGCGAACTTCTGCAAAAGCTGGAAGAAATGTTCGGTTCCGAACCAGTAGGGAATGCAGAGCCTATCTCACGTACTTATGATGTCCTCGTATTAGGTGGCGGACCGGCAGGTGCCTCAGCCGCAATCTATTCAGCCCGTAAGGGATTACGGGTAGCCATTGTAGCCGAAAAGATCGGTGGTCAGGTAAAGGAAACCGTAGGAATCGAGAACCTGATCTCCGTGCCACAGACTACAGGTGCACAGTTAGCAGACAATTTAAGAAGCCATATCAATCATTATCCCATCGACTTGTTTGAAGACCGTAAGATAGAGAAGGCGGAACTTCAAGGAAAAGAAAAGAGGATTTCAGTAGTGGGCGGTGAAGCATTCATATCTCCCAGTGTAATAATTGCCACCGGTGCAAGCTGGCGCAAACTGAATGTGGAAGGTGAAACGGAATATATAGGCAGAGGAGTTGCCTTCTGTCCGCATTGCGACGGACCGTTCTATCAGGGGAAAGATATAGCCGTTATCGGTGGCGGAAACTCCGGTATAGAAGCAGCCATCGACTTGGCGGGTATCTGCCGGAAAGTGACTGTCTTTGAATTTGCCGATACGCTGAAAGCCGACCAGGTATTGCAAGAAAAGGCGCAAAGCTTACCGAATGTAGAAATCTTCACTTCCTCGCAGACTACCAAAGTAGTGGGAAACGGTGATAAGGTAACAGCTATCCGCGTCAAAGACCGTGTAAGTAGTGAAGAACGGGATTTCCCATTGGATGGTATCTTCGTACAAATTGGCCTGGCAGCTAATAGTGCTCCTTTCCGTGAAATGCTGGAGACGACACCAATAGGCGAAATCAAGATCGATGCTTTTTGCCGCACCACGCTTCCGGGCGTTTATGCAGCAGGAGATGTTTCGGACGTTCCCTACAAACAGATAGTAATTGCAATGGGTGAAGGTGCGAAGGCGGCACTGTCGGCATTTGATGACCGAATCCGGGGAATTGCATAAAGCAGATTACATTTAATGAAACTGCAAAAGTAATCATTAGCATAAAAGAAAGGGAGGAAAGGAGTGATAAGGTGGTAAGGTGATAGGGTGATAAAGTAGCTGCGCTATATATCACAGAGCGTTATCCCGTTATCACTTTATCACCCTATCACCTTACCACCTTATCACACTTTGTTCATATCCGCTTAGAAAGAAATTCAGCGATATCTTCTTTTTCTTCCATGCCCAATTTCTGCCGTATCACCGTCTTACGTTGATACACCGTCCGTATGCTCTGCTGAATAACCACACTAATCTCTTTCGTTGAAAAGTCCGACTTCAACAAACAGCAGAGTTGCAGTTCCTTTTCATTCAGGATATTTCCATACTTCTGATAGATACGGGTATAAAAGCCATCATGCACCATGTCAATAGTCTTATATAAATCACTCCAAACCAGCAAATCGTCCACCGCTACATCTTTATTGGCTATCCGTCCCATCTGTACCAATAGCTCCTGATGATCGGAACTGGGATTCGTAGCCACAATACGTATCAGACCTAACTGCTGGAGCAGCATCTTCTTGACAAACTTATCATTATTGCCGCTTTCATCGCCTTCCGTCTCATGCAGCAGACGGCGCAAGGCCTCCAGTTCTTCTTCCTTTTCCACAAGCAAATGCTTTCTTCGCTGCAAATACCAGACGATAGCCAGCAACAACAAAATACAGAGAGCCACCAATCCGACAAAAAAGGTCCGTTCTTTCTGCTTTTCCAATTGCAGATTCATATTCTGCTGTTGAAGTAACAGTTGTACCTTTCCTTTTTGGGCTATCACCCGCTGGTCACGGATAAAGTTGTTATACAGCCGGTTTGAGAAGAACGCCACATCCCGAATGGTAAAAGAGCGGCTATCCATATAATCCATCAATGTTTTCTGTACCAGCCAAAAGTTAGCCAATGACAAATCCTGATCAATGTAGGGCGAACGCACGCTATCTCCCATTTGCATATAGTAGCGGGCAGAATCCATCTGACCCATATTCAGGAAATAACGCGAAAGAGCATAATAAGATAAGGACTCAAAAGGGTGTTTAGTTTCTTTATATTCTTGTAAACTATGGCGCTGCAAATTGATGGCTTCCCGATTCTTGCCAGAATCACTCAGTATATCAGCGTAGTTGCGCATCACATAGTACAATGCCTTCAAAGAGTCTGTGGAGGTATACAGGCATTCAGTAGCTTTACGAAGAGCCAGCAGCGCAGAATCATTCTGATTTGCACAGTAGTACGATACCGCCAGGCTGTTATAGTTATTATATTGTCGGGTGGAATCAGGCTCTATAGCTATCAACTGCTTCTGTAAGCGTATCAGCCCTTCAAAATCATCATTACCTTCCCCTATATTCGCTACAGACCGCAGCAAATCAAGACGGGCAGCCGTATCGCCGCGCAAGGCTGCAATGCGATTCCCTTCAGCCATCATCTCAGTAGCTTCTTTATATCTCTCGCTATCGTAGAAGTAATGCGCCGCCAGTTTGTAGGTACGCAACAAGCGCAATGTGTCACTCACATCCGGTCTTCCATAATAATCCAGAGCGTATAACAGCAAAGAATCTTCATTCATCACCCAATGCGCATTATAGTGGGCTTGCCCCATAGCCAGCGCAAACCGTGCCCGCAACGAGTCTGGTAATACTTCGGGATCTTTCACCGACCGAAGCAGAGCAATCGCCTCCTCTGCATTCTGCTGTAACATCTGTTCCGCCTTTTCTATTTGGATGCGTTGCAATGACAGGACTTCCGTACATGCTGCCAATACCAACACGCATACCCAACCTATCAAACCATGTTTCAATGCTTTCATGCCGTCCTTCCTTCTTGCTTTAAGTCTTTGCAAAGATAGATATTTATCAATTAACGGAAGTTACGGTCTCCCTTTTTTTGCACTTTTCTTTATATATAAACCTGAAATGGGAAGATATAAACTTTTTCATAAAGCGCAGTTCAAAACTCTTTAATTTTCAAATAGTTGCAAAAGCCATTGCACTTTATTTAGTGCCGCATATAAACCGCTTTTCTGTTTCTATCGCTCTATCTTTGTCATGTTCAAAGAACAGAAATAATCACTAAAGATAATAAGAAAAATGAAAAGATTAAGTATCATTTTAGGAGCATTATTCCTATGCACCTCCCTGATGGCGACAAACAAAATCACAGGGAAAATCATCGATGAGAATAACAATCAGAACATCGAGTATGCCAATGTCAGCCTGATGGCTCAGGACTCGACATTCATCACCGGAGTTGCCACAAACAACGACGGCTATTTCTTACTGAAAGAAGTAAACGATGGAGATTATATCTTATGTATCTCATGCATCGGATATGAAAACTCCTACCTCTCTATCCATAACCTGCAAGCTAACCTGAATCTGGGAGAGCTGCCCCTGTCGCCCGATAATGTAATGTTGGAAGGAGTTACCGTCACAGCCAGCCCCATCATCAAAAAGACTGACCGGCAAATTATCCTCCCAACCGAAATGCAGACTAAAGCCGCTTCCAACGGAGTTTCCTTACTGAGAAATCTGCAACTGTCGCGCATCCTGGTCAATCCGATAGACAACAGCATCACGGTTCCCGGAGGAGACAATGTACAACTTAGGATGAACGGTGTAGAAGTGACTCAAGCTGAAATCATTGCCATTCGTCCGGCAGATGTGATCCGCATCGAATATATAGACAATCCCGGCGCACGCTACGGAAATGCAGGTGCCGTATTAAACTACATTGTAAAGAGAAGGGAATCGGGAGGAAGTATCTCTGCTGATCTCACCAACGGAGTATCTGATACAGGATACGGCGAGCATAACCTCGCTGCCAAATACCACTTCAACAAGTCTGAACTCAGTACTACCGTATATTGGGGACAGAGAGATCTGAAGTGGACACGCGAAAACTATGAAAGTTTCCACTTCCCGGAGGCTTATCAAGAGAATAGAGAGGTAGGAGAACCTACAAAAGTAAAGTACGATAACCTTAACTTCAACCTCAATTACAGTTACCAGGATCATGACAAGCAACTTCTCAACATTGCTCTCAGAAACCAATACAGTGATACTCCCAGTTCCATGTCGGACAGAATCAGTACATTGTATGAAGGAGATGCCTCCTACTCCATATCCGACCTTTCTGCCTCCAAAGTACTGATCCCCTCTTTGGATATCTATTACCAGAGAAATCTGAAAAACAAACAGACAATCTATGCGGATGTAGTGGCTTCTTATCTGGACAGCAAGAACAAGCGGACTTTTATTCAGAAAGCCCTTAATAATGACAATAACGATACGGATATCTATTCAGAAACCAAAGGTGAGAAGTACTCCGTCATCGGCGAAGGTATCTACGAAAAACAATTCAATACAGGTAAGTTTACCGGAGGTATCAAGCATACACAGGCCTATTTGCAAAATAGATATTCGGGTAATATAGAGAATAAAATCACGATGAATACGGCCGAAACGTACCTATTTGCCGAATATCAATCAAAGATAAAAGCTCTGAACTACACTGTAGGGATTGGAGCCATGAGAACTTATAACAGCCAGGAGCAGTATTCTTCCGAGAAGTATATAGTCAAACCTTCCTTAAGCCTGTCGTACTCTATCAACGGAAGTGGTTTTTCAGATACAACGGATACGTGTCGGGGTATGCTCCTTCCCTGTCCGACCTGAACAACATTTCGCAAGCAATGGATAAGTACCAGATACGCAAAGGAAATCCCGACTTAAAGTCTGTTACATTCTATGCCAATACACTATCTGCCAGCTGGCAAAGCAAGTATGTATCTGTCGATTTATTTGGAAGATATAGCTATGACAGTAAGCCAATTATGGAAAATACCTACTACGAAGACGGGTATTTTATCCGCACTACCGAGAATCATAAAGGTTTCCACCGAATCAATCTGGAAACAGCCATACAGATACGACCTTACAGGGAGTATATCTCTATCAAGTTTACTCCGTTCCTGAACCGCTATATCAGTCACGGCAACACCTACACGCATACACACACCAATGCAGGACTACGAGGCAGCCTGATGGCAATGTATAAGAATTGGGTACTGATGGCAGAAATGAATACCAGCAACCACATCCTGTGGGGTGAAACGCTGACTAAGGAAGAAAAGCTGCACACCATCATGGCGGGATACAATACGGAGAAATGGAGCTTGTCTGCCGGGGTACTGAACCCGTTCACCAAGAAGTATGAACAGGAAATAGAGAACCTCTCAAAATCGGCTCCCTATCGCCAGTTAGCATATTCCAAGAACTTAAGGCTTCTGTTCATGCTAAACGTATCCTTCAATCTGGACTTTGGAAAGAAGCGCAACAGTCAAGGCAGAAGAATCAATAACAAGGATACTGATACAGGTATTTTGTCCGGAAACAAATAATTGTCTCCCCCAGGAAATGCGGGAACCTGCCCACTAATTGATAATATTCAATTCTTTGATCAGGTTCCCTGCTTTCCCGTACTTCTCAATCATAAACAAAATATAGCGCACATCCACTCCAATGGTACGCTGCATCTTCGGTTCATAAAGAATATCGCTGCTCATAGCCTCCCAATTTCCATCGAAAGCTAATCCGAGAAGTTCACCTTTCGAATTAAACATCGCACTCCCGCTATTTCCACCGGTAATATCATTATTAGAAATAAAGCAAACCTTCATTTCGCCCTTTTCATCGGCATATCTTCCAAAATTACGGGAAGAGAGCAGAGATACCAACTCCGGCTGTACTGCAAAATCAACATCTCCCACATGAGCTTTCACCTTCTCCAGTACACCTTTTGTCGTTGTATAATAATCATATTCCGCTCCGTCAAACGGAGTATATCCACATACTGTCCCAAAACTCAATCGCATGGTGGAATTAGCATCCGGATAGAAATTACGAGATGCATACATCCTACGGATAGCCCCATTCAAAAGGCGTTCTCCACGAATGATTTCCGTAGTAGGTGCCTGCGTCTGCATATTCATATCGAACAACATTGTCAGCATATCAATGCCCAATGAAATAGCCGGATCGTCGAAAATCTGATAGGTAGTGTCCCGTTCAAGAAAACGCTTCAAACCACGAGGAGTAGTCAACTCAGAACTTGCATAAAGGCTATCTACGAAAGCTTTCTCATTACCATCATATTTCTGTGCGATAGTATGGTAGATTTCCGGCAGGAAAGTGGTATCCACTTTTGAGCGATACTCCTTCAGCAGCGCCGTAAATACTTCCTTGTCTATATCCAGATCCAAATTAGAATATTGTTCGATGATATCCTTCAAACCAGCAATAACAGCTTTTTGCTCTCCTTCAAAGTCAAAGTTCAGAATCTTCAGAGCAAGCTGCACCAGTTCCGGTCCATACAGGAAAGACTCGATAAAGTAAGCCTGCGCACGGTTTACCTCCCGGCGGTTCTTATAATTCAGTTCCAAGTCGGTAAACAGTTGAAGAAGCTTCTCACGTTCTTCCGGGTTCTGCTGTATCCACCGACGGATTTCTTGCTCCATTTCACGCTTCTTATCTAGGATTCCCAGCTTACGAATAGCACGGTTGACACCGATACTGTTCTTCCAATAGTTGGAGCTTTCATCATATTTAGAAGCATACTTAATGCGTATGCTGTCTTTGCTGTCCATTTCACGCTTCCAGATAGCTTGCTTCACACCACGAATATCAATCTGTGCCTGATTGGAATTATTCATCATTTCCTCGATGCCGAATGAAGAAAGATAACGTTCCGTACTTCCCGGATAGCCTATCGTCATACAGAAAGAGCCTTCCTTATAGCCATCCAGTGAAATCGGTGCCACATATTCCGGGTGATACGGGACATTGTCGGGAGAGTAATCGGCAGGCCTGTTCTTGCGGTCTGCATAAATACGAAACACACAGAAATCTCCTGTATGCCGGGGCCATATCCAATTATCCGTATCCCAACCGAACTTACCGACAGAGGAAGGAGGTGCAAACACCAGCCGCACATCGTTGAAATCGCGGTAAACGGAGAGCCAGAACTCATTGCCTCCATAATAAGCATCTACCACGCCAAGCAAAGTGGAGTCTTTCAGGGATACCTCACCACCTATTACCATCATCATAGAGTCTACCGCACTGGAACGTTCCATTTCGCTCATCGAAGGCTTAACGGCTCCCAACACACGCTTGGTCACATCTTCCGTACGAAGCAGAAAGCGAACGTAAAGCTCCGGATTAGGCAATTCCTCTGCCCGGCTATGGGCTACGAAGCCATTTTTCAGGTAATCATGCTCCACTGATGAATGCTGCTGCACACTGCTGAAACCACAGTGATGATTGGTAAACACCAGCCCGTCTTCCGACACTACCACTCCGGAACAAAATCCTCCGAAACTGACTACCGCATCTTTCAACGACGGCTTCTTCGGATTATATAGTTTATCAGCAGGCATTTGCAGGCCAAGTTCTTTCATAGCCTTACGGGTCTGTTTATTCAGGTTTCCCAGCATCCACATACCTTCGTCCGCCCGTCCCGTCAACGTGAAGAGGCTGCAAGCAACAATCAGTATATACTTTAGCTTCATTCTATTTCGTATTAAATTATTCTGCAATCAGTCTTAATTGTTTCGCTCCCGTACGTGCTTTCAGCCATTCGGTAATCTTTTGTTTCTCGTGGGCGTCGGGATGCTTGCCAAACTTCAGTACGGCAAGTGTAATGGTATCTGTCCGTACCGAATCAATCGTCAGTTCTATGGCATGAGAGATAGAAACGGTTTTCACTGATGGATAGAGAACTTTTAGCTCCGGAACAATCGTTTTGCCCAATTCATCGAAAGATTTATATCTTGCCAGGCTCTGTTCCAGCACTGTAATCTTCTTTGTTTGTTCCACCAGTCGTTCTTCACTGTTCTTATAGAAGTCTTCCATCACCATAGCCCGGATAGAAGAAATATCCACAGCTTCGTTATTCATTCCCTGAAGAACAATCAGTTTGGTTTCACCTAACTTGTAATCCTTCATCTTACTACGGGCAATGGCAATCGAAGCCTCAGGAACTTCTTGTCCGATCAGTACCACGCGTATCTCATTGTCCTTGCTGCCATGATAATGGATTTTTTTATCCAATACCTGTGTATTCTCAAAAGAAAGCTGTTCGGCAACAAACCGATTGGCGGCACTCTCATAGAAAGTGCTCTGAATGATCCCTACCGTCAGGTAAACAGCCGGACACATGGTCAGCACGGCAATCAGTATTATGTATTGGCGTACTTTCTTCTCCCGCTTCTTGTCCACAAACTCTTTACGCTGGAAGTGCATCACACGCACTCCGGCAAACGTGGCAAGACTGATAAATACCGAATTAATGAAGTAGAGATAAAATGCTCCAAGGAAATAAACCAGATTCCCCGTTGCCAGCCCGTAACCTGCCGTACAGAGCGGCGGCATCAAAGCAGTGGCAATGGCAACACCAGGAATTACGTTTCCTTTCTCCTTGGTAGACAGGGCAACTACACCGGCAAGACCGCCCATCAATGCGATGAATACGTCATAAATCGTAGGTGAAGTACGTGCCAGAAGCTCTGACTGTCCTTCGGCAACAGGGCTTACAAGAAAGAAGACAGTAGCCGTAGTTACACTGAACAGAGTCGTTATCAGAAAGCTCTTCAGTGAACGTTTCATCAATTCAAAGTCATTCAGACCGACAGAAAGTCCCACCCCCATGATAGGTCCCATCAGTGGAGAAATCAACATGGCACCGATGATTACGGCCGTGGAATTAACATTCAGTCCTAATGATGCCATAAAAATGGCAAAGATCAAAATCCACAGGTTAGCCCCTTTAAACTCTACTCCTTTGCGGATGGAGTCTACTGTTTCCAGCTCATTGTCCTTGTCTTTTCTCAGATCAAGATACTCGCTCAGGAACTTTTTAACGGCAAAAACATTTCGGTTTTGTTCAGGTGTTTCCATCATATCATTTACAATTTGACGATTTACAATTTACAATTTGCCATGCGGACTATTCTAATGTCTTATGATACGGTTTAGGATTGGTATTTGGTTCAGCGGCAAATCACGCTTCACAACGTAGGCGATAAACAGTATCAGCAGAACTGTACGGTATGCCATACGCAGGTAGATATTGTCTATCGGCACATATTCGGCAGCAAGATAAAGCACAGCAGCAAGAAGCACATACATACCGATTGCCTTCAAATCATACTGTATCGGATATTTCTTCTGACCCACAAAGTAAGAAAGCAACATAGCAACGCCATATCCTGTAAATCCAGCCCAGGCACAAGCAATATAACCATACTTCGGGATCAGAAATATATTCATCAATATCAGGATGGTGCAGCCCGTCAATGAAAAATAAGCCCCCCAACGGGTTTCATCAATCAGCTTGTACCAGAAAGACAGGTTGAAATAAATGCCCATAAAGATTTCCGCTGCCATAACGATGGGTACTACCCGTAATCCGTCCCAATAATCACGCCCGATGATATGGCGCAGAATGTCCAGATAAAACATCACTGCCAGGAAGGCGAGTAAAGTAAAGATGATAAAGAACTTCATAGCCTGAGCATACATTTCACGGCTATCTTTCTCCTTGCTCTTACCAAATACAAAAGGTTCATAAGCAAAGCGGAATGCCTGGGTAAACATAGCCATAATCATGGCAATCTTACTGGCAGCTCCGTAGATACCGAGTTGTACGGTAGCCTCAGCCTCATCGGGATAAACGAAAGGAAAAATAATCTTATCAGCCACCTGATTCAAGATACCTGCCACACCCAATATCACCAATGGCAGGGAGTAACGAAGCATCCGTTTCAATAACTCTCTATCCAGCACATAGGTAAATCCTCTCAGTTCCGGTATCATGCACAACATGACAACAGAGGTACATACCAGATTGAAAAGGAAAGCATAACCTACATCATTTCCTTTCAGAACAACGTAATAGAAAAGATTGAGAGCAATATTGAGAAAGATAAACAGCAACTTCAATGCAGCAAACTTAATGGGACGTTTCTTATAACGCAGATAAGCGAACGGAATACTTTGAATAGCATCCATTGCCACCACAATCATCATCATACCTATATACCAAGGGTGCTCTCCGTATTCTAACCATCCGGCAATAGGTTCTAAAAACAACAATCCCAAAACAACGAATACCACTGAGCCGATACTTACGCTCAACAAGGTGGTGGAATATACCCGCATCGGATCATCTTGCCCTTTATTGGCAAAACGGAAGAATCCCGTTTCCATGCCGCACGTCAGTAATACCAGCATCAATGCCACCCAGGCATATATATTCGTAACCACACCATAACCACCCGATGATGCAGGCAAAGCTATCGTATATACAGGTACCAGCAGATAATTGAGGAAACGTCCTACAATACTACTTACCCCGTAAATAGCTGTCTCTTTTGCTAAACTTTTTAATCCACTCATTTTTATTCGTTATTCATTAAATAACGTACGCTGACTATCGTAAAGACTACGTCCTAAATGTTTATAAGCCAATTCAGTTACTTCACGTCCGCGCGGAGTACGCTTCAGGAAGCCTTCTTTTATCAGGAACGGTTCGTACACCTCTTCTACGGTTCCGGCATCCTCGCCCAAAGCCGTAGCAATAGTAGTAAGCCCTACCGGACCGCCCTTGAACTTATCGATAATGGTACAGAGTATCTTATTGTCGATTTCATCGAGACCGTATTTATCAATGTTCAGTGCTTCCAAAGCGAAGTTGGCAATCTCCGTATCAATGCTCCCCGAACCTTTCACCTGTGCAAAATCCCGTACACGACGCAACAACGCATTTGCAATACGCGGCGTTCCACGGCTACGGGAAGCAATCTCTGACGCAGCCCTTGTAGAACAAGGAACATTCAGGATTCCTGCCGAACGGCGGATGATACCGCTCAGCACATCATCATCGTAATATTCCAAATGCAGATTAATACCAAAGCGGGCACGCAAAGGCGCAGTCAGCAAACCGCTACGGGTAGTAGCTCCCACCAGCGTAAACGGGCTCAGATCAATCTGAATACTCCGTGCAGACGGGCCTTTATCTATCATAATATCAATGCGGTAATCCTCCATTGCGGAGTACAGATACTCCTCCACCACCGGAGAAAGACGATGAATTTCATCGATAAACAGCACATCATTCGGTTCCAGACTGGTAAGCACCCCCGCCAAATCGCCCGGCTTATCAAGCACCGGACCGGAAGTTACCTTAAAGCCCACTCCCAGCTCATTCGCAATAATATTGGAAAGTGTCGTTTTACCCAATCCCGGAGGTCCATGCAACAAAACATGATCCAGTGCTTCGCCACGCAGACGAGCCGCTTTAACGAAGATACGCAGATTATCCACCACCTTATCCTGTCCGCTGAAGTCTTCAAAGGATAACGGACGAAGTGCGTTTTCGAAATCGCGCTCCCTACTGGTCAACTGATTATCGCGTATATCAAAATCTTCTCGTTCCATTCTATATTTACTTCTTTTCTTATCTTTTATAAAAAGAATAGAAAACAAAATCAAAGCTGACAATCAGCCACTTAAACCTTTTCTTTTTCTATTTCTTTTTTATTTTTTTCTTTTTACCACTTATTTCAGTACATAACGTCTATCAGTACGAACCCCTTCTGTTATCAATTCCACATCCACCATCGAATAAACCATCTTCCTCAACTCCTGTAAATCGACTTCCGGTAACCGACCCGCAATCTCCTAAATCTTACTTTTAGGATGTGCTCTCAAGTCTTCCATGATTAGAGTTCTCAGCACATTGCCGTATTTGTTTACGAAACAAACCATTCGGAAACTCATACGAATAAGTCAACTCAACAGCCTTCTGTTCTATATCAAGAAGCAGCTCTTTAGGATAGTTCTCTGCCAACTCTGCATCATCCATCTGCTTGACATGCTGACGCACACGGGATGATTTACGAATATCATCAATACATATTTTGGTTCTATTGAGCAAAGATAGTACAAACTGATGAACCCTATCTATTTTTTCACTTAATTTCTTTTCTCACTTCATCATTCCGTCATTCTCCGCTTGCTTATGCAGAAAAGGAACCCTACCTCTGAGGCTCACATGCAATCACAAATCATGAAAAAAGACTGCACAAAGAATACTTTCCCATGCAGTCTTTATCCCCAATGAGGCTTATTTTTTTACTTAAAATTCTTGTAGTTCTTGATGCACAGTGACTTCATACCGCAACTTTTTGTTTTCTGCAAAATAACTAATTTATTTTGAGATTTCTATATTTACTCAAACCAATCATTCTTCGTAAACCAAATAAATCTCATTCGTGCTAAAATTAATCTCCCAATTACCTTTCTCACACTGTTCCCATTGATATTGATCTGACATACGATCCCACCAATCCTGAAATTTCCTTCCCGTCTCTCCCAAATCTTTCACCAGTTTTTCATATAACATTTCATTACTACCTGTTACGATTCTGGCCAACTCATTCAACCCATTCCGGCGTTCAAAGAGAACCTGAATCTCAAGCTTCTCTTCTTCTGTCACTGCTCCTATCAATTTTTTCATAATCATATCTCATTACACTTTAATATTTCTTTCTCACATCAAACGGATCCAAATAATCTATTTCCATTATTTCCCTGCCTTGTAAAAAACGCCCCGATTTACGTATCTCCTGCAACAAATCACGCGAAGCATTACGTTCCAGATGGGCAGTCACGCATTGCTCATGTGAAGGGGTGTTTACTTCCAAAGTCATTTTTCTATTCAGCCAAATACAACGCTTGCATTGGTATGCATCACAATGCCTGCATAACGGTGCATGGCTCATACGATATAACTGAGAATTCCTGATATCAAGCCCATTTTCCAAATCACCAATGGAATAGCCATCACTTGACAGGTAGAAAGCAGGACAAACATAAAATTTCCCATCCGGAGCAAGCGTTATATTCTCCCATCCGGCATTACAGTTATTCATACTATCAAGCAACATACGGTCAGTCAGCAGGTTGAATTGGGGGATTGTCTCCTCATTATAAAAATCTTTTAACTGAAAAGCCAGTTCAGCCAACACAGACTTATACTTATCAAAGTCAGCCTCTGTAAAAGTATCCACATCAGTCAGTATTATATTCAGGCGAGCGACATGAATCAACATCTCTCCCACTTTCTCATAATGACTGAAAAAATCCTCTTTCTTCGTTCTCAGTACGTAGATCTTATCCCTGTCCATCTTTCGACCTTCCGGATTCTCCCAATAATCCCCAATGATAATGTCCGCTCCAGCGCAACAGGCAACAGGCATAATTTTACAATGCTCCGTCGTTTCTATGATTTCCTCATATTTCTGGGGTAATTTGTAATCAGGATAAACAAACTGAACCATCAGATTCTCTTTCATTGCCAGAAGAATAGCGGCCCGCAAATCCTGCAAACTGATTAGCTTATATTCCGTCTTCGGATTCTCATAATGGCAATAGGGCGTACTGGTGTCATCCAATAAAACAATTAAATATTTCAGCATGGTTCGCCCTCCGATTCCATTTTACGTAAAAGCCTGTTCCAGTAATAATTATTAGCCCTTACCCGTGCCTTGTGCATTTTACAGATAGCTGTAGAACGCTGGTAAATGGTAGAAGTATCGGCAGCATCGTAGTTTTCTCCCTGACACCATGCGCATCCACTTGCCACTTCACAATCTATGCACTCTTGTGTACTTTGCGTACAACGGTCCAATGTCAAGAAAGGCCGCAACTTGTTCTTATCAATGCCATCATGAATATTACCAATAATCCAAGCTTTCTTATTACGAAGGGAGTATTGCGCAAAACGGGTACATGGGTAAAAATTTCCCATTGCATCTACAGCCAGCATCATGCCCGCACCGCACCAATTCTGATTCTGCAACTTACAATCCAACGGTTTCCCTAAATGCTCACCAAAAAAAGAACAAGAATAGTCCCGATAATAACCATTATCAATGATAGCATCCGCCAGCATCAGCAGTTGTTCTTCAAACAGCCTGTCATCTCCTGCTTTCCATACATCTTCAAACACACAGTTAATGTTCACTTCATGAATGCCCAAAGCATAAAGATGAAGAACACTTTCCTTGATATAAGGAATATCGGCACTACTGATGGTCACTTTCGTACTTGCATCAGGAAACTGCGACAACCATAAAGGAATGTTACGCACTACATCTTTATAAGATCCCCGTCCGCTTGCTTTATACACACGGTTCAGGTCGTGCTTCATCTCCGTACCATCAATTGTAATGCCAATACTGAGATGTTCCTTATTTTTTAAGATAAATTGCTGTACCTTTTCTTCATGGTAATTGATGCCATTTGTAGAAAAGCTGAAGCGATAAGCGCCAAACCAATGATGATCTCTTTGGAATTGTTCAACCTTGATATAATCACAAATCTTATCTATCAGGTCTATTTCCAGAAAAGGCTCTCCGCCTATGAAATCCCATACCACAGACTCTTCGGGAAAATCCTCTTCACGTTCTAATACATAGTCAATAGCTTGTTTGGCTACCTCCCAAGGCATCCGCTCTTTCGAGTTTTTACCTACGAGGTAGCAATATTTACAAGCGAGTTGGCAGTCTTTCGTGACAATAAAAGTGATATTCTTTGCCATTCCGGACTTCCAATCTACTTCTTTCTTCTTGATTCCTTTCATTTTTAAAAGATAACGAATACATACTTCAACATTAGTATCGATTGTAACTCCGGCACCCACCCCGGCATCCCGTTTGACATCCAAACATACAAGTACCCTTGCACTGTCCCAAACAGGTTGAAACACATGCACCACGGCAAGTTGTCGTACAGGTTTGTGCGCAAGCCAGATTACAACTATTACCACAGCCCGAGCAACCGGATGACTTAGCAGAATCCTTACAACCATTGCTACAAGAAGTACTGCAATCAGAACAGGACGATTTGGCTGTATTATCACAGCCACTAGAACAGCCTTCTTTACAGCCACTTTTACAACTATCCCCACAACCACCTTCCGATGTTCCAACACAACTATTACTACAGGTTGAGCCACAACCACTTTGCGCAGTTCCCATACAACTATTATTGCAACCTTGAGGATCATCATCTTTACTACAAGCCTCCAACAATACTGGTGCAAAAACTATTAATCCTAAGAATGGAATTGTTTTCCTGATAGCTACTTTAAAAAAGTCTCTACGTGATATATCCATATTAATCTAACTTATTACAATTTACAATAACAAAAACTATACATAATCAGAGATGTGTACCACTCTATACGGAATCGTATAATAATAGCGTACACCACTGTCTATATTCGTAAACACAAGATTAACCTGAGACATAAAATAGAGACCACTGCTTATACTATTAGGTTCCTGCCGATAGTTAAAAGTAGAAGTCCCATTTTTGATATAAAGTGATTTCACATAATCAACATCCTTTTTAAAAACAGCACTTTTATCTCCATCTGCCTCCACCAAGTATGTTTCACCTACATTTATAGCACATACTACCCAAAGATTCAGGTAACCATCAAGATGTGTTATATTCACTTTGACATAAAAATTCTCTCCTCCAACAGTCTGTACAGACACTTCATCATCATAATATTCAATCTTCGAACCTACGCGGCTGTAAGCCCTTAGATAATAAGTAGTACCCTTACTCAACCCTGTTAGAGATAATCTCAACTTTCCATCACTACCTACACTTGCCGTAGTAACATTATCCGTAATCTTAGGGTTAGGTGACGTTCCGTAACATATATCCACTTTCTTTACCCCACTTGGAGCAACAGATGTAAGTACCGCCTTATCTTCATATATATCTGTAGGTTCAAAATGTGTTTTAATAATCCCTGATGTGGTGAACATCCCTTGATCTCCATAATAATATTCCCCGTCCAATTTAGCATATATACGGACATAATAAGCTGTTTCGGGAGTCAGTTCATTCAGTGTGTATACGATCTCATTCCCCGAAAGAGCAACTTTAGTGGCATCAACCGTCGGCATTGATGAAGTGGAATAACAAATACCAACCTCATCCATTTGCAAACCATACGTCGTAATTGTTCCTGAGATCTGTGCCGAAGATGAAGAAATAGAAGAAATTTGAGGTACTGAAATTTCCACGGTCACTGCCGTAGTAAACATAGCCTGGTCGCCATACTTAGCCGCACCATCCACAACAGCATATATGCGGACATAATAAGTAGTATTTGCTTCCAGCTTGGTTAAGGTGTAAGAAATATCCTCGCCGGACAAAACAACCTTCTTGTCATTGACAGTGGGAGATTGGGAAGTAGAGTAACAAATACCGGCTTCCGTAACTTTAACGCCCGAAGCCTTGATTGCTCCCTCCACAAGAGCCGAAACAGAAGTTATATCCGACACTTCCGGTTTAGAAATTTCCACTCCTCTATTAACGATTGTAATCTGACAGGAGGCCGTTTTATCACCATCATTCGTAGTCGCTTCAATAGTAACTTTTCCCTCGGCTATAGCGGTCACCTTACCGGTAGCATCCACCGATGCTATTTTACTATCTCCCGAACTCCATGTTACAGCTTTGTTTGTCGCATTCTCCGGTGTCACAACAGCTTCAAGTATCAAGTCATCCCCCACCACCATAGTAGACTCTGTAGGTTTAATCGACACTCCCGTCACCCTGACAACCTTGTCCACTACCGTTACTTTACAAGTCGCTGTTTTCTTGCCGGTAAGTGCCGTTACGGTAATAACAGCCTCCCCGGGTATTACCGCTGTTACCATTCCAGTCTCATCCACCGTTGCAACACTGGGGATGCTACTGTTCCACACATGTCCTTTATCAGGTGTCTCAGCCGGAGTAAAAGAAGCTATCAACCTTTCAGTTTTGCCTTTCTCTAATGTTAACTCACTCTTGTTCAGTGCAATGTCCGGAATCACAACATTCTCTTTACTATCCTCTTTACTACAGCTACCAGCCAACGGCAGCATAAGTAAGAAGCCCAATATTACCCAAATGAACTTTGATTTACCGGTTAATTTTTCTCTCTTCAGCATAATCCATATAGATTAAGCCTATAGACTTCCCCTGATTCAGCAATACACAAAAAAAGACGTGGGAGTCTGTACTTTCACTTATCCCAGTCTCAGGCTCTCGCATGCCCATCTATAAGGATAAGCAACGCAGCTAGCCCACGCCAAGATGAATATACAGAACACCACGCCAAGCGCAATGTTTGGACAAAACACCTCAAGTGGACGTTCCCGTTGCCGTATCTTCTTATAGATTTCAAATTTGCGAGATTTGAGACTAGAAGATAACGTTCGTAAACGTCTTTCTATTACAATAATAAAAACCTCCCCCTAACCCACCGGCTAGCTGAGATTGTGACAAAGTTAAGAGGTTTCAGTGTACATGCCAAATTATTCAGGATGTTTTTAATGCCATTTTTTTACCGTATAGTATCCGTTTAGGTCCTCATAGCCATCCGGATAACCATAAAAAAGAAATATCCGGGCCGTACCTACTCCCTACTTACTCCTTACCTACTCCCTACCTACTCCTTCTTATTATATAGGGAGAAGGTAAGACGTAACCCTGTCTGATACCGGTAATATTTATGCCGAAACACCGCATCACATACATTCTCTCCGTATATTCATGAATTCTTGAAAACAAACTCCACAAATCAAAAGAAAAAGAAAAAGTTTATTCATACCTTTGCGATGCAGCACCCCTTCAAGAGCAATGCATGAAGAATAAGAAAAGCCACATCCAGACTTCTCTCTCCCTTCACAAACAACAAAATATAAATAACTAAAAATTAAACCATCATGGGAAAAATTAAAAAAGGAGTTTTCGGCGAATTCACAGGAAAAGTAGGAAATCTGGTAGGATGTACATGGAAAGGGATACCTTATATGCGTACCCGTCCTGCCAACATGACCAACCCACGCACCGAAAAGCAACAGGGACAACGGAGCAAATTTCAGGTGGCACTCAACTTCCTCAGAACAATTACTCCCTTTCTACGCATCGGATACCGGGAATTCGCAGAAAGACAGACTGCTTTCAACGCTGCCATGTCCTATGTGATGAAAAATGCCCTCGCAGACAGTGAGCAGGGATTAGAAATTGACTATAACAAAGTGTTGGTGTCACACGGAAGCCTGACACAAGCATCCGATACAACAGTAAGCACCGAAGGCAGCAAAGCCCTCTTTACCTGGAAAGATAATAGCGGACAAGGGAATGCAATGAGTACAGATGCAGCCATGCTATTAGTGTACAACCAAGAGAAGGCCTTAGCTGTTTATGATACATCAGCAGCTATGCGCTCGGATGGCAACGCCGAACTAGAGCTTCCTAAAGACTGGAAAAACGATACTTTGATTGCCTACCTGGGCTTTTGCAGCACAAACGATAAAAGTGTGGCCAACAGTATATGTCAGCCTATTACCGTTGCATAAATTGTTTTCGTTCTTCTTCCGGAAATTTTTCTATCGCATAGCGCAACATCGTGCGGGGCATCAGTTTACAATGCTTTTCAAGGAACTGCACCAATAAGTCCTTGTCCCGCTTCCCCATTTCCCGCAACATCCAGCCTACAGCCTTTCGCATCAGGTCATGACGAGTATGCAAAAAGTGTTCAGAAAGAGCAATAATATCGATGAAATCGTCGTTTTTAATTAGTGTATAGGTGGAAACCACTGCTATGCGCTGATCCCAAAGTAAATCGCTATCGGCCAAACGATAGAGGACATCACGAGGCTTATCTTTCAGATATTCGCCCACAATGCCCGGAGCGGAAAGGTCAACCAAATCCCAGTTATTGATGCGGGCAGTCTGTGTCAGATAAAAGTTGAATATTTCTTTTTTGTCCTTTTCATCGCACTTTTTAAAGCGTTCCACCAACATCAGCAAGGCACACAGGCGGCATTCATGCCATTCACTTTGCAGCAATTCTACCATTACCTCGAACGGTGCATCCTTATGACGCTTCGCCACAATACGAGTGTTAGGAACTACGATACCCAGAAATTTATCGCCTTCTCCGTATTGTCCCTTTCCGGTTTTGAAGAAATTAGGAAGGTATTCCCGCTTCACAGGATCAATGTATTGCTCCAGTTCTTGCTGGATTTCCTTTGCTGTCTGCATTTTCTTTAATTTAGTAGAGCACAAAAATACCGTTTTTCATTTTATTCTTCACATTGACACACAGAAAATAAAGCGGGTACCTTGGGTATATTCTCTATCTATAATCAGAAAACCTCCCAACCTTTCTGCAACAATACGACAGATAGATAAGCCCAGTCCCGCTCCCTGGCTAAAGTTATCCAGCTTAACGAAACGTTCAAATACATGTTCTTGCTCGTCAATGGGAATACCTATTCCGGTATCCGTAACCGTAAAAATCAGTTGATTCGTCTCTTTTTTTACTTCATAAGCCAATGTAACAGAACCTTCATGAGTAAATTTCGATGCATTACTCAACAGGTTATCAAGCACCTGTACTATATAGTTATAATTACTATTTATGATCAGTTCATCGCAAGCCGGTTTAAAAATAAGTTTTGTATCCGGAGAAAATAAAGTCCCTGCCGCATCTATTGAGGCTTGGCAACAAGCATTGACATCAACTGCATTGTGCTTAATTTCAACCTCACTATCAAGAATAGAAATGTCAAGAATATCACCTACCAACTTTAACAACAACTTACTATTACTTTCTATCAATGCCACATATTGCCCGATGTCTTCTTTATCGTCAAGCATATCGACTAATACTCCGGAGAATCCGACAATGGAGTTCAGGGGAGTACGAATTTCATGGGACATATTCTGAATAAACATTGTTTTCAGCCAATTACTCTGTTCTGCAACTTCCTTGGCCTTGCGCAATTCTTCTTTGGCTTCAATCAATATACGATTCTTTTCATCCAACTTATCCCTTGATTTTTCTAATTTGGCATTGAGTTTTCTCTGTTGCCACAAGAAGACAATAACGACACACAAAATTCCGATAACAGAGAAAAGAATGATACGGGTATTTTGAAGTTGCTTCTCTTGAGAAATCTTTTCCAACCGTCCCTTTTCAGCAGTAAGTTGTTGCAGATTCAGCATAGTAGCAAATTCACCGGTAGCAACTTCTTCGTTCCTTTCTTTCTCCTTCTTCTGTTCCAAGAGAAAGTCACGGTATAATCCGGCAGCCTCTTCTTTACGGTTCATATCCCAAAGAATATCCGCCTTCGTTTTTCTCAGCTGCATCAAAGTGGCTAAATTATTTTTCCTCTTTAACTCAGTTTCCCGCTCATCCAGTACGTTAAGAGCTTTCTGGTAATTGCCGACTTTCCAGTCATAATCAATTTCCACATCATACAAATAGTGTATATGGCGTTTCAGAGAAGGCTCATCCGCATACATTTGCCTACATTTCTCTAATGCCTGACGGGCAGCCACCGTATCACCCTGCGCAAGATAAAGTGATACATAAACCAAATTTGCCGTCACTGCATGATAGGGAGACTTGACTGCCTTAAGTGCTTTTTTAAGTAATTCGGGAGCTTTTTCTTCCTCACCCAGATCAATGTATATTTTTGCGGCATCACTGTACTGACAGGATATATTATATCTTACGACATCGGTATTCTCAAAAATATCTATCTCCTTAAGCATGAATTCCTGAGATTTTTTCATTAAACCTTTCGCCGCATAGACATTGGCTAATGCATAATAACACTCAGCAATACTTTCTTGCTTTCCCTCCTTTTTTGCCTCCTGCAACATCTTTTCCGCTTCAAGAAGAGCAATATTATATTCCCCCTGTATGATATAATAATTAACCAGTCTGGCAGCCCATGCCCAATAATAAAGTTCAGCGTTCCCAACACTCCGGGCAAATCTCTTTAAACGATTGACTCCAGCTATGACACTATCTGTACGATTCTCACCTTGACCATAATAATAATAGTCTAACTTAGCTCCCAAAGCTATTTTAGACATTACTGTATCATTGCATCTGATTGCCATATCCAGCAGTGTATCCGATGCCGTCAGCACTATGGGATCAGTCGGATCACTAAAATGCTTTTTATAGTAAGCATGCATATTTTTGATATGGGTAGAATCCACCGTTTGGGCAAAGACAGTTCCTAAAACCAATTGCAGAAAAACACAGGCAAGAATCGTTTTTTTCATCATAATCTATTTGTCTGTTGTATATTATAGGATGATAAAGATATATCTTATACATGAAATAAAATATCACCTTATCCTGCAAAGTATAGGAATTGACTATTTTTATCCTTTCATTGTATATAATAAACATTTTTTATACATAAAAAGCAAGTTAGTGGATTATGATTCACTTTCATAATATCTATAAACAAGCTGTATTAAAAGAAACTCCGCTTATTATCAATAATTTACAATTGACAATAAACGGAGTCTTTATTATACTAAACGAATAAATTATTTCTGCGTAACTCCTTTCCAATCATCTGTACGGAAAGGTGAAGCCGGAAGGCCAGCACCATTATATAAATTACAAACCGGATTATCGGCCCATCCATAGCGAACAGCAACGGGATATAATACCTCCGGAGAACTTACCACAATCTTATCGCCTTGTATTTCTGCTTTTGCCCAGTGGAATTTATGATCACGTCCGGCAATAGAAAAACCTTGTAATGCTTTTCCGTCACCACTCTTTAAACCACCTTCAGTATGGTCGAAAGAAAGGATGATCTTATCTCCATCTACCTCATAGGAGTGGTACATAGGGCCTGAATAAGGTATTTGCTCTCCATAGGTCTTGGCACGGGCTATCAATGCCAAACGATGACCAACTGCCTGTTTATCCTTGGGGTGAATATCATTTGCTTCGCCTTTATCTATGATTACCGCCATACCTGTATTTGCCACAGACAATGTACGGGTTTGTGCTTCGCGAAGTTCCGCCCAATCAGAATCAACCGGTTCCGGAGATACAGGTTTAAAATTGGCTAACTGTACAAAGTAGAACGGAAAATCCTTGCCCCAATCTTTACGCCAGTTCTCAATGACTAACGGGAAAAGTTCACGGTATTGGTAAGCACGTGAAGCGTTGTTTTCTCCCTGATACCAGATAGCTCCACGAATACCGTAAGGCACTAATGGGTGGATCATCGCATTATACAAAGATGTCGGCAGATTAGGATTCTCGGACATGTCTTTGGGAGGCATTCCCTCTTTACGGGCATCAGCCGCCACTTGATATTTCCACTCTCCTGCAAGGCTAATTTGCTCTCCATTGGCAGAACGAAGATAAAGATCGTTCGGCATGCCGCAACCACCGCCTGTATCTACAATACGAATGGCAAGACTCAGTTGTCCGGCTTTGACTAATTTACCGGGAACGGTATAATTACGCTGAATAGTATAACCAGTAGTGCGTCCTACTTCCTGACCATTCCAATACGTTATATCATTATCATCGATAGTTCCTAATATCAATTGAACCTTTTTACCTGCCCAGGATGCAGGAATATCAACGGTCCGGCGGAGCCAGATTAGTCCGTCAAAGCCATTAAGCCCCTGCTCCTCCACCATACCGGGAAATTTCATTTTTGCCCAGTTACTATCATCCAAAGAAACTTCTGCCCGTACCGGTTTCCCGGCAGCAAAACCTTCATCCACACGATTATTCCAAGCTTCCAGAGTTTTCAGATATTCCGCTTTCATCGCAGTTTTATCAGGCATGGCACGAACTTCCTCTACTACATTGCTAAAGTCCGGCATCTCTTGCAGCACTTTCCCACTTATCCAGGATTCTACATTTGTTCCTCCCCAGGAAGTATGAATCAGTCCCACAGGCACATTCTGCTTTTCAGAGATTTCACGACCAAAGAAATAGGCAGTAGCCGAGAAATTAGGAATAGTTTGCGGCGAACATACTTGCCAGCCATTATCACGGACTTTGATATCGGACTCCGGTTGGGTACTCGTCACATGTTCTACATGTAATAAACGGATATTGGGGTGATCAGCTGCAGAAACCTCTTTCTTATAGTTCATAATCTTTCCCCAACCTTCCAGAGGCATTTCCATATTAGATTGTCCGGAACATATCCAGACTTCACCAATCATTACATTTTTTAATACTAGTTTCTGTCCGTCGGTCAGCGTAAGTTCATAGGGTCCACCCGCTTCGGGGGTGCGGACAGAAAGTTTCCATTTACCCTCTTTGTCAGCCTGTGTCTCATACGTCTTTCCATCCCAGGAAGTTGTTACTTTCACCGTTTTCATCGGCTTAGCTTCACCCCATATAGGAGCATCTGCCTGCTGCTGCAGCACCATATTATCCGAGAACATCGGTGGCAATACAACCTTGGCAGAGATCGCACCGGATAACATCAGTAAAGCTGCAAATAAAATACATTTGTTTCTCATATTATTTAATTATTGATTTAAACAGAGGCATTGTAAACAGCCGTTTTATAGTATACAACCGCTTCAATGTCAGAAAGCAAAGATAACCAGAATTTCATATTTGAAATAGCGTTATTGCCCTAATAAATGCAATAATCTTTCCATTTATCATGCTGAATGGAAAGATATTCCTACTTTTGCACGAAAATCAACGCATTATTTTATGGTTTTAAATTACATTTGGGTAGCATTCTTTGTAATTGCTTTCATTGTGGCACTCATCAAGCTTCTGTTTATGGGCAACACTGAAATTTTTACAGAGCTTGTCAACTCTACATTTACTTCCTCAAAAACGGCTTTCGAAATATCTTTGGGACTGACTGGTATTCTTTCACTCTGGCTGGGTATTATGAAGATTGGCGAACAAAGCGGTATGATTAATGCATTATCCCGCTGGTTAAGCCCTGTTTTCTGCCGCCTCTTCCCCGAAATACCAAAAGGACATCCTGCTATGGGTTCTATCTTTATGAACCTGTCAGCCAATATGCTGGGGCTCGATAATGCTGCGACCCCGATGGGATTGAAAGCTATGAAAGAACTTCAAGAACTGAACCCCCGGAAGGATACGGCGACTAATCCGATGGTTATGTTCCTGGTGCTCAATACTTCCGGATTGATACTAATCCCAATCAGTATTATGATGTATCGCGCACAAATGGGTGCTACACAACCTACTGATATATTTATCCCAATATTGATAACATCTGCTATCTCCACTCTTGTAGGAGTAATTGCGGTCAGTATCGCACAACGCATTAACCTTATCAATAAGCCTATTCTTATCCTCATTGGTTGTATCAGCCTTTTCTTTGCCGGATTGATTTACCTGTTTATGCGACTCGGTCGGGAAGAAATCGGTACATACTCCACATTGATTGCCAATATTATTCTGTTCAGTATCATCCTACTCTTCATTGTATGGGGATTATGGAAGAAAATAAATGTATATGACGCTTTTGTGGAAGGCGCCAAAGAAGGATTTGCCACTGCCGTTCGCATCATTCCCTATTTGGTAGCATTTCTGGTGGGTATTGCCGTATTCCGAACTTCCGGTGCAATGGATATGTTAGTAAGCGGCATCGGCTATGTAGTGGGATTGTTCGGCGTAGATACCAGCTTTGTAGGTGCTTTACCAACTGCTCTGATGAAATCGCTGAGTGGTAGTGGAGCCAACGGATTAATGATCGATACTATGAAAGAATATGGTGCGGACTCTTTTGTAGGACGTATGAGTTGTGTAGCCCGTGGTGCCTCAGACACTACGTTTTATATTTTGGCAGTTTATTTCGGTAGTGTGGGTATCACCAAAACACGCAATGCTGTCACCTGCGGACTAATAGCGGACTTGGCAGGTATCCTTGCCGCCATCATCATCAGTTACATATTCTTCTTTTGATTTTTAATTCTTAATTCTTAATTGATATGGTTTCTTATCAGACAGACGGTGTAGAAATGCCCGCCATCAAAAAAAGCAAGACAACGGAATGGATTAAGGCCGTTGCCGCAACTTATGAAAAAAGAGTCGGTGAAATCGCCTATATTTTCTGTTCCGATGAAAAGATACTTGAGGTAAACCGTCATTATCTGCAACATGACTATTACACCGATATTATCACTTTCGACTATTGTGAAGGCAATCGCCTTAGTGGAGATTTATTTATTAGCCTTGATACGGTACGCACAAATGCGGAGCAGTTCGGCAGCGATTACGAAACAGAACTGCACCGCGTTATTATTCATGGCATATTGCACCTATGCGGGATTAACGATAAAGGTCCTGGAGAACGTGAAATAATGGAAGAAGCAGAAAACAGGGCTCTGGCTATGCGATAAAAAGATCAAGACAGCATTCCTGTATCAGGATATAACATAAAAAACATCTCCGTTTATTCAGAACACATTATCTGATTAAACGGAGATGTTTTTTATATTGAATCAAAATTCTATTTCAATAAGAACTTCTCTGCACGTCCTGGTGAAAATAGCTCCCACAGCGAAGCAACCGTCCAGCCCGGAGCAAAGATATCATTGTAATATCCCTTACCATTACGACCGTAATCCCAGTTCGTGTGTTGGACAACCTCAGGGTAATAACCTACTTTGGAAACACCACACATATGACCCTCATAGGGAAGCAATTGACGCATGGAAGTGGAAATAACCTCAGCAAAGTCTGAGAAACGAGCCTCATTGAACTCCTTGGAAAGCCAATGTAACACATCAGCAAACTCGAAAATAAACACATCAATATGGTTATTCTCAACAGACACATTACCCCAGCCACGAGTCTTCAAACCGATATCACCCAACATCTGACCCTCGGCAAAGGGAACATCCCAGGTGTAATACCAGGACAAGGCGAAATAAGCAGCCTTCCTGCAAAGTTCGGCATAGTGCGCACGCTCCGCACCTTTAGTAACCAGAGCAAGGTAATAAGTGGCAGTAGCAGCATAAAGGGAAGCTTCCTTATCCTCACAATTAGCATCCAAAGTGGAAGAGAAATAATCGGATTTAGAGATAAGCTCATTCTCCAGATAATTAACTGTACGTTTGGCACTCTCCAGGTAACGCTTGTCCTTGAAATACTTGTAGGCCATTACCAGAGGCAAAGTAGCCGAAGGAGTACTGCCACCGGTACCGTCTACGATAGAGAAATCATCCTTGAACTTACGGGGGAAGCTACCGTCAGTATTCTGAAGACGGAGGAAACTGTCCAGAATTACCTTCAGACGTTTCTCCCATTCGGGATGTTTACGCTTGTATTGCTTCTCGTAAGCCAGATAATTCAAAATGGCATACACGCCCTCCGATTGGCGGCGGATACTGAGCTTAGGCTCTTTAAAATCACGGTTATAATGGACAACCTCATTGAAAAAGCCCGCAGGAGAGAAACCGTTTGAAAGATAAGTATCAAAGATACTGTTAGCACTGTTCACAAGTTCAGGACGGTTCTGCTGGAAACCGTATTCCAATGCATTGAAAGCATTTAGCAATGTACGGCCCACAAAACCGACTTCAGCAACATCAGTACTGGCACAGGTGGCTGTCTTCAGCTCAACGCCCGAATAGTAATGGGTAGGAGTAGTATTCACATAACTCTCTACAAAGAAGTTGCTCAGAACATCTTTCATACGATCCACTGTATAGGGGGTATTGACCGGTTGGGGACGGTTCGTGTCATAGCAATACTCCCAGGTACGTTGCACGCACTCGGAGAAGTCGGCAGCAGCAATCTCAGACAGTTCCCAGGTCAGGGTAATGCTATCACCCTTGCGAAGCAGCTGGAAAGCCTCAACGGAAGGGGCAAGAGTCAGTTTACGGATATAAGTCTTGGGAGCTTCCTTATAAGGGAAACCATAGGAAAGGACAGTCATGCCACCTATGTTCTCGAAACCGGTATAGCCGATGGAAGTCTCACCGGAGACAATGACCTCGCCTTCTTTGTGAGTAGCCAAAGCCTCCTTGTCAAACTTGTCAATACGGATGACTGACATGGACTTGCCTTTACTTGAATTGAAGGCGGCAGTCAGAGGACTACTCAGACGGTCTTCGCGTACCAGCCAGCTATCAGAGGTATGGAAAGAAGGGGCCTTTTCGGGAGAACGAAGATTCTGGCGGTACCAGAAACCGGGCATATAGAACTGGCAATCGGAATGACGGTATCCGGTGTTTATTTGCTCGCCATAATTGAAATAAACAGTATCCAAGGCCGTGATGACAACGTTAATACGCTGCTTGCCATCTTTATCAACTACCTGACGGGTAATAACCAATGGTAACTGCTCGGAAGACTGGCAGGTATACACACCGTCCTGCTGCTTCTGGAGAGTCAGTGAATAGTGCCGGGCGTCATTGCCCGGAACTTTTAAAGAAATGGAAACATTCTCAGGAGTATAATTTGCTGCTCCTATATTTGCAATGCCCGCAGAAAGCATTATCCCTAAAAACAATCTTTTTAACCTCATATTCAATCTTCATTTTACTATTCTACATTTCAGGTCTTTCAGCTTCTATCGACGGAGAATTGCCGGTCACTGATGGCCATCCGTCTTTCCAATTCACCTTATCCATCAGCAACATACGTCCTTCGGGATTTTTAGTACTCACCGCATGATAGAACATCCAGTCATTACCTGCTTTATCCGTTACAATCTCTGAATTATGCCCGGTACCTACAAAAGCATCATTCTTATGAATCAGTACTTCATGGTGGTTATCCAGCATCTTCTTACCACTCTTATCAACATAAGGTCCAAAAAGCTTCTTCGAACGGCCTACAACTGTAGTATAAGTGCTCTTCAATCCTTCGCAACAAGTACCTATGGATGCAAAGAAATAATAATAGCCATCTTTTTTATGAATATATGTTCCTTCATAGGCTGTCCCCGCTACCTGACGGAGTTTAGCACCTTTCTTTATAGAAAGTCCATCATCCGACAATTCAATACCATAAATTCCACGGAAACTACCCCAGAAGAGATATTTCTTTCCTCCATCCTCTATATAGAAAGGATCTATGGAATTCTGTACATTGATTTCATTGCTACGGAACATTTTCCCATGATCCTTAAAAGGACCTTCAGGCTTATCGGCAGTAGCACATCCGATGCCACAGGTCCACTCGCCTCCCCAAACGGACATGGAATAATAAAGTACATATTTATCTCCTATTTTATTGATATCAGGAGCCCATAATCCTCCTTTGGGTTCAAAGTCCGGACGAGTGCTTTTAGTAAAAGCAGTACCCACATATTCCCACTCCACTAAGTCTTTCGAACGATGAATAGGCAAGTTTCGAATATCTTCGGTGGCATACAGGTAATAGTAACCATCCTCTCCTTTGATAATAGAAGGATCAGGCAAACTATAGTTTATAACCGGATTCTGATAGCTCTTGACGGGCTTTTTCGCCATAAGCAAACAGCTTATGGCGAGAAAAGCTCCTATTAACAATATTTTCTGCATATATTCACTATTACTATTTACAAACCGGTGCTTCTGCTTCGGTAGATGGACTATTACCAGCAATTACCGGCCAATCATTCTCCCAAACAATCCGGTCGATCATCAGATAACGTCCTTTGCTTGGAGTGTGTCTGTCATAACTGTGATACAACATCCACTCATTACCTTCGCTATCCGTCACAATCTCCGAATTATGGCCAGGACCTACAAAGCGATCATTAGCTCTGATAAGAACCTCATATTTATTATCAAGCATTGATTCTCCATTCTTATTCACGTACGGGCCTAAGAAGGAAGTAGAACGTCCGACAACAGTAGTATACGTACTCAACATAGAGTTACAGCACGAACCTACAGATGCAAACATATAGTAATAATCACCACGCTTATGTATGTAAGGTGCTTCAAAAGCAGTACCCGCAACCTGTACTCTTTCTTTCTTTGCAGTTGCAAGGTCGGGATATACTCTTGTTCCGTCAGCATTCAATTTTACTGCATAAAGACCATTAAAACTGCCCCAAACCAGCCATTTTTGTCCATTGTCCTCAAAAAAGCAAGGATCGATAGAGTTTCTTACATTAATCTCATTTGAAGTAAATAACTTACCCTTTCCATCAACAGATATATCCAATGAGAAGGGACCTTCGGGAGAATCTGCAGAAGCAATTCCAATGCCAGCAGATGCAGGTTTACCCATAGCAGACATAGCATAATACAGAATGTATTTATCACCAATCTTCTCAATGTCCGGAGCCCATACTGCCGCACCAGATTCAGTAACAAACGAAGGTTTCTTCTCAAACATTTTACCACCATCTGTCCAATGGATCAAATCTGTTGATTTGCGGATTACAGATGTGTTGGTAGCATATACATAGAACGAATGATCGTTTTCTTTCCAAACTGTCGGATCAGCCGCACTGTAGTTAGTCAGCGGGTTTGAATAAGGGTTGTTATAAACCGGCTTTTTATTATTATCATCATCCGAACAGGATGCCAAGGCTCCTGTCAGAGCCAAGGCAAACAATATATATTTACTTCTCATAATCAATTATTATATCTTTTTTCAAGTTCTTCTACAGGAATATTATCTTCATAACCATCGTAACCGTAGTTCTGATTGATACGACCTTGAGTGTTGGATTCTATAGCATTACGCGGAACAGGCCACAACACATGATATGGTTTCATGATAAAGGCATTGGTTGAATAATAGTATTCCGTTGCAAAGAAATTATTCTTTTCCATGATACGGTCATAATACCAGTTCTTTTCAGAGAAGTTATCAAGAGAATATCCATCTATACCCTTTTCTGCTTTCAGGAAAGCAATACGAGTCAACTCGGACTTACGATGGTCTTCCAAGAACAATTCCCTGGCTCTTTCATCCAGAATATCTTCCAATGTAACAGATGAAAGTTCCGGTGCATTCACACGACGACGGATTGTATTCACATCCTCAGTAGCCAGATCATTCTTACCCAACCACCAGTAAGCTTCAGCTCTGTTCAGGTAAGTCTCGGCAAGGCGGAAAATATACTGGTCTGTGAAACCACCTACAGGAACTTTACCTCCTGCATTTGGATCATCTTTGTCAATCAGAACCTTCACAATCGGGAAAGAGAAGTAACAACGCATGGTATCCGTACAGTAAGCAGGATCCACCGGTTGGCCGAAGTATTTGCTACTACCCCCTTTTGAAGCCGGCAAATTATATTTGATACGTGATTTATCGAACCAGTTATTGGAGTTATGACGCATATCGTCACCACAATCTTTCCACAACTCATATTGTGCATAGTTGGTAGGACGTATCTTGGCAAGACCTCTACCCAGCTCTTCCAATTGTTCGTACCCATCGTAGATACCCGAAGCGTCCGTTGTCCCATTCTTTCCGTCCGGTGTCTTCACTTTGCTTCCGGCATGCCACTGCGGCACGAAATTACGTTTACGCTTTGAGCCACTTGGAGAAGAACATCCATCCAAACCATAAATTTCCTGACCGATCATGATACCTTCCTTGTTCTCAACAATACTGATATTTTCTTCCTGGAACAAGTCATTATAAACATCTTTGCTCTTATCATCCGCATTAATACCGAAACGTTCGGTCATCAAGTGCAATCCATAATCGTTAATACAACGGGTTGTTGCGTCTACTGCCTGTTGGAAGTCACCCGTAGCCAGACATATCTTAGCCAGTAGATGTTCACCTGCTGCTCTACTCACAGCACCGCGGATCACATCTTTAGGTAACCATTGTATGGCATATTCCATATCTTTCTTGATATTAGCCAAGATCGTTTTACGGGAAACAGTATTAAAGTCCAGCTTTGCACCGGTAATTTCTTCTCCGATCCAAGGTATATCTCCAAATTGGTTAGTCAGCAGATAATACCAGTAAGCACGGTGAAAATACCCTTCGGCAAGACAAGCATTTCTGTCTTCTTCCGAAGCCATACCATCAGCTTCCGGGGCACGGGTAATGACTGTATTAGCATACTTGATACCATTCCAGCCGAAAACCCAATAACGCAAGTGCAGATACATATTGGTAGTAGGAGTCAGCTGAGTCACCATATTATGGATTTCCTTCGTCTCAGGGCCACCCATTACAGCCAGGTCAGACCAAGCATATTCATACACAGAATAGGTTTCACAGTTTCCAGAATTGAAAGCATCTCCGAACCATTCAAAGTTCATTTGTTTACGACAAAGGCGAAGCATGGTTTCTAAACCAGCTTTATCCACAAAAGTGTTCTCCGGCGTCAGAAAGGACATCGCTTTCGGTTCAAGATCAACACAAGCAGAAAGACCGGCAGCTATCAGGCAGGTTGCCAGACCTTTTAGTATATATTTCTTTGTTTTCATTTGAATATCTTTATTTAATTATCGTTCTATCAGATTATAAGGTAATGTCTACACCGAATGTCCAGATACGTGGAGTGATAGCCTTAGTCAAAGGATCGGAAGTTCTCCACTTAGAGATAACGAAAGCGTTATCCACATTGATACTGAATCTCAGGTTATCAATCATGAACTTGTTAATCAGCTTCTTCGGGAATGTATAAGACAATGCCATATTCTGCATTCTTACGTAGTTTCTCTTTTCGTAAATATTCACACCCGGGCTATCAATGTTCGCACCTAAACGGGCGTATTTTGAATTTGGATTCCAGGGCGTCCAATATTCAGTCCAAACAGAGTTTGAAGTATTGTAGAAGCGATTAGTTTCGTTTCTTGGCAGATTATCAATATCCATCCAGCCGAATTCTCCACGCAGTACGAAAGAGAAGTTGATACATTTGAACAGATTCAGGTCACTGCTCAATGTCATACGATGTTTCGGAGTCTTTGTACCCAACCAAAGTTTATCATCGTCATTAATCTTACCATCATTATTGACATCCAGCAATCTCGGGTCACCCGGTTGTTTACCATATTTTGCAGCTTCCAGTTCTTCACCCAGTTGCCATACGCCAATCCACTTATAATCATAGATCTCATCAATAGCATGTCCGATATACCAGCCGTTCTGTACATCATCATCCTCACGCTGGCCGATAACGTTACCTTCTGCATCCAGCACGTCAATCATATCACCATACAGATGTTTGATTTCATTCTTGTTAGTAGAATAAGTGAAGGTAGTACCCCAACGTACATTCCGGGTATTCACGTTTACACTTGACAAAGTCAACTCAGCACCCTGATTGGCAAGTTCTCCCAGATTGGAGGCAATCTTACCGTATCCGGAGATTTCGGGCATGGCACGGTCCATCAACAAATCGTTCGTTTTATTCTTATAAAGTTCCACAGAACCGCTTAACCGGTTGTTGAACAACCCGAAGTCGACACCGAGGTTAAAACCGGTAGTCGTTTCCCATTTCAAATCTCTGTTGGCCAAACTTGAAGGATATACACCTTTATAGTTTACACCATTCTGAATAACATTGGTAATAGTCAATCTTGAGAAAGCGGCATAACGACCGATGTCACGGTTACCGGTCTGTCCCCAAGAGAGACGCAGCTTCAGGTTATTAATCCATTTCACATCCTTCAAGAACTTTTCTTCTGACATACGCCATCCGGCAGCAACTGTAGAGAATACACCGAAAGGATTGTTCTGTCCAAAAGCAGAGAAACCATCACGACGTACAGAACCGGTCAGCAAATAACGGTCCATCAAAGAGTAGTTCAAACGCCATAATAAACCATTACCAGTCTGCATTTCATCGTTTGCGCTGACAGTAGGAGTAATACCGGCCTGAATGCCATGATAACTCAATGCACCATTCGGTTGGAAACCTTCATTGTTTCCCGTACTTTGCCAGTTCTGATATTTTTCAGCAGTATACACAAAGGTAAAATCAAAGTTATGTATTTTAGCAAAAGTGCGGTTCCACTTCAGCATATTATCAATGCTCCACTCGTAGTCAGAGTAGTCCACACGTTTTGCTTTGCCACCGGCTACCACACCCGGTTTGATATCAGAATCAAAATAATAATCCTTTCTCCAACCATAACGTACGTTGAAAGTAGTCTGCCAAGTGAATCCGAACGGAAGAGTCAACTTACCATACACGCTTGAGTTGAAGGTTTGTGTTCTATAATATTTATCATCTACTGAACGATTCAGCAACGGATTGGCAACGCGGTTGTCATCCCAAGGTCTAACTTTGATGCTTCCGTCAGCTTCATAAACATCACCAAAAGGACTGGCTGCCTTGGCTGCACCTGTATCCGCCTTAATATCATCCGAACCTTTATGAACGAATTGCGCATTCAAACCGATATTCAGCCATTTTGTAATCTCAGTATCCAAATTCACACGTGATCTTGAAGCACGGAACTGATCGCCTACAACAATACCGTCATTATTGGTATATCCTAATGAGACATAATAGTTGGTTCTCGCTGTCTTTCCGGAAACAGACGCACTGTAATCTTGTCTCAAACCATTCTGGTAAACAAGGTCCATCCAGTCAACGAATTTACCGGCTTTGTAATTGGTAACCTCAATGGGATTGAATTCCAAACGTTGCATCCAGGTTTCAATGTAATCACCGGAGAAAGAGGGATCATAAGCAGCCCATTGATCGCGGGAAACTCCTTCAGGCAGATGGTCGGGATTATCATAGTAGCCTAAACCTTTTTGTTGGTCTCCCGGTTTGAAGTAGTCGATTGTCTTATAATAATCAGAACGTCTCTGCATGTATTGTTCGGCAGTAGGCATTTCAGGCATAAAGGTTGCTTGCGCCACACCGATTTTGGTACTTACATTAATAATAGGCTTTTCAGAAGTACCTCTCTTAGTATTAATAAGAATAACACCTGCCGACCCTTTAGAACCATAGATAGCAGTAGAACTGGCATCCTTCAGGATATCCATACTTTCAATGTCATTCGGGTTAATATCTCCAATGTTACCATAGAATACTACACCATCCAGAACAATCAAAGGAGAAGTACTTGCCTTCAATGATTGTTTACCACGAATCAGAAGTCCGGAAGCACCACCACCTGCTTCAGTAGAAGGTGTTATATGCACACCGGGTACAGTACCTACCAGGAAATCAAGAGCATTTGTTGCAGCTCTGTTCTTGGTCACTTCATCTCCAACGTGTGCTACAGCACCTGTTACGTCTTTTCTTTTCATTGTACCGTAACCAACTACAACAACTTCATCCAGCAACTTAGAATCTTCAACCAACGTAACATTCAAAGTTTTGGTGTTAGCATCAATTGTTTTTTCCTGGGTTTGATAACCAATGAATGAAAACACTAAAGTAGATTTTTGCGCAGGAACACTCAATGAATACTTACCGTCCAAATCGGTAATAGTACCCAAAGCAGCATTACCCTTTACAGTTACGTTTACTCCAATAACTGTTTCGCCCGTGGCATCTTTAACGACACCCGTAACGATTCTGCCCGACTGAGCTTGAATATAAACTGTAGAGATCAGGAATAATAGTAGCATCCTAATCCTCGCATCAGAAAAGAATTTTGAAATCTTCTGCTTCATAATATTAAATTTTAAAAAATTGTAAAGACTTTCTTGGCTTTAAAGCAAGACAAAAGTAGAGATTCAATTAAATAACCAGCAATAAACTTATCCCTAAAAAGAGAAAAAACGTCTCATTTTCGCAGTCAGAAGGCTATAAAACTGCGGCAGATACAAAATTATCAGTAATGAGACAAATATCTTATTTTGCAAAGTTTCATTTGTAATGAAATGTATCGATCTGTTTTAATCTGATAACACAAGATGCCCATTTCACCGTGTGCGAAATGGGCATCTTATACCTCACAGAGGTTAATATTGAATATGAAAGAAAATAATGCTCTTATGAATAACTCTAATTAAGAGCCCGAATTATAAGTTCACCGGTTTTATTAGTAGCCGGTAATGTGATTTCTAACATTCCGGGATGGTCAGATCTGGATTTAACAGACTTACCATTGAACAATACTTCATACTTATATCCTGCATCCATGCAGACAATCATACAACGCTCATGAGCCTTTGTCGAATCGTCAAAAGAGATATCAGCCTTATATCCAGAACAAGTACTATTGAATTCGCTCTTCGTAATCCAGACCTCAAAGCCGGTAGAAACTTTACCCGGCTTATAATAGGCAGCAAACCAATTCAAAATAGGTGATGAAAGTCCGGAAAACTGGTGCCACCCCGCTCCTCTTCCCGAAGAGATAATGAAATGCTCAAACGTAAAATAGCTTGCTGCACATTCCTTTTCCCAATTATCCAGGGCTGTATGCGCCACCCGGTAGGCTTCTTCTCCCTTACCTAAATCTAAAAGAGTTTTCCACATTACCCACTGATGGGGAAACCATACGGCACCATTCCAATACCCATCTACTTTATAATAAGACGCAGACTGGTCTACCGTTGAAATTCCTACTTTTGTCCATAACTCATCGGGAGAAAACAGATGTCCCACCAACCTATTTACCTGATCCGGAGAACAGATACCTGCTGTCAAAGGAGTCACTCCATCCAACCCCTTGTTAAAGTTCGACCGGTCCTTATACCGTAAGATTTCTTTCGCATTCTCCAAGGAATCATGGAGCACATACCCAAAATATCCGCTTTCTTCGTCCCAAGAGTAGGTTTGCAAAGCATTCGACAGTCGTCCGATTACCTGCTCATATTCTTTCATATCCTTTTTCAGTCCCAACTCTTTTGCCGCCAGGCGCAGTATTTTCGCAGCCCGCAGATAATAAGCTGAAGTAACTACAGGAGTCACCAGTTTATTCCCCCCACGTGCATGCTGAGGCGGATAATCGTCCCATCCACCGGAATTATAGAAATAATCCCAGGTGCGAAGCAGACCGGAACCTTTCATCCGGGTAGTAGAGTAAGGATCGTTTCCAACCATAAAGTTAAAGAACTGTTTCAGTCGGGGATATAAGAATTCCAAGGTCTCACGTGACAGGCTATTGTTCCACAAATCAGCGTAAGCATACATCTGGATAGGCAATGGAGTGCCATGATGAATAAAAGCCGATTCACTCCCTACCGGAGTTGTATAGGCCTTGATGCATTCGAAAGCCTTAGCCGGATCCACATCAATCAGTCCCAGTGCAATGAATCCGGAATCCCAAGTATAAAGACTATTCCAGTTCTTGCCCGGTGTGAAATGCCTGATGTACTCTTTCTGCGTATAAACCGGATATACGATATTCGATAAAAGCGAGGCTTGCAATAAACGATTTCCCAGAAGATACTTCTCTCCGCCCGGTAACACTTTATCCTTAGACTTTGCACCTTCCGTAGATTTAACCTGCGCAATCAGTTTATCCGGAGTTGAATGGAAACTCTGCAATTCTTGTTGTACCTGTTCCTTATCTCCTGTGCATACCAACATGTAAATGGTCTGTTCAGAATCTGGTTCCAGCACGACAGGACGCAAAAAAGCATTCGTATAGTGCCACTTCCTATCTCCAACCAGCCTTGACGAGACATGATCGTGCACCTTTCTCCGGAAGAAAGATTCCAATTCACCGTTCAGTATTTCCCGAACTTCCGAATGCTGATGGTTCCAAGCCACCCCATAATAGTTTTCACAGTCTTTGTACTTCAGGATAAAGTCTTTCTTGCTTTTACCTACTTCCATTGCAGGAGTAAAAGGTATCGGCGTACGGACTACTTTTACATTGCTGATATCATCCGCACTGCCTATAAAGAATCCATCCAGACCGATTTCAACGGTACTGCCCGAAATAAGTTCCAGTTTGTATTCTCCCGCCTTCTTATTCTGATAAGGAACTGATACGAAAGAAAATTCTCCCGTACCTTTCAGAGTAACAGATTGTTCTACCAGTCCTTTCAGCTGTAGTACAGCGTTCTCTCCCTTCTTTACCTTAAATCGGATGCCTATGGCTCCGTTTTCCTGATCCGGAAGGATATTCACTTGATAACTCAGGCGGTCACCTTCGCTCCTACCGAAGCCTCTCCCCAGAATCGAACCATCAAGAGACAAAGCGCTACGTTCTTCATTCCGCCGCCACCCATCATATACCAGTCTGTATTGAGGCGATTTCCGAACAGGTTCATTCTCCATATAATCAATGGCATTATACCATTGCAGCCGCGATGCTCCTGTAGCAGTTACCTGCGGATACGTCTCAGGATAGTCTATATAAGCCATCTGGTTCAGAACCAGATTCTGAGGCATCCCTGTATTGTTGACACAATGTATTCCGACCAGCGTACGGTTATCATCCAACACGTAATAAGTGACATCCGTATAAACCTTGTCTTTCCATTCCAATTCATACCTGTAAGTGATGCGATTCACCTCCGGATTTATCTCCCATGGATAGTAAGACGATTCAAACAGGACATGCGGCACCAACTGGCGATTCCGATAATATCCGGGCATCACGGAGAAATCAAAACGTATTCCTTTACTCATATCAGGTATGTGCGAGATGCCTGCATAGCGTTTGGAATAAGGTCCCCATGCATGTAAAGACGCTATATCATGGCTGTCCACCTGGGAGGGCAAAGAAGCCCCCATATAGTGAAAAGCCATGAAAGCGGCCAAAAATATCATCAAATATCGTTTCATCTATCTATTATTTATCGCTTGCTCCAACAAACAGATTGCAAAAACCATGTTGCAAGATCACTTTTCATTCCTTGTCGTTCCAACACTGCAGGCAGTTCATTATAACTTTTCCAGAAATCAGCGATCAAAGCGGGCATTTCGGAGGGAGCATAGGTCACTGCTTCACTCAAACTTCCCATTTTACCAAACTCTTCTTTAAAGACAATGTATGAATTACGATATTTCAGTTGTTCCATACTCTTCGCTATTCTTCGGGATGCTCCAAGAAGTCCATTCAGATCGACCTTTTCAGACGGATAAACGATTTTAACCACCTTTTCCTGATCGCAAGCCTGAGCAGGAACATCGATCAAAAGGGCAAAATCTTCACCTGAGTACTGGTATTTAGCCGGATGTCCATTCACCGTAACAGACTGGGGAATAAGAGAAGAAAGCACCTTCACTTTAAACGGGCGGACAAGAGGCATGTCCTTATAAGCACCCTCACGTTTACCTATCACAAGCGTTTGTTCATTACCATTGCGGACAGAACTCAACTTAGTCACAGCATATTCGGATGCATAATTCTTATCATTACCATTATCTTCGTACAACTTGAACTCGGCAGTATCGCCTCCACCAGGGAAAACCGTTACTGCCATCTCTTCGTCATTGCCATTCAGATTCATCACATTATCCAGATACATGGGCAATATGGCACCTGCCTTTATATAAATCGGATATTCATCAACGGCAAAAGAGCGTTCCACAATCTGATTCCCTTTCAGCAAAGCACCTGTATGCCATTCATACCATTCTCCTTCCGGCAACCATACACGCACCTGTGCATAGTCATTCTCTACCGGAGCAGTGACCGGCATAACCAGCACATCATCTCCGAACATATATTCATTTCGGAACTCATAGGCTTCCTTATTTTCTGGATAATCATAATACATGGGGCGGCAGAGTGAAATTCCGTCATCATACCCCTTGCGGGCCATCGTATAAATATAAGGAGCCATCACATAGCGTTGGCGAATCGTTTCACGAATGATGTCACAATATTCCTTGTTGAACACCCAAGGTTCTTTATTCAATTTAGCCCCTTTCTGAGAGTGCGTACGCATAATCGGGCTTAATGCTCCGAATTGTAACCAACGGGTATACATTTCGGGATCTATCTGACTACCGATATGTCCTCCTAAATCATGGCTCCAATAGCCATACAGCACATTAGAGGCAGTAGAATTGAAATAAGGCTGAAAATCCAATGATTTCCAAGAGATCACCGCATCACCGGAAAAGCCTACCTGATAACGATGGTTTCCTAATCCTCCCCAACGGTGATATAACATCGGGCGAGTCTCCCGGCGCTTTTCCATATCACTAAAGAATGCGTAATTGATCCACCACGTATTACTCAGATTCTTCATCTTCGGGTCAAACATTCCCTGCTGCCAGTCCAGCCACCAGAAGTCTACTCCATCTTTCTCCATCGGACCCAGTATATTCTTAAACATACTCCGGATGAACTTTTTATCGGAATTAACCCAGGGAATCGTCTTCTTTGTCTCAGGATCGACCCCCATGTCTTTCGCCATCTCCGTATAGTTTTCTTCGTATGCAGCCACTCCGTCTGCCGGATGCAGATTGAGAGTAATTTTCAGGTCATTCTGTTTCAGATATTTCAAGAAACCTTGGGGATTCGGAAATAAATCCCTGTTCCAAGTCCAACCGGTCCAGCCTCCTTTACCCTTCTCGGTATAATGCCAGTCCATATCTACCACCAACACATCCAAAGGAATCTGATAAGTATTAAAATTATCAATCAGGTTACGGAACTCTTTATCAGAATACAACCAATAGCGCAACCACCAATAGCCAAACGCATAGCGGGGAGGCAACGGCATCTTACCTGCAAAGAGAGTGTAGTCTTTCAGAGCTTGCTTGTAATCATGCCCGTAAGCCATGAAATACCAGTCCTGCCCTCCGTTGGCGGGACGTTCTTTCGCCCACTCCCAATCCGGATCGTTATCGAACAGAAGTCCTTGTGAATCATCAATAAAAGACCAACCGTCGGTAGCCAGCAAACCGTCTTCCAACTTCAGTTGTTCCCCTTTCTTGGTATCAGCTACCCAAGTTTGAGTTTGCGTCTCACCATCCATTCCGTCCAGAGTGCGGTAAGTACCTTTCAGATTTCCTTTTTGCTGCACTCCGGGCTTCCAAGTGAATGGAAATGCCCCTTTCACCGCTTCAATCACTAGATTGTCTCCGGTAAACTGACCACTGTCTTTTTTATAACGCATCCTCATCTTAGAAGTCGTTATTTCAATCCACGCCCCTTTTGACTTCAGCTTGTAGTCTACATCCGGATAGAGGCGGTTCACCGCAACAAAAGATTTGTTATCTACAAATTTGCCAGCCGGAGCATACTCTAAACGGAGTGTTCCATCTGAGATAACCGTAAAGCGCACATGGTTGTCAGCATATGCTATGTTCTGATGCATATCCTGAGCTCCCAACGATAACAAGATACCTTGTAACATACAAAAGGCAAGTATTAACTTTTTCATCATAGTAATATTGATATTTATGCGAATCAGGGGTTAAATAATGATTCATCGTATATTTCATCAGTTAGCAACTATACTTACAAAAAGTTCGTAAGTTTCTTCCTTTCCTGCAGCTACTCTTCCGACTCGTTGAATGAATCTGATTCAGTCAGGGACTGAATGCCTTTCACTCACTGACTGAATGCCTTTCAGTCCCTGACTCATTGTGCCCCCATCCAGAAGGTATCTGAGAGGGGGGAATGGTGGTGGAAAAGGTAACAAGACAAGAAATAAAAATTACACACAAAAACATAGATTGATTCATTTTTATCGGGTTATGAACAAAATGTGATAAGGTGGTAGAGTGATCTATCACTCTACCACCTTATCCCTCTTTTATTCCTTTCTGGTAGGTCGCGGTCCCATATAAGAACGCTTCATACCACCAAAGTCCAATACAACCTTCTGCAAAACGGTTCCGGCATCTCCACAGATGATTTTCACTGTATGCTTGCCCGGCTTGTCTATATGAAGGGTGGTCTTATTGATTCTGCAATTCTTCAATACGCTCTCATACCAGATCTGAGCATATTCAAAGGAAGAAGTAGACGGATTCATAACGGGACCCTCATCGATACATACGCCATATTTAGTCTCAACATTAGTTGCTTCATGTCCGGCATATCCTCTATCCTTGCTTATGGGGAAAGTAGGAAGTACATAGGTGTAAACATCTACCGATCCCTGTTCAAAAGTATAGAAATCATATTCCAGACGCGGTGTATTACGTCCCGCCGTACGCTGTGCCTTTGCCATAGGATTACCCAACTGAACAGCTGTATTCTCAAATCCCAAGTTCGGAATCACAATCATCTTAATATCATCATTCTCTACCTTACGGTGGAAACTTGCCGCATCCATCGCAACATACCCATTGTTCTCTACAAACAGAGTGTCCATTTCGGCCAATGAAGGAGATGTAGGATTAAAGACGGAGATATAAACAGTTTCTTTCTCACCACGGTCGGACATAATATCCAATGTACCAAGGATTCTTTCACCAGCCGGAACCTTTGCCCAGTCAATGGAAACTTCAATACGCTCTTCGGTAGCTGTCTCTCCGGACTTCTTGCTTACCAAAATCCAATCGTTTGTTACAGATGTTTTCCATTTCAACGGAGTAGCACCTTTATTGAATACATCTATATAGTAAGATTGGCGCAGGTAAGTATTGAAACATGGCAATGAATGGAAGCTTTGCAGACCTTTCAATACTGCCTCACCCTCGGCCATTACACCCAGAGAGGCTGCAGGAGCCAGTTCAACATCTCTCAACTTCGGAAGTTCAAAATAAGCAGCCGCAAATCCTTGCTTCATGGTCATCACATGATTCCATTTACCGTCGAGCAGTGAGTTATATCCTTTGGTTATAACTTCCAGACTGTCATAACAAGCTTTTGCTGATTTCTTCAAATCCTTAGCCGATGCTCTTTGCTGAATAGCATACCAACGGTTTCTTTGTCCGTCCAGTACCATTCTGTTCAACAGTTCGCATCCCTTTACCGGATAATATAATGACTGATAGAAACATGCTTTCTGTTTCTCATCGGACATATTATTCAGAATATTCTCTACGATACCTCCAATACGGCGGTATTCGCTCAAACGGTTGTCCACTTCACGATAGTTGGTCAGTGAGAAGTCCGTATCCGTATTCCGTTCTCTACCATGTTTATCAGTCGTCCACTGGTAACCCCATCCCATAAATTCGGGTTTACGTGCAAAAGCCAGCTTATAGAAAGAATTGACTACATCCTGATACTCATTGCGGTATTGGTCGCCCAACATTCCACACAACCATTCTGTACGATAATTGGCTGCTCTTTCAAAGTTGAAAGCATCAATATCGAAAGCCATTGTCAGGAAGTAATCCACTGCGAATTCACATGACTTAATGTCACCGGCATTCAGTAACCAGATGCGGTCGGCTGTTGCATCATAGGCTTTACGAAGTTCTTCATACATCAATGTAGGAGAAACCGTATTCATCCAAAGGTGATCGTGAGGCTTGCCAAGATAAGAAGAGTGATAATATACACCCGAACGACCCGAACGTTTCTGTTCTTTCGGGCTACTCAAACGTTTCATATAACCGTAATTATCATCCGGCCAAATGATAGTTACATCATCCGGTAGTTCCAAACCTTCATCATATACGTCCAGTACCTCCTTATAAGGAGTAAATGCCTGGGGAATTTCTTCTCCCGGTTTACCGATTGCATCGATCAACATCTGCCTTTGCGCCATCAGAGCTTCCTGAAGCATATCCTTTCTATCACCCATATCATTGCTTGCATTCATGGCTCTGTCATGCAGTCCGCGCAATGCCAGCGTATATACATTTTCAAAAGGAGCGCATTCCTTCACACGGACATTGAGCACGCTGTCTACACCTTTTTTATTATTGATGTAATCCCATTCGCCCATCTTATCGCGTTTCCATTCACTTGCCGTATTAAATAATAACGGTTCGCAGTGGGAAGCTCCCATAAGGATAGCAAAGCGGTCTGCAACCACCCTGTTCTCCGGAATCCGGTGGAATGCCATAGATGCATCGTGCATAGCCGGACACAAATAGTTGGCCTGAAGCCGAAGCAAAAGCTCACAAACTTTGGCATAAGTCCGAGGACCGAAATTGCCCAATTCTTTCTCGAAGTTATCTCTTGACCAACGGTAAAGTCCCCAGTCTTCATCATTGATGAAGATACCTCTGTACTTCACTGTAGGTTCTTTAGAAATATACTTGTCTACTCTCAGGTGTAACTGATCCTTCTTTATGATAGGAGCATCCGCCCACCAGTACCAAGGAGACACACCGATAGTTCTTGATACAGAAAGCAACCCGTAAGCAGTACCTCTGCGGTCGCTACCTACAATTACCAACGCTTTGTCCACACCCGGAAGCGGATTGCGCACAAGCTGTACCAGATAGCTTTCCCAACGATTCTTCAAAGGTTCTACATCCAGTTTCTTCTTTGCAATCATCTGGTCGATCCACTCATTATAACCCAAGGTACCGATGATAATACAGTTCTTTTGAGGCGCTTCTTTGGTAGTAGCAACGCCCAAAAGCTGTCCACTCACCTCTTTCACATCATTTGCAAATAGTCCTGCCGTAGTCTTTACAACTTCAAAGTCTTTTGCGTCATAGTACACGCAGGCTTTATCCTTCTTGCCAACGAGACTAAACACATTAGATCCGCTACTATTCTGTGATAGCGAAACCTGAGCCAGTGCTGCCGAGGAACTCAGCAGCAACATGCCTCCTAATAAAATAGATTTAAAAATTCTCATGCTTTATCGATAATTATGAATTATTTCTCCATCAGGGCAACTACACACCAAAGGTAAGGGCCTTGTGCATGAAAATCACCGGTACGACGCGGACGATCATAATAGTATTGTTTGTCATTCTTCTTATTGGTACCTACACAAATCTCTCTTACCTGATTCTTCTCGGTCAGATAATTCACTAAAGCCATCCATGCCTTGCGAGCTGCGGGCGCATACTCTTTGGCATCCAGCCAACCGTTCTTTACACCCGTAATAAAAGCAAAAGTAAACATAGCAGAGCCTGATGTTTCAGTCCAGCATTCAGGATCATCCAGCAATTGGTTCCACAGTCCTTCCGGATTCTGATATTCCTTCAGACTCTTCATCATAGTCAGATAACCTTCCATGATGCGGGGACGGTCTTTGTGATTCTTAGGTAAGTAACGAAGCAACTCTGTCATACCTGCTGCCATCCATCCGTTTCCACGTCCCCAGTAGAAGGGTACATCCGGTGCATGATAGAAGAGACCATTGGGACGTTGTAATTCATCCAGATACATCACCATTTCTTTAGCTGCACGATCTATATATTTGCTGTCATTGGTCACTTTGTAGGCATGCGTCTGCACAATAGTAATCATATACATATCGTCAATCCAAAGGCGTGTTTGCCATGAATAACCCTTCTCCGCCCACGCTTTCTCTTCAGGTTTAGCATCTTCGGGAACTTCCCATTGAGTATCAGCATAAGGCAATCCCACTTCTTTATAGCGTTCATCCTTCGTCACCCAATAAAGTTCCAAAGGCAAGCTGCCGAACATGTTTAAATCGACATGATTCTTGATAGGCAACAGTGCCTTTTCAGTAGTAAACAAATGCTCAAACCGGGCTTGCAAAAGCTTGATAAGTGCTTTATCTTTAGCTGCTGCCGCATATTTAAGAGAACCGTTCCAATAGAAGGTTTCGGGATAACCAATCCATTTTCCGGCATGTAATGCATGTTTCTCGGTTACAAAACGATAGGAAATGCGTCTACCGATTTCATCGGGGGTATACCCTTCGGGAAAATTCTTCAGCAGACTCTTCTGAGCAATTAATAACTGAAAAGAAAATAATAATAATAATAATGTAAATGCTTTCTTGTACATAACAATTTGGTTCTATCTGTTAAAACTATAATAATTCACACTCTTTGAGGTATCCGATACCACTACTTCACTTTCAATAGCCGCTTTATATCATCACATATAGCCACTGCCACTTTAGAGTCTGCACAGCCGTAATAAAGATATAGCTTCTTCTTATAATAGGCCAATCCTTCGATAAAAACGGTTCCGTCTTTATACTGTCCGCTCTTCTCAAAAGGAGCTTCAGGCATGAAGAAAGGTTTGTCCAAGCGGCCCAATACTTTATAAGGATCTTTGGAATCGAGCAGAAGTTGACCTGCACAGTAAGCGCCTGCCGGATAGTTGACATCCCCTCTCTTCTTGTCATTCTTGCCATTATACATCAATACAATGCCTTGTTTGGTACGGATGGCAGGAGGACCACATTCAGTCATCTGGCTATCAAAGTATCCGTTACGCGGCTTGGCTATCTTCAATAATTCATTGTTCTCATCCAGTACAGGATACCAGTCCGTCAGGTTATCGGAAGTAGCTGCGTGTACGGCATATTCTCCCCAATACATGAAGTACTTGCCATCCACTTTATCGATAACCAGTTTTCCACCTTTCACCTTCGTAAGAATAGAAGCTGACTTCGTTGCTATTCTGGCAAAACGACCGTCATATGCCTTCTCAAAAGCAAGGCCATGCTTAGTCCAGTTTTTCAGATCCTTGGAAGTAGCCACAGCAAGACGGGGAGTCTTCCGGTTCCATGCTGTATAAAGCATTACATACAGTCCGTCTTCGGTCATTGCTACCCGCGGGTCTTCACAACCACCCGGACATTCGATGCTTTCAAATTCATCTCCACCGGGAAAAAGTACCGGACTGTCCAGTCTCTTCATAGTCACTCCATCCGCACTCTCGGCATAACCTATACGGGAAGTTCTTTTACCTATACCTTGTGCTGAATTATCTTCGGCACGGTAAAGCACAACAATCTTTCCGTCTTTCACGGTGGCAGCTGGATTGAAGACATCACTCTCCTCCCACTTCACCTGTTCTTTTCGCATCGGGCAATGGAAAGAGGCGGGTTGTGGTACCAATACAGGGTTAACTCCCTCAGGACGTAAGAACGGGCCAATCACCCAACTCTCTTGTGGTTTCTTGTCGGTATCATCTGAAGAAGGCAGAGTAGAAAAACTACTAAACGACAGAACTCCTATCAGACCCATTATTAGTTTTAATTTCATTTTATTTCTTTGTTTTACATGGTTAAAGTTATCGTTTTACTGACAAATACGCTTATAAATCATGGTCAGAACTTCCAGTCTGGATGTCTTTCCGAGAGTAGCTTTGGGCTTAAACCCACATAATGCACTCCATTCCTGTAGCGTTCCTTCATCAATCGCTCCGTGCAAATTAGCATTCCATTCGGGCAGATATCCTCTCAGCCCCATATATTGCGCCAAGCGGAAGTTAGGATCTTCCGGTCGTAAATCACGAAAGTAGATCAACGTTGCTTTCTGGTCCACCAACAAATCTTGTAATCTGGACATATCTACATCCTGTACAGGCACTTTGCAGTCAATTGCCAACGAAGCAGCAATACCTGCCGCCTGTCCCAACGCCATCCAGCAAGGCTCCATACGCAATGTGGAGAAACCGATATGCGAGCCGGATACAGGTACAGGTAACAGCAAATTTTCTACATTTCGGGGTAGAATAACCCCCAATGGTACCGTATAGACAGCTGTAGGATAGCTAATAAATCCATCCAAGTGTGCTCTCCCAGCTTCCCTTTTCCTGGCAGCATGTGAATCGAGTGCATAATGACTGGCTGTCACACTATTAGCATGCAAAGGTGGGCGCTCACCCGATGCTGTGGGCAAAGCATCCTTAGCAGTGAAGAAATAAACTCCATCAAAGCGTCTTCCTTCGCGTACATAAACCTGCCGGGGAAAATATTCATTATCTTGATATTCATCTTTAGCCAATCCCCATTCCAACATTGCTTTACGGAAATGTTCCGGTAATTCCGGATCATTCTGAGCAAACCAGAATAGCCCCAATGTATAATCTTTTAAACGTTTGGCAAACTTATCTCTCCACTCCCAGGATGAAGTGGGCCACGGCCAATTCTCCTCAGGCAAATCGGTAGAAATAAATGCAGCATGCTGGTTATTGCCATCTGTCTTTTGATTGGGTAATTTCACAATACTGCTCAACTTTCTGATTCCCCAACTGTCTCCGGGTAGCTTGGTTGGATTGCCTGCAGCAATATGACGGCGATTTTCTTCCATCATCTCGTCCGTCACTTTCAGCATAACTCGTTGAGTATTCTTTCCGGTCCATACGTCTTCAATTAATGGCACATATTCATCCCTATTGTAAGATGTCGGTTTCGGAAAAAGAACTCGAATTTTAGGATCATTTGTCAGACAAAGCCGATAATTATATGCCTGAACTGCATTGTCCGCTTCCCCAGTGCTACCACTGGCAGGCAGACTTTTCCAATATTCATAAGCTCGTCCGGCTCCGGGTTCTCCAAATTCAGCTTTACTTTCCCTTCCTATACGAAAAGGCACACCGGCAGCTGCTCCCAAATCCCCTTCATAAGTAGCATCTACAAACATATCACCCTGATAAATCTCTTTCTTCCCATTCTCACGATTCAAGATGCAGATACTTTCAATACGCCCGTTCTTGATAGAGATATTCTGATTTTCAGCATCAAATTGCCGCATTAAGAGCACAGTAATCTTATCTTTATGCTCATTCAGCATATCCTGATAAATGGTTGTCGCAACAGACGGTTCAAAATGGAAGCCATCACTGCAGTCCTTCAACTGTTGAGAGTTTTCTCCATAACGATCTGCATAATATCGCTTAATCCTGGAAGTAAATTCCAGGAACAGACCGGTAGTCGCTTCCCGGGTGGCAATATCCGTTGCTCCCAGCCCGTTGGCAGGAAGTCCTCCAATATGCCGGGTACGTTCCAGAATAACTGAAGTCTTGCCCTGTCGGGCTGCTGCAATAGCCGTCATAATGCCACCGGGGTTACCGCCCACCACCACAATATCAAAATGGTTTTGAGCAGACACTCCCAAACTGAGTAGCAATAAAGCTATAAGGATATGGAATCCCTTCACGCTATTATCTTATTTGAGTTTATACTTCTGAGTATCTATATTCCAGCCTTTCAACACTAGGACTGCCCCATCAGCCAACTTCTCTTCCCCTGTTTCAATGGTGACTGTTTTCTTTTCACCCGGAATCAAAGAGAAGAAGTTATCTGAATAGAATGACGGGCGTATCGGGCTCATCTTGGAATTGAGAAATTGCAACTGATTGAAAAAAGCAATACCATTGGACGTATTCTTCATCACAATGTCCACAAAATAGCGTCCATCTGCCTGACGTGTTTTGTAGGAAAGCTTCACTTTGGCTGCTTTCAACTTACTCAGATCCTCAAAGCCTGATGATGTAGGCCCGGTCAAGGTCTTGCTGCCTTCATACTTATCATTGGATCTCCAATAGAAGTTGGAAGAAACATCTTTGCCTTTTTCATCTTTCAACACTAATTTGATGAAGTGAACCTGAGAGATGTTTTCAGGAAAACGAATCGTCAGCACATCGTTAGCAACTCCATCTTCCGGCAAATCGACAGAAGCAGACTTTTCAAAAACCTTCTTGCTATTTATATCATATACCTGAGCTATCACCTTATAACCAGTAAAGGCACGATAGTAATCGTTCACCACGGACACTGTATTTTTCAGATAGTCAAACTGAGCATGCAGCGGTTCCAGTGAATTAGCTGTATGATACAACGAAGCTGTGGGTTCCAAAGACCAATCCCACATACGGGAAGAAACCTGACGCATGGAACAGTTATGGTACCAGAACAAAAGTCCGGAACAGAAACGATCGCCGTAATCCAATTTATTATAATTCCATACTTCCCAGATACTCTTAGAATTCATAGCACCCAGCAGTTGTCCTTTTTGGGCAAACTCATCAATGGAAGATGACTTTCCATAGTTATTTACCAAATCAGTATACATGGTAGTCATCAGGTGAAAACCATTCCCATCCAGATAATCCCACACTTCCTTATTGATAGGCCAAAGGTCTTTCTCATCCATCATCTCACGAAGGATTTCCACTGTGGGAAGTGTAGGAGCACCATATTCAGGATTGAAACCATCGACACGGCTTCCACGCGGAGATGCCGTATTCTCATAGTGCTGCATCGGATTCACTTGCTTGTAAGGACTTCCGTCATGTACTCCGGCACATTCGGACTGCATCTGATAACCTCGCGTACCATCCAGTTTATTCAATAATTCAGGGGTACCGGTAACCTCAGTACTCTCATTGGAAGCCACATAATAAGCCAAAGAAGGATGATTACGAATACGCTTCACGGTAGACTCCACATTATTCAGATAGTTGCCCTTATCGTGCGGATGGCGTGTATCACCTGTCATCCAGAATTCCTGCCATACCAATAATCCCATCTCGTCACACAACTGGAAGAAATAGTCAGATTCAGCAATTCCCCCTCCCCACATACGTAAAAGGTTGACTCCTGACTGGAGGCTATATCTCAATTCAGCATAAGTACGTTCATCGGAAGTTCTCAACATAGCCTCCGGTATCCAGTTTGTTCCACGGATAAAAAGACGTTTACCATTTACATAGAAGACACGTGATTTATCAGGTGTATTCGTATCAGAAGTAATTTCACGAATACCAAACTTCGTTTTTACCGAATCACACACCACCCCATCGATGGATACAGTCATTTTCAGCTCATACAGGTTCTGAGGCCCTTTATTCACAGGCCACCATAAACGGGGGGAATTAATAACTAATTGCGGGAACTCTTCCGGAGAAAAAGACAAAACTTTATCTTCTCCACGCATAACTTTAACTTTTTTCTCGAAAGTTATATTTTCACCAAGAATCTCACCCTTCACCGTGCAATTAATAGGGTTAAAACCTGTTGTCGGATTCACAACTTCCACCGATACAAATTCGCGTGCCTGGTCGTAACCGGGTTTGCGTAATTCCGATTTCACGAAAGGATGACGCAATGCCACTTTACCGGTAGAATAGAGAGAAATATTCTTCCAGATTCCTGTATTACGGTCGCGAATGCCATCCATAAAAGTGAAGTCCCAACCCACAGTCATCAGCATGGTAGTATTCAATCCAATGTTTCCGTTTCCACCATTATGGAATTCGCCTACTGCTCCCCAGGATTTTGGTTTAGCACTGCCCGGAACATCCACCGGATATACTTTTATAGCCAACGCATTGCTCTTGTCTATTTTTACAAAGCTGGTCACATCAATATAATCCTGCAAAAACATGCCCTTAATCGTGCTTAGCAGGTTTCCATTCACCCACACCTCAGCACGATAGTTAATGCCATCCAGTTGTAACCAGACATGCTTGCCTTCAAATGATTTAGGAACTGTAAATTCAGTCCTGAACCAATAGGTATAGAAATCACGTCCGGTTTCAGAAATATCCGGTATTAATTTAGATTCGATTTTATTATTGATACCATAATAAGGCTCAGGATATTTTTGGTTGTACACCAATGAATTCAGAACCGTACCGGGCACAATGGCAGGCAACCAATTTGTTGTCGGATAATCAGACAAAGATACTTTCTCTCCGGGATCTGTTACGTCTCCCGCCTTCATCATTTTCCACTGATAGCCCCCATTATGGGTAATATCCGAGTCAAGCCAGATGCGTTCAGAGCCTCTGACATCATTCACTTGCGTTTGTCCGGTTACTACTGTCGAATAGGAAAACAACAGTAAAACAAAGGTAAGGGCTTTGGCCCAACTGCTTATATTCATTTTATAAGTATAAATAAGGTTTCGATATAAGATTACTAAAATAACAGAAATTATTCTTCTAAAAGCGCAACAGCACACCAAAGGTAAGGAGCTTGTCCATGATAATCGCCTACATTTTGTTTACGATCATAGTAGTATTGCTTATCGTTCTTTTTGTTGGTGCCCTCGCAAACTGATTTTACATTGTTGTTCTCATCTATGTACTTCACCATAGCCATCCATGCCTTGCGGGCAGCAGGTGCATATTCTTTAGCATCCAGCCAGCCATTCTTCACACCCTTAATGAAAGCGAAAGTGAACATGGCAGACCCTGAGGTTTCAATCCAGCAATCAGGATGATCCAACAACTGATGCCACAAGCCATTGGAAGACTGATACTTTTTCAGGCTTTTCATCATAGTGCGATAGCCATGCAGGATGCGTGGACGGTATTCACTATCTTCGGGCAAACTACTCAACAGCTCTGCCATACCGGCAGCCATCCAGCCATTACCTCTACCCCAATAGAAAGGAACATCCGGTGCATGATAGAAAAGACCATTCGGACACTGCAATTCATCCAGATACATCACCATTTCTCTGGCAGCACGGTCTATATATTTACGATCACCGGTAACTCTATAAGCCTGAGTCTGTACAATCGTAATCATATACATATCGTCAATCCACAAACGAGTTTGCCAGGAATATCCTTTCTGATCCCATTCTTTTTCTTTGGGTTTTGCATTTTCAGGAAGTTGCCATTGAGTATCGGCATAAGGAAGGCCCAAATCCAAATAACGTTGATCTTTTGTTATCTTATACAGTTCCAGAGGTAAACTGCCAAACATATTCACATCCACATGATTCTTGATAGGCAACAGAGCTTTTTCCGTTGTAAACAGAAGTTCAAATCTGTTCTGCAAAAGCTTCACAAGCTCTTGATCATTGGTGAGTGCGGCAAATTTCAATCCACCATTCCAGGTAAAAGTCTCCGGATAGCTAATCCATTTTCCGATATGAAGCATGTGCTTTCCATCTACAAAATGATATGCCAGACGTTTACCTACTTCTTTGGGAGTATATCCTTCAGGAAAATCAGTCAACAAACTTGTCTGGGCAAACACCAGCTGAAAAGGAAGCAAAAACAGTAATAATAACGACTTCTTACACATAAGGTTAATTCTTTATTTATTAGACATTAAGAAATACATAATTGTTATCATGGTATATCTCTTACGAGATGGTTACAAAGATAGCACGCAGCATCTTCTCAATAGAGAAGAAGCATTCCAATAAATAGAAAAAACATCTCAAAATCGCATAAAAGTCACAATTTTATTCCCAATAAAAGTACTATCTCCCCCTTATCCGGCAAAATCTTTCGGAAGTACTCCAAATTGTTTCAGGAAACATTTAGAGAAATACGAAGAAGAACTAAACCCTACCATATAGCAGATTTCATTAATACGACTTTCACCTTCTTTTAATAACTGGGCAGCACGTTTCAAACGTTCTATACGCAAATATTCGTTCGGACTCAAATCCAATACCCCTTTCATTTTACGGTAGAAGCTGGAACGGCTCATATTCAGACTTTCTGCCATATCGTCCATACTAAATTCCTGATTCGACAAGTTAGAAAGAATAATCTCATTCAGTTTCTTGATGAATTCTTCATCAGCCTTGGTCAGTGCCATTGTATTGACTGCAACAAAAGGAGATTTGGCAAAATCCCGGCGAAGCTTCTCCCGATTGTTTATCAGATTAGAAACCACAGCCAAAAGATATTCCGGTGAAAAAGGTTTCTCAATATACGAGTCCGCCCCTAATTCCATACCCTCAATCTTAGACTGAATATTAGTCTTAGCCGTCAAGAGTATAACAGGAATATGACTATAACCCACATTTGACTTTATTGTCTTGCACAATTCAAAACCATCCATTAACGGCATGACAACATCACTCACCACCAAATTCACAAAATTACGATCCAATGCTTCCAATGCCTCTCTACCATTAGTTGCCGTAACTACAGCATATTGAGATGACAACTGACGTTCGATGAAAGCGAGCATTTCCGGGTTATCTTCTACAACCAAAACCGTATGCTTGCTTTCTTTTGATTGTTTTCCCTCCGATTTATCATCCGAATATTGCTCACCGGATGCTTCTGTTTGTAACTCTGCATCCATATTCTCCATATCAGAGTCTAAAGTAATCACCGTATCCTGAATGATAGGAAGTGTCAGGACAAAGACATTGGCATCTTCACCCGGAGCCATAACCAAGGTTCCACGATGGAGCTCTGCCAGAGAACGGGAAAGAGCTAAGCCAATACCCGCACCTGTAGCAAGCTTTCCTTCCTCCTTCTGACTGAAACGAACAAAAGGCTGAAAAATCTCCTCTTTCATTTCATCGGGAATAATGACTCCGTCATTCTTTGTCACCACATAAAATGCCTGTGTCTCTACATCTACTTCCAACTTAATATGCATATAGCTATCGGCATACTTCATCCCATTATTCAAAAGATTACTGATAATCTTCGTAAATGCTTCACGATTCACATGAGCGCAGAAATTCTCTTCGGGCAACTCCAGATTAAAGTCAAGGCCTTTCTGACGTGAAAGAGAACTAAAACGCATATAAGTTTCTTCCAGGATATTGGTAATATCACATTTAGTAAAATTCAAACTATAGCCCTGACTTTCTACCTTCCTGAAATCCAGGAGCTGATTTGTAAGATTCAGTAATCTTTCCGTATTATGTTGCATAATGTTCAGATCCTCGTGAGTCTCCGGATCCAAATGCTTTTTCAAAAGAATATTCTCCAAAGGCCCTTTAATCAACGTCAGTGGAGTCCGGATTTCATGTGCCACATTGGTAAAGAAATCTATTTTAGCATTATAGATCTCGCGTTCTTTTTCCTGCTCAAACTTCTCGAGCTGACGGCGATGCAGCCTGCTGCTACGCTGCCTGAAATACCAAAAGGCATATACAGAACCGACAATAAACAACAATATATAAATGCAATATGCCCAGAACGAAAGATAAAAAGGAGGAAGAATATGAATATATAGCAAATGTTCTTCAGGCCCCCAAATACCATCACTATTAGACGCTTTCACGCGGAACACATAATCACCATGCCACAAATTGGAATAAGTGACAATAGGGCTTTCGCCCACAGTGATCCAGTCTTTATCAAAACCATCCAATCTATACATCAGCTTATTCATTTTCGGCACCTGATATCCAAGAGCTGCAATACGAAAAGAAAATGAGTTTTGATTAGCCTGAAGAGTGATACTATCCGAGAAAGTAATGCTCTTTTCAAGAGGAGTATTTTCTTCATCTGCACGGACTTCTTTATTGAACAGCATGAAATCTGTAATCACTACCGGTGGCAAACTTTTATTCTCAGTAAATGTTTTAGGATTAAATACTACAAAACCATCAATACTACCCAGATAAATAGCGCCCGTTTCATCCTTATAACTGGAACGGTAGTTAAATTGATCACCAAGCAAGCCATTGGCCGTTGTATAACCCTTTACCTGTTTTGTTTCGGGATTAAAGCGTACTAACCCGCTATTCGTTGTCAGCCAGAATAGTCCTTCTGCATCCTCTACAATTTGATAAACCACATCATTGGGCAGGCCATTGGATGAATTATAGCTGGTAAAGGTCTCCGTTTCGGGATGGAACAAGCAGAATCCTCCCCCTTGTGTAGTCAACCAGATTTGCCGATGTGAATCTTCAAAAATACTCAAAACTTTGTCATAAGGAAGACTCTCTTTATTACTTTCATTATGTACATAGTTTTTCCATTTCTTTTCACTAACATTGTAGCAATAAGCACCGTTCACATAGGTCGCCAACCATAAATTACCACCCGAATCCTCTTTTATATCATATACAAACCTACCGGCCAACTCCTCTATTCTGTCAAAATCATCTGTCTGTTCATTATACCTCAACAGTCCGAACATAGTTCCCAGATAAATATCTCCTGTTGTTGTTCTGCAAATAGCAAAGATACTATTGTCTATCAATGAACGGGGAGAATCGTTTTTCTGATAAGTTTTCAAGATATTCCCGGTATTGGTATCTACGATTTTCAATCCTTTAGAAAATGTGCCAACCCACAACTTATCACCGACCATACATAAGCCATGAATATTGGTAAATCCGAAACTGGGTGCAAAGAAAGAAAATGTTTTTGTCTTCGGATCAAAACGATTCAAACCGCCATCCTCAGTACCAATCCATAATATCCCTTTATTGTCCTCGCAGAACTCACGTACCCGCTTACCATGCAAATTATTATCCCCATCTTTCGGATAATACTTCTCAAAATAGGTGTAAGACTTTGGATAATAGTCTACTCCTCCAAAATATGAGCCTACCCAGATACCACCTTCCCTATCCTCACATAGCGAATAAACAGCATTATCAGACAAAGAATAAGGATCATCTTTAGAACTATACAAGTGCACATACTTATCTGTGCGAAGATTATAAATATAGACTCCCGATTCTGTACCAATCCACAATTCATTATCCGAGTTGACGAGCAAATCCCGGCTATATACCATTTCACCGGTTTCATCCATCAACAGTAAACTCCGTAAATTACCGGAAGTAAGGTTCAATTCCTGAACCCCTTTTCTTATGGAACTGATATAGATACAATTATAGGCTCCCGGCACAATCTTCATGATGACATCATCTTTAAAAATTTCTTCACCATCCTTCGGGGAAAGATAAGGATGAAGTGTTTTTAAATTATCTTTAGAATAGAACAAGCCACTGCCATAGAATCCAACCCAAATAGTCCCGCTATTATCAGAAGTTACACTCTGAACATTGGCTGAGAAGCTGTTTAATGTATAGTTGTGAAGCTGTTCTTTTTGCGGCTCATAGCAAAATAGCCCTTGTGTTTCAACAGCTATCCAAACCCGTCCTTCCTTATCTCCCGAAATTGCAGAAACAGTCCGGTCGATTTGGGTGTTTTCCTTACTTTGCAAGTTAAAAGGAACAAAGATCTCGCGGGCAGGATAATAAATATACACTCCGGCATCCGTACCAACCCAGATATTCCCTTTATTATCTTCATAAAGACAAGTTACGAAATTGTTCCCCAAACTATGATTGTCGTTCATATCACGCTTGAAGTTCCGGAACGACATACCGTCATATCTACTCAGTCCCCCCTTAGTACCGAACCACATAAATCCCTTTTTATCCTGCATGATCGCATTGACTGTAGTTTGGGATAATCCATCCTTAATGCTAAGATTTTTGAAATAGTAATGTTCGTCTGCTGCTTGTGTCCAACAAACGATATAGCAAAGAAAACTAATAAGGGCTATTATTCTCTTCCTCATTTTTGTGTTTTTTGATAGATTCGCACGTCAAATATAGCTCAATCTGATGACAAACGATAGCAGAAATACTTCAATAAATAAAAAATTCGTCTCTTTAATACTTTAAAAAATGTAGGAAACCGTCGTTTATGAAAAGACTTCGATGAAAATAGCCCATTTCATCGAAGTAGGTTCTCTGCCACAATGCTGTTTGAACTTCTTTCATTGCCCAATAAGACCCTCTTCATTGCCTATTTTTTATTCGTTCCACTATAGTGGTTCGCAAGGATAACTATAGCATTCCTTACGAACCACTATAGTAAAACGTAAAGTATACTATAGTAGAACGAATAAAAAGTGCCTAGTAAGCTATATCCCAATAGGCAGGCGGTGAAATAAAAGATGCCTGTAAGAGTTATTGCTATAATAGAAGAAAATAGTCGGCTTAATTCATAACCGTGCAGTCATGAATCACTCGGAAAAATGATAATTATAAGGATTCCGTTTGAAATGATAACGATGTCGGGGCAGTGGCAATGGATCCTGCAAACGCAATTCCCAAGCCACCAGTTTTGTCAACAACTCATTCTGCTTATTTACAAACTTTGAGTTTCCAAACAGGTTATTAATTTCATACGGGTCTTTCTTCAGATTATACAGTTCTCCCCTTCCATAACTGTTCATGACCAGTTTCCAGTCGCCCATACGCACCATTCGGGAAGTTCCGCTCTGAGTCCAGGTATTCAGTTCGTCAAAACGAGCCACTTTATCATGTCCCAGCGCACCTTCCTGCTCAAAAGTCAGTTTATCATCCAAAGGCACATCCTCACCACCGAAGCCCAACTGCACAACTATACTTGAAAACTCCTCTTTCGGGTATTTCTTACCTGTCAGCATCGGCCACAAACTCCGTCCCTGCACACCTACAGGTATAGAATCACCTATCACCGTACAAAAAGTAGGGAAAAGATCTGCCAATGAAACATGCGCATCTATCGCTTTAGCCTGTTTCTTTATCTGATAACCGGCCCAAACCATTGGTATACGGGTCAGGGACTCGGACAAGCCTGCTCCTTTGCGAATTAAGCCGTATTCACCGCAATAATCACCATGGTCAGACAGAACTACAATGATTGTTTTCTCAAAAAGTCCTTTTTCTTTCAAGTCCTCAATCAGTCGCTTTATCTGATCATCTATAAGGCGAATCATTCCCATATAATTTCCCCTTAATCGAGGTATATCTTTCTCTAGATCAGGACAAGAAGCATCTTCCAGTTCTGCCAGTATCTGGTACTTCTCCCCTTTCCTCAATGCATCCTGACGTGAAGTCTTCACTGGCGGAAGCTTATCCGGTGCAAACATCGAGTAATAAGGTTCACAGACTTGATAGGGATTATGTGGTTCGGGAAATGAAACCCAGACAAAGAACGGATTATCCTTCTGGCTGTCGATCCATTCTATAGCTTCATCCACTATTCTTGCGGGCTGTTGGTCCTTGACAGGTATAGGCGAAGGTTCCAGACACTGTCCGACAGACTCTTTAAAGAATTCGGAAACGGCACGTTCTCCCTCCGTCACCGGCTTATTCTTTCCCCAGTGAGAATATTCAGACCAGAAATCCATATCTTTCGAACTCAAATAGCCATGATTCTTACCCACTAAAGCAGTCTTATAATGGTTCTCCTTCAAAACAGTTACCAAATCTTTTGCATAGTGTACATCACGTACATTGTGATTCGTACGCACATGAGTAGCACTGGGAAAACGGCCTGTAAACATAGAACAACGTGCTGGACTGCTGGCAGGCATAACCGTATACGCTTTATCAAACCAGGCATTTTGGTGCGCCAATTCATCGACGTACGGAGTGATTTCCATCGGAAAACCTTCACGCCCACACAAATCCGCGCGCTGCTGATCTGTCATTATCACCACAATATTGGGCTTACCTGTCTGAGCGTACAAGGACAAGCCTACCCCCTGGAGAATAACTCCTGAAAAGAGATACTTTCTTAAATCCATAACTATCTATTTTAAGTATAAGTTCCACAAACGAATAATTTCCTCTTTCACATCACTTTAAACGTATGCGAAAATAAGTCTTTTATTAAAATAACACATATACTTCATAATCCCAATAAAGAGATTATGAAGTATATAAATTAAAGTGGCTTTTTCAGCCAACTATGAAGAATAGAATATTTTATTCGCTCAGCAACGCATAAGCACACCAAATAATGGGAGCTTGCCCATGATAATCACCTGTAATGCGGGGACGATCCAGATAATACTGGTGGCTGTTCTTCTTGCCTGTACCGATGCAAACTTCCATCAAGTCATTGTTATCATCAAGATAGTTGCAAAGTCCCAACCATGCACGACGGGCAATCGGTCCATATTCATCCTTGTCCAGCCATCCGTTCTTCACCCCCAAAATCATGGCATACGTAAACATTGCCGAACCGGAAGTTTCCGTCCAGCAGTCCTTTTCGTCAATCAACTGGTTCCAGAGTCCATCTTCATTCACATATTTCTTCAGGTTCTCCATCATCAAGCGATATCCTTTGAGGATGCGTTGACGGTTAGGATCGTTTTCAGGAAGGTTGAAAAGCAATTCCGTCATACCAACAGCCATCCAGCCATCGCCACGTCCCCAATAGAAGGGCACATCGGGCGCATGATAAAAGAGACCGTTCTCACGCTGAATCTCATCCAGATAAAGCACCATTTCCTTGGCAGCGCGGTTGATGTATTTTTTATCTCCCGTTACGTGATAGGCTTCGGCTTGCACAATGGTAATCATATACATATCATCAATCCAAAGGCGGGTCTGCCAGGAATATCCTTTCTTATGCCATTTACGTTCTTCATCGTTTGCCTTCTCAGGAAGAATCCACTGCGTATCGGCATACGGTAATCCCAGTTCTTTATAGCGCTCGTCCTTCGTCATGCGATACAGTTTCAGAGGCAGACAACCGAACATATTCTGGTCTACATGAATCGGAGGAGGAAGCAAGTCTTTCTCCAGATGGAACAACAGCTCAAAACGCTCTCTCAGTTTCTTGGTAAGTTCCTTGTCATTCGTCATTTCAGCGAACCGGAGCGCTCCATACCAGGTGCAGACTTCAGCATAATGTATACCTCTATCTCCATAAAGTTGGTGTTTGGTCTCCATCAGGCGGCTACTTACCTTTTTCCCTACGATTTTTGGATTTGCTCTTACAGGGAAATTACTGAAATAATCTTGTGCGGTGATGGTACTTGTCATTACAAATACAGCCACAACAAATAGATAAATGAAACGATAATCTCTCTTCATAATTCTTATAGTCTTTAAATGAATAATTAATTTGCTCAGTTGTCTTATCATTTTCTTACGGAAAATTTATATATGCAATGGCTATCATATTTCTCTCCCGGTTTCAATAATGCTGACGGCCATTCCGGTTTATTAGGAGTATCGGGATATTTCTGAGTTTCCAAACAAACGGAAGCACGATGACCATATACGATGCCTTTCTTTCCCTTTACCGTACCATCAAGGAAGTTGCCGGCATAAATCTGAATTCCCGGTTCGTTCGTGTAAACATCAAGTACGATACCAGTTTTAGGAGATTCGAGAGTAGCACATTTCTGAGAAATATCCCCTTTTGTATTGAGTACCCAGTTATGATCGTAACCTTTACCATACTTCAATTGAATAAAATCATTATTAATGCGTGCTCCGATGGCCGTAGGTTGACGGAAATCCATGTCTGTATTTTCTACAGGAGCAATCTCACCGGTAGTCATAAAAGTACTGTCCACAGGAGTATATGCATCAGCATTAATGGTCAGTAGATAATCCGAGTTGTCTTTGGAAGGATCACCATCCAGGTTGAAATATGAATGATTAGTCAGATTAACAACCGTAGTACGATCCGTTTCGGCACTATAACGAATATCGATGGCATTATCATCTGTCAGTGAGAAAGTGACCTTACAGGTCAAATTACCCGGAAATCCCTCTTCCCCATCTTTTGATAAATAGCTCAATTCCAAAACCTGATCACTCAGCTGATGTGCATTGAAAACCCGGAAGTCAAAGCCTTTAGAACCACCATGTAGGCAGTGGCCATAGTTATTCCGTGGCAATTGATATTCTACACCGTCTATGGTAATCTTACCCTGGTTAATGCGATTACCATAACGTCCGATGGTAGCACCAAAATTCGTAGGAAGTTTCACGTAGTCTTGAATAGAATCGAGTCCTAATACAACATCACGCATAACTCCATCTTTATCCGGTACCATTACTGATACAATACGTCCACCAAAGTTTGTAATACAAACTTCCATACCATTTTTATTCTTTAGTACAAACAGGTCTGTCTGTTTACCATCCACTTCCATACGGAAATCAGCCGGATTCAACCCTGAAGCAGTCTTTTCAGTGACCTGCTTACTTGTACAGGCTGATGCTAATAGCACATATCCTGCTAAAATAATCATAATTTTATTCATACTCGCTTATAATGTTTATGCTTTATTTTTTAGAGAAAAATTGTTCTGCACGTCCTGGTGAAAATAGTTCCCACAGCGAAGCAACCGTCCAGCCCGGAGCAAAGATATCATTGTAATATCCCTTACCATTACGACCGTAATCCCAGTTCGTGTGTTGGACAACCTCAGGGTAATAACCTACTTTGGAAACACCACACATATGACCCTCATAGGGAAGCAATTGACGCATGGAAGTGGAAATAACCTCAGCAAAGTCTGAGAAACGAGCCTCATTGAACTCCTTGGAAAGCCAATGTAACACATCAGCAAACTCGAAAATAAACACATCAATATGGTTATTCTCAACAGACACATTACCCCAGCCACGAGTCTTCAAACCGATATCACCCAACATCTGACCCTCGGCAAAGGGAACATCCCAGGTGTAATACCAGGATAAGGCGAAATAAGCGGCCTTCCTGCAAAGTTCGGCATAATGAGCACGCTCCGCACCTTTAGTAACCAGAGCAAGGTAATAAGTGGCAGTAGCAGCATAAAGGGAAGCTTCCTTATCCTCACAATTAGCATCCAAAGTGGAAGAGAAATAATCGGATTTAGAGATAAGCTCATTCTCCAGATAATTTACAGTACGCTTGGCACTCTCCAGGTAACGTTTGTCCTTGAAATACTTGTAGGCCATTACCAGAGGCAAAGTAGCCGAAGGAGTACTGCCACCGGTACCGTCTACGATAGAGAAATCATCCTTGAACTTGCGGGGGAAGCTACCGTCGGCATTCTGAAGACGGAGGAAACTGTCCAGAATTACCTTCAGACGGTTCTCCCATTCGGGATGTTTACGCTTGTATTGCTTCTCGTAAGCCAGATAATTAAGAATGGCATACACACCTTCCGATTGGCGGCGGATACTGAGATTAGACTCTTTAAAGTCACGGTTATAATGGACAACCTCATTGAAAAAACCGGCAGGAGAGAAACCGTTTGAAAGATAAGTATCAAAGATACTGTTAGCACTGTTCACAAGTTCAGGACGGTTCTGTTGGAAACCGTATTCCAATGCATTGAAGGCATTTAGCAATGTACGGCCCACAAAGCCGACTTCGGCAACATCAGTACTGGCACAAGTGGCTGTCTTCAGCTCAACGCCCGAATAGTAATGGGTAGGAGTAGTATTCACATAACTCTCTACAAAGAAGTTGCTCAGTACATCTTTCATACGGTCCACCGTATAAGGGGTATTGACCGGTTGGGGACGGTTCGTGTCATAGCAGTACTCCCAGGTACGTTGTACGCACTCAGAGAAGTCGGAAGCATCAGTCTCGGACAGTTCCCAGGTCAGAGTTATGCTATCACCCTTGCGAAGCAGCTGGAAAGCCTCAACCGAAGGGGCAAGAGTCAGTTTACGGATATAAGTCTTGGGAGCTTCCTTATAAGGGAAACCATAGGAAAGGACAGTCATGCCACCTATGTTCTCGAAGCCGGTATAGCCGATGGAAGTCTCACCGGAGACTATGACCTCGCCTTCTTTGTGAGTAGCCAAAGCCTCCTTGTCAAACTTGTCAATACGGATGACTGACATGGACTTGCCTTTACTTGAATTGAAGGCGGCAGTCAGAGGACTACTCAGACGGTCTTCGCGTACCAGCCAGCTATCCGAGGTATGGAAAGAAGGCGCCTTTTCGGGAGAACGAAGATTCTGGCGGTACCAGAAGCCGGGCATGTAGAACTGGCAATCGGAATGACGGTATCCGGTGTTTATTTGCTCGCCATAATTGAAATAAACAGTATCCAAGGCCATGATGACAACGTTAATACGCTGCTTGCCATCTTTATCAACTACCTGACGGGTAATAACCAATGGTAACTGCTCGGAAGACTGGCAGGTATACACACCGTCCTGCTGCTTCTGAAGTGTCAGTGAATAGTGTTGGGCGTCATTACCCGGAACTTTTAAAGAAATAGAGGTCGAAACATCTCCCAGAGAATGCTCCATAGCCCCTACATTTGTAATGCCCGCTAAAAGCATTACTCCAAAAAACAATCTCTTTAGTCTCATAATCGCATTTGTTTTATAGTTGTTAGAATACAGGTTTTTCTGCCTCTATTGATGGAGAAGTACCCTTTACAGATGGCCATCCATCTTTCCACTCAATCTTATCCATCAGCAACATACGTCCTCGGGATTTTTTACGCTTACCGCATGATAGAAAAACCAATCATTACCGGCATTATCCGTCACAATCTCAGAATTATGGCCGGTGCCTACAAAAGCACTATTCTTATGAATCAGGATTTCATGTTTATTGTCGAGCATATTCCCGCCCTTTTTATCAACATAAGGGCCGAAAAGATTTTCTGAACGTCCTACTACTGTTGTATATGTGCTGTTCAATCCTTCACAGCAAGTACCTATTGAAGCAAAAAAGTAGTAATAACCATCCTTCTTATGAATATAAGTGCCTTCATAGGCAGTTCCTGCCACTTTTTGGGGTGTAGCACCTTCTTTAAGGGAAAGTCCATCATCTGATAGTTCGATAGCATAAATGCCCCGGAAACTGCCCCAAAACAGATATTTTTGTCCTCCTTCCTCTATATAGAAAGGATCAATAGAATTCTGCACATTGATTTCATTGCTACGAAACATTTTTCCATGATCCTTAAAAGGGCCTTCGGGCTTATCGGCAGTAGCACATCCGATGCCACAGGTCCACTCGCCTCCCCAAACGGACATGGAGTAATAAAGCACGTATTTATCGCCTATTTTATTAATATCAGGCGCCCATAATCCTCCTTTTGGTTCAAAGTCCGGGCGAGTATCATTTGTAAAAGCCGTACCTACATATTCCCAATCTACTAAATTTTTGGAACGATGAATAGGCAGATTACGAATATTTTCGGTAGCATATAAGTAAAAATAGCCATCCTCTCCTTTGATAACAGAAGGATCAGGCAAACTATAGTTTATAACCGGATTATAATATACATTCTTCGGTTGATCTACCGGATCATCTTCCGCTTTTGACGATGATGAAGAACATGCCGTCAGGCAACATAATGCCGATATTATAAAGAACTTTTTCATCAGAACAAATATTTATGATAAAAAGAAAATGGAGGTATATTTCTCACAGCGATTCACCATTCTGACTTTGCCGATCTATATACCTCCAATATTCTTTCCGCACTATAGCGAAAGTGATTGATTAAATTTTATCTTCATCAGCTACGGCTTCTTCCCAAGTATTCCATATAGGAGTAGCAGGGTCGTATTCTGTATAACCTACATTCTGCCACAGCTTGGCATTTTTATTAGCCTCGATAGCATTATAAGGAATCGGCCAATAAATATTATGTTTACCCATAATGAAGTTAATGTCTGTCTTAGTGGCATCAACACGAATCGTTACGCCCTTGTTGTACATACCTTTGCGTACACAACGTTGATACCAATAGCTACCGCCATCCAGATCTGTACCGGTTTGTTTGTCAAAAGTTTCCACATTATAGGTATTGCCCCATTCATCAGGTCTTCCACTGCGAGCCAGACAGAGAGATACACGAGTCAACTCTACATTACGCCACTCTTCATAGAAAAGTTCACGTGCACGTTCGTCCATGATATCACCGATAGTCACATTGCCAGTATAGAGTTCAGAACATTGTGCACGTTTTCTGATGATATTCAGGTCATCTTTGATAGTCGGATCACTCGGATTAATGTAGAATTTAGCTTCAGCACGAAGTAAATAGGCTTCTGCCAAACGATAGAGATACCAGTCGGCAACACTGCCCTCAGTAGCTCCTTCAAGACCATTATTTTTAATCAAATTTTGGTTGACCACATCATCCAGACAGAAAATGTAATGAGGCACATCAAACCAGCGTCGAATTGTATCGGAACACAACAATTGTCCCTTTGCGGTAATCAGCACAGGTTCTCCGTCTTTTACACCCCAAAAATCTCTATCGGAATGAAGCATAATGTTCTGTCCATAGAATTCGGAGTCTACATTGTTACAACGCAAATTTTCCATGTGCATCCAGTTTCCGGTTTCTGAACTATGGCGCAAGTCCGTTTCGTCCATCTTGCCATTTACAGCCCACAATCCATCCTGATAGAAAGTACTGGTACGGAAAGTTGCAATACCACGTCCTAGCCCACGCATATAGTCATATTCCACACGGTATTTGCTGTTAGTACGGTCAAGGTTGTACAACGCCTGTTTACCATCGGGCATCTTGATTCTACCATCAAAGAAGAAAGGATACATGATACGCATACTCAGCATCGGAATAAACGATTCAGCCGCCGCTCCACGATTAGGCATACCCATAATAACTTCCTTGTTAGCGCTAATCAGTTTGTTCTCCGGACGGTGCAAATCCCAAATCACGTTGCGTGTAATAGGCCAAGAAGTAGGTTCACCACCTTCAAAGAAGGTACCGAAGTTATTTGTCATCAATGAATAACCGGACTGGTCAATCAGAATATCTAACTGCTTCTTAGCATCCTCATATCTGCCAAGAGCCAGATATAATTTAGACAGTAACATACGGCAAGCTCCCTTATTCACCATACCAATATATTGCATATCCTTTTGTTCAGGTACCCACTGAACGGCAAACTCCATATCAAGCGCCATCTTCTCCAGAATTGCATCCCTGTGAGTAGAATGGTAACTCAATTTAGGAGATGATGTCAATTTAGTAAGTAAAGGCACATGCCCATACTGGAATACCAATGCATAATATCGATAAGCACGATGGAAATAGGCACGACCAATATATTCTTTCTTTAACGTCTCATCCATAGGGACACCATCTATAAATGAAAGTATTGTATTGGCATTTCGAACACCTTCATATCCTTGTCGCCAAAAGAAATAGATGCTGTTTGTACGACCTAAGTTTTTTTCTGTACTCTGATCGCTATTCGAACGTAACATATTATCTACATTATCAAGGAATCCTGATTTATCAGTCGCAGCAGGTACCATCAAATCAGAGAAGGTGTATTCTGTAGCCAACGCCATCATTTCACGAGAATCTTCACTCACATAGTTTCTCTTCAATTGACGATCGCAGATAGCCAATACAGACCTAATACCATCTTCTGTAGTAAACACTTCACTAGGTTTGAACATGGTTTGCGGATCAGGTTCCAGAAAGCTTTCTTTACAACCGGTCAGCACCATTGAAGCTCCGGCCATCAGGATAAATCCCTTGCAAATAAATTTTTGAATATAGTTTTTCATATTTATTCTTGAGTTAAAAGATTTAGAATGTTAAGTTAAGTCCCAGTGTCCAAATACGAGAAGCATAATTGCCTGTTTCCGGGTCACCATAATATTCCCAGTCCTTAGAGCCCCATACAGCAGCATTCCGAACTGTGGCATATACCTTAGCACGTTCAATATCTACTCTTTTTGTCCATTGTCTGGGCAATGTATAACCTATTGAAATATTTTCTAAACGGACAAAAGAACGGTTATAAAGTCTGCGGGCTCCTCTAGCGCCTTCAGGACCTTGTGCTTCAATACGCGCATATTTATTGCTTGGATTATCTACTGTCCAATACTCTTTTGCTGGTTTATTCACTAAACGGTAAGTCATACCACCACCATCATCGTCATTGTTCAGATACATACTTTCCAAACTCTTATGACCCATACGAGAATAAATGTTGATGGATAATGTCAAATCTTTCCACAAAGTAAAGTCATTACGTAATGCCCAAGTTACGGGAGCTGCCGTTTGTCCTTGGAATACTTTATCATCATTATTATAAATAACCTTCTTCAGATTTCCATCAGCATCATATTCATCGTTAGCCGGATTGTTCCATACTTTTGGATCACCCGGAACCTGACCATATTTCTTTGCTTCCTCTACTTCATCTTTCTGCCAAATACCGGTCACTTTATAGTCCCAAATGGCACTGATAGGTCTGTCAATAAACCAACCATTACCCACGTAATCAGCTTCTTTTTTACCAATCACATTGCCTGAAGCATCCAATATATCTTCATAATCACCATATAGATGTTTAATACGGTTCTTATTGTATGAGAGGCTGAATGTTGTGCTCCATTGGAAATTCTTATTATCAATATTCAACGTGTTCAAAGCAATTTCCAAACCATTGTTATCAACTTGTCCCAAATTGGTCGTGATACTTTCAAAACCTGTAAAGTTAGGCAAGCGCTGTCCCATAATCATATCTTTGGTACTCATACGGTAGTATTCCAATGTACCGGTTATGCGATCATTCAAGAAACCAAAATCTAAAGCAAAATTCCAAGACTGTGTCTTCTCCCACTGTAAACCCGGATTCTCCATACGTTGAGCCATTAAGTAACGCATCAAGTATAAATCGCCAGAAGATGTAATATAGCCCTGCATCTTTCCACCACCCGGATAGAGGTTAGCAAGGGCTTCATAAGGATTAGCCAGCGAACGGTTACCATTCTTACCGAAAGATACACGCAATTTACCTGTACTCATGATGTGAGTGTACGGCTGGAAAAACTTTTCATTAGAGAAAGTCCATGCCAAACCACCGGAGGGGAAGTAAGCGTAAGGATTAGAAGAACCGAAAGCCGAATAACCATCGCGACGCATAGTGAAAGTAGCCATATAACGATCATCATAAGAATAGAACACACGCCCCATTAAACCATCAGCAGTCTGATGTGAGTCATCACTTCTAAACGAACTTGCCGACTTATCACCATTTTGTGTATTGTGGAATCCAAGTACATCAGATGGCAAAATGTTACGGGCTTCAATACGGTCTGACCAATACTGACGTTCTTCAGCTTCTTGTGCCAGTGTCAAAATAACATGATGTTTATCAGCAAAAGTATGATCCCAAGTAATGGTATTATTCAAAGACCAGTCGAAACGTTTAGCTTGTTCACGATTCACTCCACGGTCAGTTGGTTTAGAATTCGGCCGTTCAGCAGACATGAAGTAACGATCATGGAAATACTGGAGACGCGGAGCAGCATTGAATGTATAAGTAATACCAAACGGTAATTTCAATTTCGCATTAAAAATCGTATTGAATGTGGTATATCCTTTCTGTAATTCCAAAAACTGTTTTTCGTAATACCAGTTTGTCAGATTATTACGGTCATACTGGAACATCAAAGGGTCTTGTACATAATTACCCTCATCATCCTTAAATACTGCATAAGGACTGTTTTCCATGAAACCACCTTTATCCATACCGATTTCACCATCTGAACGATCCTGGAAATTGATGTTAGCACCTATTTCAAACCAATCAGTCACTTTTGCATTCAATTTGAAATTACCACGAATAGCACGATAAGTATCATCTACAAAAGCACCTTCATTACGCAAGTAACCTAATGACATATAATAGTCAATCTTCTCACCTGCACCACTGATACTAGCATTATAATCTTGGTTGAATCCCAGACGGAATGCTTTGTCCTGCCAGTCCATAACCTTACCGGACAAAAGATTATCCATCAAAGCTGTATTAGGTCTAAATCCCAAACGTCTTGCCCAAATACTCAGGTCTGATTCCCCTTCATCATTGGTAGTATAACCTCTCCATGCTTCCAAAGACACATCGTCAAGGTTATTAGGATTGCGGAAGTAACCCGGTTTTGAAGTATATTCATTACCCGGTCTTGAGTAAGCGGCATATTCACCGGTTTCAGCATTTACACCATACGTATTTTTTTCCTTCCAGTCTACATAATGTTGCAGATATGCTTCCGGGCTCTGCCACCTGTCGCGATAAGCAGCTTTTTGAGTCAATCCGATGCTAGCTGTAAAATTGATTGTCGGTTTACCCTGCTTACCCTTTTTAGTAGAAATAATGATAACACCATTCGCAGCACGTGCACCATAAACAGCAGCAGCAGAAGCATCCTTCAACACGTCAATCTGTGCTATGTCATCCGGATTAATTTCAGAAAGCTCACCATAAAAGAACATTCCATCAAGAATAAGCAACGGGTCATTGTGCCCACCATCGGTATAAACTGAACGCTGACCACGGATCTTCATTGAGCCACCACCTTTAGCACCGGCATCACTTTCACCGTATCCTACCGTCAAACCTGGTGTACCACGTAAGACATCTTGTACTGTCTTGGGATTATCATTAGCTATCTTGTCCGGACGTACTTGTACTACAGACCCCGTAAGGTCTTTCTTACGCATCGAACCATAACCTACAACTACCACTTCCTCCAGAGCCTGGGAATCGTCTTTCAATACAACATTCAAAGGTTGTCCTTTATATTCCACTTCTTGGGTCACCATACCAATATAAGAAATTACAAGTGTAGCACCCTTTGGCCCATTTATCGAGAAGTTACCATCGATGTCGGTAATGGTACCTGTAGTAGTTCCCTTTACCTTAATATTCACACCCAACAAAGGTTCCTTATTAACATCCGTTACAGAACCTTTTATTACAACATTCTGAGAATGTGCTGCAAGTGCAAACACGCAAAAAAATAAAAATAAGATTTTCTTAGACATGTTTTATAGATATTAGATTAGAAATATTACGGAAGATGAATATTCCGTACTTTTTATTAATACAGTGTATTGCAAGCAAATTTTTAGCCAGCAAATTAGATTAATTAAAAATTGTCTCTCTTTATACCATAGGCTTATTATTAGATTTAACATTAAACGAAATTTCTGTTTTCACGAAGCAAAATTATCTCTTTATAAGAAAAAACAATAGAACGATCTTTTCAAGAAATACAATTATAAAACCAAAATATGCCCCTACAGACATTTCTCGACAAGACTATAATATCTATTTTCTAAATAGCGAAACTTTTGATAAAACTGCATACTATTTAGTATGCAGTTTCTCTTCAAACATCTTAATGAAATATCCGCCTACCACCGAACGAGCTTGGAAGCCTCGTTGTTTCGGACTATCTGTAAAGACCCAATCAGACATTGGAATGCGGTCAACAGTCTCATTCATAAAGCTATAAACCGGATCAACAAAACTTTCAAAAGTAGTCTTATCCTTAGCCATAGTGGCTGTCCAGATAATCCAGTCAGTCTTGGTATATGTTTCACGACTGTCAAGTGGCAAACCATAGCGATTTTGCTTGGTCAGATAGTATGCAATTTCCGTTTCAGCTACTTTTTCCGGGAATATCTGCCAATTCATCAATTTATCCCATACCAAATTATACTTTTGACTCCAAGTGCCTGCCTTATCAAATGTCAAACGGTAGTGGTCGCCATCATCGGCCATCTCTACCCATTGGGTAGCCATTTCTTTTGCTTTATCTGTATATTTCTCAGCGACTTCAGTCTTTCCCAGCATATTGGCCAAATAACCATAAGCAGCAATACCCAATATAGCTTTTATAGAAAGATTCGCATTGTGAGCAAAGTGTCCTGCAAAATCATCTGTACAGAGTTGGTTTCCCGGGTCTTGACCATATTCCACCAGATAATCAGTCCAAGTGGTCAATGTAGCCCAGTGACGGTTTGCATAGTCCGCATTTCCCTCTATGGCAGCAATGGCAGCAGTCACCAGCAACATATTACCGCTCTCTTCCAGAGGCATATCACCACCGTATGTCTGTCCGTTAGCCAGTGGATAAGTACCGACATCATGGGCAGCAAACGGTTTAGTCCACTTACCACTTTCACTGTAGTAGAAAATATGATTAAGCAACCCTTTGGCCAATTCCGGATTATAAAGTAAATATAAAGGAGACGAAGGATATGTAATATCAACAGTTCCAATAGAACCGTTACTGAAGTTCTCCTTAGAAAGGAACAATAATTCACCGTTCGGAGCTTCTACAAGTTTATGGGCAGCTATAGATTGGCGATAAGCTAATACACAAAGTTCAGCATACTTACGACCGCCCACTGCAGTAGCTTCCTCCATCAATTTCTTATCAAAAGCAGCACAATCCTTCATCAGTTTCTGATAGTCAACCGCAGCTTTCTGGAACTGAGATACAATAGTTTCTTTCCCTGAGCGATTCCAATAAGGACGCAAATTGTCACCAAAATATTGGATGGAGTAAATATCATCATATCCCAGCATCAGATAACCATCAGCATTCTTTGTTTCACCTAACGAACATACCAAGGCTAATTTATCATAACCATCAGTAGCCGGTGCATCTAATTTATTCTCCAAAAAGCTCTTACGTAGAGTCTTGCCATCGCCGATACCATAAGTCGCATTATCCTTTTTACCAGCTAAATAAAAATAGCCCCAGTCAATCCGGACATCATCCCCTCTCTTTTTCAGAATCTCCTGACTCTGGCTTCCGGTACGTAAAAGCAGCAAATCGCCTTCTTCAAAACTACCAGCTATAGATTTCTGATGAGGTACATCAACCGCCCATTGCGGAGAGGCCTCGAAATACAAATCCACCTGATGCTTTTTACCATCTCTGGAAACAACTTCATACGAGAGATAATTAACCGGACGAGTCATTAAATCCAGATTATCCATAAACAAAGGAGCTGTAAAAGTCAGTTTCAGATCAACTGGCCCACAAATAAATGTATAATAGGTTTGCATAGCTTGTACATCTACCGAAGTTTGTTCTGCAGTCTGTTCAAAACAATGATAGTTTTCCTGTTCAACCAATAGTCCAAAGTCCAGCAAGGCATTTCCCACACGATTGTAGCAATACGCAGCTATCAGATTCTTTCCCTTTTTCAAAGAAGCGGCCACTTCATCCGAAAGTTTCACCTGGGCATGCTTCTTACAAGCATTACCTGTATCCACCACTTTGACACCATTGATATAAATAATTACGTCATCATCGTGTGAATAATCAAGGTATACACTCCTACCAGCCAAATCTTCCTGAAGATCTATAGTTCTGCGTACCCAAATATACTTTTCACTCCATTGCGTCTTGGCAGTATGCTCATTTTCCATGGTTCCAAAAGCAGCTTTGCCTTCTTTCCATCGACTATCATTAAAGTCCATATTCTGCCACCCTTCAGCCGGTTGTACCACTGTATATTTCGCTACCCAGTCTTCCTGCTCCGAATTGGGAACCACAGAATTCAATTCGAGTTCTTCCGCTCCCATGAAACGGTAAGTTTGTCCGTCTACTTTAGCTACGCCAATCAGAGGAAAGCTCTTGCCGGTCCAATGTTTCACTGCACCATCATACAAGTTATCTTGAAAAGCCCATGCACTCGTATAAGGGTCAATAGTAACCAACGGATAGGCAGGCGCACGCAATTCATTCTTCACATGCTGCTCAGATTGGGGTGAGGTACATCCCGCCAAGGTAGCAAATCCCAGCAATAGCGTCATCAATCGTTTCATAAAATCCAAAAGTTTATCTTAATTATTCATTAGTTATTTCACAACTACAGGTCGGATAACTGTTCCATGAATTGATGCTATCCCCTTATCTGAGAGAGTAAGATCCTTGATATAGGAAGAACGAGGTTGTACCTTCTCTTCACTGGCATGAGCATGAAATATGTATTTATAGCTTCCGTCTTCGCAGATAAAAGGAGCACCATGGCCAGTACCCGACAACCTCGCAGTCTGATCCATATCTCTCCTGAGAATGGGATTTCCACTATATTTCTCCCAAGGTCCGAAAGGAGAATCCGAGGTGGCATAGCCTACAGCATAATCCTTACTTTCAAAATGATTGGCTGAGTAAAGCAAATAATAGACTCCATTCTGCTTCAATATGGAAGGTCCCTCAGCTACAGTAGCCTGTTTACGTTCCCATTCATCCTGCGCTTCAATACACTTCGTCAATGTTTCCTCTTTCAAGCTTTTCAAATCAGAATTCATTTCTGCACACCAAATGACGTTTCCACCCGTAAAACGGACAAAATAGAGATATGCTTTACCATCGGAATCTATAAAAAGAGAAGGGTCAATATTCTTTTCACTACCAAAGAGAGGCTGCTTCACATCCTGCACAAACGGTCCTTCAGGCGAATCGGAAGTAGCAACACAAACCTGTTCGTTTACTGTATAGAACATATAAAACTTCTTCAACGATTCTACATAATAAACTTCAGGTGCCCAATAGCCTTTATTCCCCCAAGAATCTTCGGGTGCCAAAGCTAAATTGCGGTTCCGATGCCAATGTTTTAAATCGGTAGAAGTATAAACTTCGAACCCCCGGACATTTGTTCCATATGCATAATAGCAATCCTCGTAAAAGAGTACATACGGGTCTGCTATAGGCAAACGTTCTTCCAGTACCTCAAAATCATCATCTGTTGATGTAGGAGCAGACGGCTTTGTAGAATTTCCACAAGACGTCCATATAAAAAACAATAAGAAAAGTATTAAATGTGTTTTCATAAAATTGATATTTTCATGGTGATACAAAAGTAGAGAATCGAAAACACACAGGATAACAGAAAAGATTCAACGTATGGAATAATTACGTCAATTGCATCTTAGGACGCCTCCTTGACTGGATAATTACTTTTTCTGACGCAATTCTTACTTTTCAGGAGTATACATTTCTCTTCTTATACCACCATTTTTGTTTGTCATGTCTTTTATACTATGATAGAAATAGCATATATATCAAAGCAAAGAAAGATTTTAAAGATCAAGAATCAAACGTGGGCAGAATTCTACCTTCAAAAGTTCACGCTGACGAGCATCAGCTACGAATAAACTAGTCGACAACACCTCACCTACAGCTCCGTTAGCCGTAACAACTGCTACTTCCCTTTTCCCCTCTACCAGTTTTCCACTCTGAGGATCGATAATATGTTTCCGCTCATGCGAATCATTACCCGAAGTTGTGAGACATTCATTTTTAAGAAATATTTCCGGCCATTCTTTCGCTTGCGTGACAGCACTTTGTCCGAAGTTAACCTTCCACCCATCAGCCAATGGATGATGCCCCAAAGCCAATACAGAACTATTCCCCATATTAACCAATGCATTCTCTATTTCATATTGCTGAAGTAGCTCCCGTATCTTCTCCAAAGCATATCCTTTCAAAAAACCGGAAAGATTGATAGTCACTCCAGGTTGCAAAAAGAAGAGAGTATGTTCCTGAGGTGAGAGTTGAATACTATAGATAGAATTACGTGTATAATTAGCCGAATGAATAGTGACATCGAAACATCCGTCAGTTCGAGTATAACATTCTACACAGAAAGCAAGCATATCATAAAGCTCCTTACTGACCGGTTGTGGTTCCGTGGCTGCTGCACGGTTCAAATATGCCAGTTCACTCTCTACATCATAATAATTTGCCATCTTTTCCAAACGGCATAGCATTTCATGGACAGCACCGACCACAAACATCAAGGCCTCTTCACCTTGCTTGCTACACAGCACTATATCAACGCGTGTATGCATCGATGGAAACCAAGCATAAAGCAGTCCACCGTGGACAGATGAGAACTTATAAAGATGTTGAATTACATTCGACATTTTCAAATCTGTGTTTCTTAAGAGAAAAATGAAAAAGGCAAGCCACAGTGTTGCAACTTGCCCTTTTCGAAGACATAATATTAATTATAATTCTTTGATCTTTATATTCTTAAACCAGACTTCATCTCCATGATCTTGCAAAAGGATATTTCCTGACTCATGATTTCCGAAATTAGGCCAATTTTTATACTTGCTATAAGCAACCAATGCATCCCACATTTCATTCTGACGTGTGTATTCAATGAGCTTCACACCATTTAACCAATGTTCTACGTGATCACCTTTCACAACAATCATAGCCGTATTAAAGTCTTTCTTATTGAAAGGTTTGTTTGCCGGAGCAGGAATCAAATCGTAAAGCGAACCCAATTTACGGTTACCTTTTACGCCCAACTTAGCATCCGGATGCTTGTCATCATCAAGAATCTGAAACTCACAACCGATAGCTGAACCGGCTCCCTTATTCATATCAGGACTAACAAAATACTTCACACCGCTATTAGCACCTTCAGTAATCTTAAAATCAACTTTCAGAATGAAATTCTTGTACTTTTTAGTTGTTACGATGTCGCCACCGTTAGCAGATTCTGCACCGCCACTCTTCATTACTTTCAGGATGCCGTCTTCCATCTTCCAACCCTTTTCCGGGAAAGAGTTCAATCGAGCTCCTCTCCAGCCTTCGGAAGTCTTGCCATCCCAAAGGAGTGCCCAACCTTCTTTGGCTTCGTTCGGAGAAATTGTATTAGGAATAACATTGATTTCCGGTGCTTTTTGAGCTGTCTGGTAACGTTCTACATCTGTAGTACAAATGCGGATATTCTTCCAGCTAACAGTCTTTCCTTCATCAGCTGCGTTGCCGATAGCATGTACTTGCAAAGCAATAAAGCCTACAGGAGTCATATCATCCCAAATATTAGCACAAGGTACTCCATTAATCCAGGTAGCAATAGAATTACCTACAGCCTCAATACGAGCCTTATTCCACTCATTATTTTTGAAAGCTGTTTTAGCTGCTGGATTCTGTGTCAAAGGATACAGCCAGTTACGGCGAGCCTCATCATAGATACCACCCGACCATGCACGCTTTGAAGGGTCTATTTCAAACTGATAGCCATGTACACGGCCCTTCTGATAGTCTTTCTTGCTTTCACTACGTACTTGTACGCCAGAATTCAATCCATCGTCTATCTTGAAATCAAATTCCAGGATAAAGTCACCATACGTTTTCTTGGTAGCCAGGAAGGTATTAGGAGTATTCATCTTTGAAACACCCACAATAGCGCCATCCACTACTTTGTATTCGGCCTTACCATTCAGTTTCTTCCAGCCACTCAGATTCTTTCCATTGAAAAGAGGCTCCCAATTCTGTGCTGAAACCATAGAGGTACAAAACACAAACAGAAGCAACAAATAATTCTTTTTCATATTGATATCTCTTCTATTAATTATTTTAATATGATGCTATTACATTTTATAAAACTCATCCCATCCCTTACGTGGCGGTACTCCTACCAACATGGCATTAGCAAATTCATTATTCGTAATCTGCTTCGTGCGAGGATCAAAGAATAACTGCGTATTGAGACGCTGAGCCATTACTCCCAATGAGAATACCTGACCCAGAACACCGTTAATTTCAAACGGAGAACGAGTCTTTTCTTGACCCATACAAGCTAACAAGAAATTCTCAAAGTGATTGGACGGGCTCTTAGGCACTTCCGGTAACTTATCAGCCATTTCCTTTGCCTTTTCCTCAGGAATGATAGATAGTGTGCTACCGTGACTTCCACCCTTAAAGGTAAGTTCTTTTGAATAAATAATCTTTCCGGGATTCAACTTCGCAGCCGGAGCATCTCCCTGGTTTGTTGTAGGAATGTTAGGATCCAGACCGGATACACCATAACCGGCAGGGATAGGAGGAAGATTATCCAAACCATCGTACCAAGTGATATCAACCGGCGGCATACCCTTACGTTGAGGGAAGCGGAACAGGATCGTGGAAGAATAAGGGAAGAAGAAATCATTATGCCCGTTGGCATACTGCATCGTTATTTCATAAGGCAATCCCAATTCCAGGAACTCATGAACCGTATCCAGAATATGCGCGCCCCAATCGCCCAGACAGCCCATGCCGAAATCGTACCAGCAACGCCACTGACCCAAATGATAGTCCTTGTTATATTCATGATAAGGAGTTACTCCCAGCCAAGGGTCCCATTCCATATCTTTCGGCAATTGTTGTCCTGCAGGGAACTTATAGATGTTCGTATCCCACTTATGCCAACGACGGGGATTATTCATATGCGCTGTTACAGCCGTCACATCCTTGATGATACCGGCATCCATCCATGCCTTAAACTGGAAGTAATTAGCTTCAGAGTGCCCCTGATTACCCACTTGGGTCACCAGATTAGGCCGTTTCAACGCAGCCTGCATCAACAACTCACCTTCATAGAAAGTACGTGCCAAAGGCTTCTCTACATATACATGTTTACCTGACGCCAGAGCCAGCATGCTGATAGGGAAATGGGAATGGTCAGGCGTTGCTATAGCTACAGCATCAAACTCATTGCCTGCCTTATCGAACATCTGGCGAAAATCACGGAAACGCTTTGCTTTGGGATACTGGTTCATCACCTTTTGCGTATGGGGTGCTCCCATATCAACATCACACAAAGCTACAACCTCTACCATACCGGTACGGGCAAAGTCCCCAATAATCTGTTCGCCACGATTGCCAATACCTACATAGGCAATCTTCACCTTATCTGTTATCTTTCTTTGCGATGCAAAGGTGGGATTTGCCAGTATATCACCAGCACCCAATGCCAATCCGGCAGAAGCCATGGTCATGGTCTTCAAAAAATCTCTTCGTGTTGTCATTATCTCATTGGTATTAATTAAGTAATTCTATTTCAATTATCTCTATACTTCACTTTTCTTCTTAAGGAACAAATTTCTTATTCCGTAGAATAAAAGTCGCAATAGGGTCCAAAAGGCATAAAGCACACACGAAAATGCCAGAACATAGAAAATAGATGTCAGCATCTCCGAGAAAGGGGTTTTATAGGAGATTATTGCATACAAATTTGCCAAGTTGCCGATAATGAAACATACCAGCAAGGTCAGCAATTCTATCTTTTTCCGGCGAGCGGTAATAACTGTATTTTTCATACGGCTTCTATTGTTTTAGCTTTATGATTCAGATAATCTATTTTATACTCATCGGGGAAGTAAAGTACTTTTTCTTCCAGCAAAGCCTGATCGCCCAATAAGCACAGCATACTTGCATAATAACCCTCTTCGGCTATACGTTTCGGCTGCTTGCGGGTAATAGCGGCCTCTACAAAAGCCTCCAGCAGCAAAGAAGTACCATCCGATTTAGGACGTTCTCCCAAAATAAATTCTCCCTTGTTTTCGTTGGCAGTTTCCGGTGCCCAACTGGTACCGGCAAAAGGCAAAGAATCAAAGACTTTATTCTCCCAATCATTGATCATCTGCAAGAATCCGGGTGCAGGGGCTACACTCTCAAAATAATACTTACCCTTTTCAGGCTCTACTGTTCCCAGATTACCCATGATTTGCTCTTCCAAGCCATAGAATTTATTGGATATGACAGAATCGAACGTCATCTTCACTCCATTATCAAACACATATATACAACTTACATTGTCATACACTTCACGGCCGTCTTTCCAGTAAGTGATGGCTCCATGTCCCATCACCTTCTCAGGAAGCTTTTGCAAAGCCCAACTTCCGATCTGTAGCTGATGGCAAGCCAATTCAGTCATCAAACCCTTGGAATATTCGCGATACAAACGCCAGTTTATCAAACGTTCCAGCTCAGGCGAAGGAACTTCCCGTCTCCAATCTCCATTCCGGTTCCAGAAAGTACGGATAGCATTGATCTCGCCAAATGTACCGGCGTGTACCATCTCCATTACTTTTATATATCGCGGGTCGAAAAGGCGCTGCTGACCGGTGAAGAATATCTTGCCCGTACTGATGTGCTTCTGATAGATGCGGTAGCACTCTTCCATCGTAAAACCTATGGTCTTTTCACAGAACACATGTTTACCGGCGTCAAAAGCATCTAATACAATCTGGCAATGGGAATTAAGGGGAGTAGCCACCAATACCGCGTCAATCGTTTTGTCCTCCAGTAGTCTCCGGTAGTCATTATAAACCTTCGCTTTCGGGGCAAGTTTCAACCCCTCATCAATGGAAGGCTGGTAAATATCACACAATGCCACAATATCCACTTTAGGATTCTGTATCAGGAAACTCATCAAAAAGCGTCCCCGTGATCCCGGCCCAATAACAGCCAAACGGCATTTTTCATTGGAAGTTTCCTTAACTTCCGAAAAGGCAGAAAGCCAAGGACTTGCTGACAACAACACCCCAGCTCCAAGCACCCCTATATTTTTAAGGAATTCTCTTCTGTTGATTAATGTATCTTTCATAATATGGTCTTTAAAATAAAATCCAGATATACTCCTTTCTTTTTTCCAGGCAGAATACCCATATAAAAATAACAGCCCAAAAGTAGTGAAATTTTAAGATATAAAATATAAAAATCCACTCAAACAATGCAAAAATAGTACCAAGCCCTCCTCATAGCTATTTTATAAAGTCCTTAGGCAAAACACCAAACTGTTTCTGGAAGCATTTGGCAAAATAAGAAGGGGTATTAAAACCGATCATGTAACAAACCTCATTTATCCGGCATTCCCCCTCTTTGAGTAATTGCACCGCTTTCTTTAAACGCTCCAAACGAATGTAATCATTCGGAGTCATATCCAATATACCTTTTATTTTCCGGTTAAGACTCGAACGGCTCATATTCAGCTGGCTTGCCATATCATCCAAATTAAAGTCTGGATCCTGCATATTTGCGACCACTACTTCTTTCAAGGTCTTTAAAAAAGTTTCATCCGCTTTAGTCATTGCCATACTGTTGACCTGTTCAAAAGGTGAATGAACGAAAGCAACACGAAGTTTCTCACGGTTACTTAGCAAGTTAGAAACACAAACCTTAAGATATTCCACAGAAAAAGGTTTCTCTATATAGACATCCGCCCCAAGCTTCATACCTTCGATCTTAGCCTGAAGGGTGGTCTTAGCTGTCAATAAAATAACAGGAATATGGCTATAATCAACCGCAGATTTTAAATGCTCGCATAATTCCAGTCCATCCATTTCAGGCATCATGACATCCGAAATAACCAGATTGACAGTGTGTTCTTCCAATACTTTCAAGGCTTCCACACCATTTAAGGCTGTCAAAACCCGGTATTTCGCCGATAATTGTTTTACAATGAACGCCTGCATTTCCAAACTATCCTCTACAACAAGTAACGTATAACGATTTTGCGAATCAACTTCTTCTTTAGCCTCCTGACTTTCAAAAGATTCTTCAGGCACAACTTGCTCTTTTGTCTGTATTGTATGGGCATGTTTTATCGGAAGCGAAAGCAAAAACTGATTGCTTTCCATGGAATCTACCATACACAAAGTCCCTCCATGAAGTTCGGCAAGCGAACGCGCCAAAGGCAATCCTATACCCGTACCGGAAACAGAATGCAGCACTCCGGCTTTGTATTGAACGAATGGTTTAAATATCTCTTCACGCATCTCCAGCGGAACCACACGTCCGTCATTACACGCCAGGAGCAACATCTGATCCCCCTCAACATATAACTTAATGCGGATATATGTTTCCGAATATTTCACGCCATTTGTCATCAAATTACTGATGATCTTGGTCAGCCCTTCCCTATCTACCGAGGCATACAGACTCTCCGGAGAATCAATGGTAAGTTCCAGCCCCTTCTCACGTGCCAAAGGTTTAAAACGCTTATAGGTCTTTTGCAATATATCTACAACATTGCATTCCACAAAGTTCAATTGAAATCCTTGTGTCTCCGTCTTACGGAAATCAAGTAGCTGGTTCACCAAATCAAGCAACCGGTTTGTATTCAGATCCATCACTTCCAGATCGTCCCTGATTTCGTCAGAAACCTCTTTAGAAAGCAGGACATTCTCAAGCGGACTTTTTATCAATGTGAGCGGAGTGCGTATCTCATGCGCTACATTCGTAAAGAAATCGATTTTCGCAGAATAAAGCTCACGCTCCTTTTCCCGCTCAAACTTCTCCATTGCCAATCGATGCCTCTCTTGCGTCCGTCTTCTGAAATATAAAATAGTGGCAACCAATGAACACAGAGCCAAGATAACATAAATAACGTATGCCCACACTGATAAGTAAAAAGGAGGATGAATACGTACATTGAGCACCCGTTCCACATCATTCCACTTTCCGTCACCATTAGACCCTTTTATGCGCAGCGTATAACTTCCATAGGGTAAATTAGAATAAGTAATCATAGAATTTCGCCCCAACATATACCACTCCTGGTCAAAACCTTCCAGCTTATACATCAAGCGGTTCATCTCCGGTGCCTGATAGCTTAAAGCTGCCACCTGGAAGGCAAAAGAATTTTGGTCTGCATCAAGCTCTATATTGTCAGCATAAGTTATATTCTGCTGTAAAGGAGATCCCGGAGTATCCACAGAAAAGCGTTTATTAAACAGATAAAAGTCGGTAATAACCACCGGAGGAAGAAAGGTATTCTCGACAAAATTATCCGGATCAAATATGACAAACCCATTAATACTGCCAAAATAGATACGCCCTCTCTTGTCACGATATCCAGACTGGAAATTGAACTGATTGCTCAGTAATCCATTTGCCGTAGTATATACATGCATAGCCTCACTATCCGGATTAAAGCAAGTAAGCCCATAATTACTTGTAATCCAAAGGTTTCCCCGCTTGTCTTCAACCATTTTGTAGACGGTATTGTTAGGAAGCCCTTTCGACGTATCATAACGTGTAAAATTATCCGTTTCCCGATTATAACGGCAGAACCCCTTTCCCATCGTCATAAACCACAAACGCTTCTTGCTGTCCTCGCAAATAGAAATTACCTTGTTATAAGATAGAGAAGTCGAATCTTTTTCATTTGAAAGATAACTCTTCCATTGTTGGGTCTGAGTATTGTACGCGAATACCCCATTTGAGAAAGTAGCGAACCACAAATTCCCCTCAAAATCCTCTAAAATATCATAAACGAACAAATTTCCCAACTGTGGAATATGGGTAAAATTATCGAAAGAACGATTATATTTGAATAAACCGGATGTTGTTCCTATCCAGATATCCTCCGTAGCAGTTTTGCAAACAGTAAAAGCATCACTGGCAGTCAGCGCCCCTTCACCTTTATCTTTGAAATAATGCTTCACTTGTCTGGTACGTAAATTCACCTTATTCAATCCCCCCGAAAAAGTACCGACCCATAAATCATCTCCATCCAGACAAAGAGCATGGACATTCTTATATATATCCGGATGCTCAAATGGTACTATTTTTTCTGTCTCCGGATCAAAATTAAACAATCCTTTATCTTCAGTACCTATCCATAAAGTACCGTCATTGCCTTCACATATCTCACGTACCCGACGCCCCAAGAACTTGATCTCCTCTCTCGGATAAAACTTCTCAAAATAGGTCCATTGATACGGATAATAATTTACGCCACCAAAATAAGAACCTACCCACATTCCATTCTCACTATCGCGATAAATCGAATAAATAGCATTGTCTGATAACGCATAGGAGTCATCTTGATCGGGTACTGTCAGATGTGTGATCTTGTCGGTCGTCAAATTATAAATGTACAATCCCTTTTCCGTACCTACCCATAATTCATCATCGGACTTAAATTCTAACGTACGTGCAAAAGCATCCAAAATCCTACGGGATTTACCCGTCACAAAATTAACCTCAGTCAATCCGTTCGATGATGCTATGTAAGTGTAATTATGAGGACCGACAATCTCACAATTGATGATATCATCTTTGAATATCTCATCGCCATTCGCATCCTTAAAAGGCTGTAAAGGCGATTCAAAGTCAGCCTTTGTATAATAAAGATTATCACCATACAATGCCAGCCAACAGGTATTCCCATTTAACCAGAAACGATGAACGTTGGCCAGTCCTGCATCATGAAGGTAATTCTGCAATTTGTTTTCGCTACTATTATAGTAAAACAGCCCCTGATTCTCAACCGATATCCAAAGATTTGAATGTTCATCGCACCTTATCATAGTTACGAAATCCCGAATAATGGTCCCTTTATCACTTACTAAATTGAATTCGGTAAAAGAATCAAGTATAGGATTATAAATATAAAGTCCACCATCGGTTCCGACCCATATATTCCCCTTACTATCTTCATAAAGTACCGTTATGAAATTCCTGCCCAGATTTGAATTTTCATTGTTATAGATGCGGAAAGACAAGCCATCGTAGCGGCTCAAGCCATCTTTAGTACCAAACCACATAAAGCCTTTCTTATCCTGGAAAATACAATTCACAGAGTTCTGAGAAAGACCATTTCTGATATCTACCGTTCTGAAATAATAGTGAACGGTATTATAGGCATAGGACGGCAATGCCGTCACTATGCACAAACAGAGGAAAAGCTTTATAATAGTTCGATTCATAGTTCCCTCCTTTTTTAGGAAAGATTATTTCTTTAATGAATTACAAATACGTGTATTAATTTCTTTCACACGCTTTTCATCCAACTTGATTACCTTACGGTCATAAGTTATAAAACCATTCACTTCCACTTCTACGTCAGTAGTCTGCGTATAAACAGCTGCCGAGAATCCTCTGTCAATCATCCGATATAACATATCGGCATACTTCACATATTCATCAGTAGCCTCTTTAGAAGAATTGAACTGTACATAACCCCAGTTACGGTTCGGCTCCCAAAGGTGATCTTTCAAAACCAAACCGATACCACCATATTCACCTAAAACCGTTGCACGCTGACCGTCATATAAAAACATTTCCGGTGCAGGATAATGGTGCAAGTCAAGCATATCACCACAGGGATAATGGTTACCACCACTTGCCGGATTCACCAGACGGGTCGGATCATATTGCTTTGTCCATTCAGCTATTTCTACCGTTTTAAATTGTCCCCAAGCTTCGTTGAACGGCACCCACGTACCAATACAAGGATAAGAATACAGGCAATCTATGATTTCCTTCCATTCTTTGCGATAATAGCCTTCAGATTCAGCAGAACGCTTCATTTCCGTACCATTAAAATATTGACGCATCTGCCACTGTGGATTACGGTCACCACTCGGCATATCTTGCCATACAATAATTCCAAGCTGGTCACAATAGGTATACCAACGGGCAGGCTCAACTTTGATATGTTTGCGAATCATATTAAAACCAAAATCTTTCGTCTTCTGGATGTCATACAGCAAAGCTTCATCCGTAGGAGCTGTATACAAACCATCAGGCCACCAACCCTGATCAAGCGGTCCGAACTGGAACAACGCTTCATTATTCAATTCCAGGCGTACAATACCGTTAGCATCCCGGCGAGTAGAATATTTACGCATAGCTGCATAGCTATCCACCTTGTCCACAATTTTACCTCCATCCTTCAGAGCTACTTTCAAGGTATAAAGGAAAGGAGAATCAGGACTCCATAATTTAGCATTTTCAGGCATCGCTACCTCTACAGCTTCTCCATTGATACTCTTACCGACAGCTACCAGCTGATTGCCATCATATACATTCACTTCAACGAGGTCTGTTGCACAATTGGCATTCAGTTCAGCCTTTACCGTCAACAAATTGCGGTCAATATCAGGAGTAATGCGAAGGTTTTCAATATGTTTTCCACTAACAGGTTCCAGCCATACAGTCTGCCAGATACCAGTAACAGGAGTATACCAGATACCCTCCGGTCTGCTGACTTGCTTACCACGCGGCTGAGGTCCTCTATCCGTGGGGTCCCAAACCTTTACAACCAAACGATTACTGCCTCTAGCTGATAAAGCCGGGGTAATATCAAAGGAGAAAGGAGTGAATCCTCCGATATGGCTTCCCACCTTAACATCATTCACCCATACATCTGTTTTCCAGTCTACAGCACCGAAATGCAGCAGAATCTGCTTTCCTTCCCAAGCCGATGGAACATCAAAACTACGTTGATATACCAATTCCTGCTTTTCGTTTATCCTCTTGCCTACTCCCGACAAAGAAGATTCCACAGCAAACGGCACAAGTATTTTACCTTCAAAATCAGCCGGAATATGCCCACCTTTATCAATAATGGCGTAATCCCACAGCCCATTCAGGTTTTTCCAATCATTACGCTGCATAATGGGTCTTGGATACTCGGGCAATACATTTGAAGGATCAATTTGCTCCGCCCATTCTGTTTTAATCTTATCTCCGGCCGGTTTCCATTGTGCCGAACTCTCCAAACTAAAAAACGTTACCAAAGATAACGCAATAAATAATTTCTTCATGGTATGTAACTATTCTAAATGTTTGGAAGCAAAGTTAGCCACTAATTCATTTTCAAAATAACGCAATTGGTTCAATAAATGCAAGAATCTTATCATTTAATAACTAAATGTAGAAAGAAATAATCAATCTGCCAAGATAATAGTAGGAACTTAGAAAGCTACAACTACAGCCTTCTAATCAGATCAATAACAAAATTGACTTCTTGCAGGCAAACAAATAATGTGTTGCCTGCAAGAAGTCAATGCCTTGCAAAAACAGAACTTTCAGGAATATTCAGACATTAAACCAATATACTTTTTCATCCTTTTCATTATCTCTTACATCCACATGTACCCATGAGATAGGAACTCCTTTTTGCAGATGTTCAAAGCGGATATTGCAAGGTAGTTTATCAGCAGACTCCTGAACTTTATGTCTTGCACTTTCTGCTGTCATTCCACAATCTGCCGGTAACAGGATATCGACGGCTTTACCTTGTATATGAGTCGTAATATAGGGAGTCTTATTATTCTGAACAAGATTGCATAAATGACATCTTAGCCCCCTTTGATACACTTTCATCTTGGGCTGATTAATTGTAAGAGGAACACCCAGTATTTCACGGATAATATCTAATGTCTTCTTTAAATCTTCATCCAGAAAAGACCATATCTGTTCTTCCGAATAGCTCTGCATCACATGATTACAGACTAATTCCTGAATTTTGAAGTACTTACATTTATAAACACTCATAGTAGCTTCAATTTTTAAAATGAATAACTGAGAAATTCTATCAGGTAATCTGCCTCTTCAAAGCATTGGCATATCCTTCAATAATCAATTCCAGCCCGTCCGTCAATTCTTGTGGCGAAATAACAATTTCCAGTTTCCCAACCGTAGCATTCTCCGATGATTTATTATTGGGAAAACTGATTTGCAATTCATTGTTTATAACCTCCAATGCAAACTCTGCCGTCACTGTAGCTTTCTCTATTTTAGAGGCTGTGACGGGCACCAATGTAATTAAGGGAACCTGAACCGTTGTAGTGGTAACTGCCCCGGCATCATCCAAAGTAGGATATTCAAGTTGCACTATCTTCGGAATCAATGCTCCTTTATCTTTTCCTACCCCGACAACCGGTTTCTCAAAATACTTATCCAACAAGCCTTCATTCTTGTCCATCAGTGAGTCACTGGCACTAACAATGGCATGGTGGATGGCTTCCACAAACAATTTAAAACTAATCATATCGATAAATTTAATGATTCGACGCTATACCATTTCACTCTTTCTGAGGAGATAATTTCTTCAGCTTTTCAAAATTATCAACAGCCTCATTCACTATCGGACGACTCTCTGTACTCAATCCAATGGCTGCCTGACAATTAGGACATGAAAATTGCATACCTTGAACTAACAAATGCAAATCAATGGGAATTTGAGTTTTGCATACCGGACACGGAATATACTGATCTATCATACTTTTATTTTTTTTCTGACTGTTTATCTATTTTCTGTATGGGTTGTATTGATTTCGTATACAAATCAAGTATAGTCAATACTCCTTTGGGCAAAGGCAATCTGCCTGCATGAATATTTACTTTAAGGCGGCTTGACAAAGTGCTATCATATTGCTCATGCGAATTCCTCTTATACTCCTGTTTGGCCGGAGCAATTCTTCCGTTCAAAACCGCCTTCCTCTCTACAAGTTGTACATCCGCATTCACTTTTGATTCATAATTATAAGAACCCACCGATGTAATCTCCAGATCAAAATCTACATTGATCTTATCTATTGCAAGAGAATTTAAAGGCAATAAACACAGCAAAGGAACCTGAAAAGCCATTTTATTGATAGAGATGTATTCTGGATCAGTCGGTTGCTTTGTATGATCAACAACCGGCTGACTCAGTATCATCTCTATCATAAGAGGCTGACGCAAGTCACTTCCCTCCTCCTTTGTGAAGCAATAATCAAGCAAAAATTGAGCCTGCCCGGTCAGCATCATAACATTGGCCTTGGATGCCGCTACCAAAGGAGCACCAATGATCGACTCAATATTAAGTTCTGCCCCAAATTGAGGTTTGAATGTACCTTGCTCGTTTTCAGCCATATTTTTTTCTTTTTACTTGATATCAAATATTTTATCCTATTTACTTAGTAGCAGGAATAATCCTATTCTTTACGGTTGTGCACTAGGACTCTTCAACTCTATCGGTTGAATTGCTTTTGTAAATGCTTCGATGATAGTATTTACTCCTTTAGGAAGTGGAAGCTGACCTGCATGTACATTAACAGTATACTTAGCAGAATTACTCTTCTCATAATGCGTATTATGAGTCTCAGAATCCTTTGAAGAATAGCTGGCCGATCCTTTAATAGATACAGACAGTGGTCCCCAACCTAATTTTGTTTCAAAACTACCCTCTCCTTTACTCTCAGATTCTTTTGCCTTATTGTCATCTTCTGAGAAACTTGATTTCACTTCCATTTCAAAATTAATATCCACAGTTTCAACAGCGAGGGAATTAATAGGAAGAATTGTAAGCAGAGGCAAAGTAAATTTGGTTGAAGCTGGTTTAATAACAGGATCGGCGCCCTCAGTAGCTCCCGGACCAATAACACTCCTGGTGAGAATCATATCGATCATAATGGGTTCATACTGATAACTCTTCGGTTCGGTTGTACTAACTTCCTTTCTGTTAAAACAAGTGTCCAACATAAATCTTGTTTGAGTAAGAGCCATTGCAGAATTCGCTTTAGCAGCTGCATTCAAAGGACCTCCGATTAAACTTTCCATTGGCAGCCCGGAGAACTGCTGCGACATTGACAATAAATTTGTATCCATACTAATGTGTTTTAAAGAAGTTATTAAAAAAGTTAACTAAAACTCAGAAATTTCCTAATCACTGTTTTTATGCGATTGAATAGGCGGACAAAAAAACCTTTCTTCCTTTTAGGTAGTTCTGTCGGATAAAACCTGATAGTAATGTGTTCACCCATAGCACTTCCCTACACAAATTCCACTGTATAAGATTCACCCGAATTGGCCAAGGCTACAACAAGAGTATTACCGATAAAAGTGCCAGAATACACGATTTCACCGAAACCAGCATCTTTAACTACCAAACATTGATTGTCGATAGAAGTCTCGAAACAGATATAAAGTTGATTATCCTGAATATAACCCGGAATTATAGGATATATGGAACGAACTGATCCATTCCCTTTTAATAAATGAATATTAATCGGTCTTTTGATTTCCTTCTTTTCTGTAGGAACAGATGCAGATTCAGCTGATGCATTTAAAGATATACAAAGCGGCTGCATTATAAATAAACCACTGAATAGAACAAACGATAATGCTTTCATATGTCTCACACTTATTAGAGATTAATAATGTGACGAAGTTAGTGACATAAAAGCAAAAAACAGAATAAAAATGATAACATCTAATTACAACAACACCCTGTTTATCAGATATTTAAACAATAAACAGATAACATTCTTTCAGTAAAAGGCTAATTAGCAGTCTTCAATTTAATCCGGTGTCGCCTTTGAGCCACAATTTGCTTGTTCACATTCCCAAAGCAAAGGGCAATTGTAAAATCATCTAACCCACAAAGTGAAAGGCATGAGAAAAGACAATCATTCTCGGTATATTTAGGATAGGTTTGATACAAATAGTCTATATAACCCTTGTATATTTCCATAACAGTGGAACGAAGCTGCTTCTGTTCATCTTCCAACAAAATACGCAGTTCCTGTTTATTCTTAGTCTTTTCCTGATGACTAAGCTGTTCTATTTTCTTATAAATGGAGGTCTCTTTAAAAATAACATTGCATAATTCCGCCTTTTCATCGGCTAATTTTCTGATTTCGCATTCTTTTTGAGAAATCTTCTTTTTATCCTCTTCCTGCTCCCTCCGCAACGAAGAGACATAATATTGTAGTCCTACTATATCTACCTCCAATAAAGCCCTATCATACTTATGTTCCAATTCAAAAAAGTCTCTCCGACGTCTTATTCGCTGAATATACCAAACCATAGAAAGAATAACGAGCAAACACAAAACAGCCAGACCAATAAACAGTATCTGCATCTGCACTTTTTCTTTATAAACTTTCATTTTGGCCTCATATTCATAAATCTTCTGCTCCACTTCGGGATTTTGCTTATCGAGAATGGAGTTCATAGTCACAGAGTAGTTATCCAGATAACCTAATGCCTGCTGATAGTCTCCTTTCATCTCCATCACATCTTTCAAACCATAAAAAGCTAAAGCTTTTGTCTCTATCACCGTATCCTGTAATGCCTGTTTGAAATAGTAATCAGCAGAATCCAATTGTTCATGGTTCATAAATGCATAGCCTACCATAATTGCTGCCTTGGAAGCCATTCTTTTACCAAACGCCAAAGACTGTTTCCCGTAAAAAAGCATAGAGTCGACTTCCTCATAGGTACAACTCAGATTATGATTAGTCATTGATACGATCATTGAATCATTTTCTTCCAAAGCCAGCCCCAAAGCACACTTCATATTATCACGAGCACGCAGAGTATCACCTTTCAATAAATACCCCCAGCCTATATCATTAAAAACAAAACACAATCCCTTTTTATAATCGCAACTTATAAAGCAATCTTTCGACTTTAGGAACATATCCATTCCTTTATCTATGAGAACCTGCGAAACATACAAATTACCCAGATCTTCATAAATCATTCCTTTTACCCTTAACTCTTCAGCATCCGTATTACCAAGCTCTTTCAAAGCAGCAAAATCGCTCTCAATAGCTTCTTTATACATATTCATACGAAGCTGAAGGCGTCCTTTATACATAAAAGCCTTAGCACGATTGATGCCACTACCATAGTAATGAATAGCCTCATTAAGCAAAGAATCGCAAGGTAACAGAGAAAGATATTTCTTATCCATAGTTTCTGCCAAAAGCAATCCATAATGCATCTGTTCGGATTTGGTCAGAATATCCGGAGAGATGGATTGTAGAATCTGGTAACTACTATCGACAGAAGAATGCATTAATATTTCAGCACGCAACAATTGCTTATTCTCCACTTTTTTACTACAAGAAGCAAGAATCAGAATCAAACAAAAAACAGAGAGTAAGCCTTTCAATCGGTTTAACATAAAGCTATTCGGTTATTTGTCAACAAAGAAAACAAAAATAAAAAGAAATAACAACAGATAGATACAAAATATCGGGAGTATTCTTTTGTAGACGAAAAATGGAACAAAAAAGGACCAACTCCACTTCTTTCATCTCCGCATAGGAGTGAAGAAAATACGGAGTTGATACAGAGTCGGTGTAGTTCAGAAGTGTTTCTGACCAAAACGTATTTAAGGTTTTCCCTACATCTTGCCTTACCTTAAACAATGATAAGAAAAAGAAAAACTGGATGGGTAGCAGTTTTTTTCGTAACTTTGCACAGTTTTAAATACATTGAATGAATGGAGTTTAAATACGACGTTATCGTGATTGGAGCCGGACATGCCGGTTGTGAAGCAGCTGCAGCTGCGGCAAATCTGGGTTCAAAAACCTGTCTTATCACCATGGACATGAATAAGATAGGTCAAATGAGTTGTAACCCTGCCATAGGCGGTATTGCCAAAGGACAAATTGTACGCGAAGTAGATGCTTTAGGCGGATACATGGGATTAGTAACCGATCAAACCGCTATCCAGTTCCGTATATTGAATCGTTCCAAAGGTCCTGCCATGTGGAGCCCGCGTGCACAATGCGATCGCAATAAATTCATCTGGGCATGGCGCGAAATATTAGAAAACATTCCTAACCTGCACATCTGGCAAGATACTGTACGCGAAATTCTCGTTGAAAATGGAGAAATTACCGGGCTGACTACTTTCCTTGATGTGACTTTCCGAGCTAAGTGTATCATATTAACAGCTGGAACTTTCCTGAACGGGTTAATGCACATAGGACGTACCCAGCTTGCAGGTGGACGTATGGCAGAGCCTGCATCCTACGAATTAACGGAGTCTATCGCAAGACATGGCATCGAATACGGACGCATGAAAACCGGTACCCCTGTACGCATAGACGGACGAAGTGTACACTATGAATATATGGAAACCCAGGATGGAGAATGTGACTTCCACAAATTTTCGTTCATGGATACTAGTGTGCGTCACCTGAAACAACTCCCGTGCTGGACTTGCTTTACGAACGAAGAAGTGCATCGTGTGTTACGTGAGGGTCTGCCAGATTCTCCCCTTTTCAACGGGCAGATTCAAAGTATAGGCCCCCGCTATTGCCCCAGCATTGAGACCAAGATTGTGACCTTTCCTGATAAGGAACAGCATCAACTTTTCCTGGAACCGGAAGGAGAGACAACACAGGAACTTTACTTGAATGGTTTCTCTTCATCACTTCCGATGAATATACAAATAGAAGCTTTAAAGAAAGTCCCTGCATTTAAAGATCTGGTGATTTACCGTCCGGGGTATGCCATTGAGTATGATTACTTCGATCCTACCCAACTTAAACATACGTTGGAATCGAAAAGAATCAAGAACTTATTCTTTGCCGGACAAGTAAATGGAACCACCGGATACGAAGAAGCTGCCGGACAAGGAATCATAGCCGGTATCAATGCACATATTAATTGCCATGGCGGAGAACCTTTTACGCTGGCACGCGATGAAGCATATATCGGCGTATTGATCGATGACTTAGTAACAAAAGGTGTGGATGAGCCTTATCGTATGTTTACTTCACGTGCGGAATATAGAATATTGCTGCGCATGGACGACGCGGACATGCGACTCACTGAAAAAGCATGGAAGCTCGGATTAGTGAAAGAAGACCGCTATGAACTACTGAAGCGGAAACGTGAAGCTATCAGTAATATTGTAGAATTTACCCGAAACTATTCGATGAAACCGGCATTAATAAATCCGGTTCTCGAACAGTTAGGAACTACTCCCCTGCGCCAGGGATGCAAATTAATAGATTTGATAAACCGTCCGCAAGTCACTCTTGAAAATATGGCGGAACACGTCGACGCTTTCCGCCGGGAGCTGAATAAGGTTACCGAAAGAAAAGAGGAAATCATCGAGGCTGCCGAGATCCTTATTAAATATGAAGGCTATATCGGGCGGGAACGAATTATAGCAGATAAGCTTGCCCGTCTGGAAAGTATAAAAATCAAAGGGAAGTTTAACTATAATTCCATTCAATCCCTTTCCACCGAAGCAAGACAGAAGTTGGTAAAGATTGACCCGGAAACCATTGCTCAAGCAAGCCGAATTCCGGGAGTGTCTCCAAGCGATATTAACGTCCTGCTGGTACTTTCGGGCAGATAACGCAGAACGTTCCACGTGAAACAAAAGAATTCAATAAACGCATTAAAAATACTGATTATGAGCAAAGAAACTCTTGCTAAAAGCATTCGGGAGATTCCCGATTTCCCAATACCGGGGATTCTATTTTACGACGTGACTACATTGTTCAAAGATCCTGCAAGGCTACAGGAACTTTCGGACACATTGTACGAGATGTACAAAGACAAAGGTATCACAAAAGTTGTAGGTATTGAATCAAGAGGCTTCATTATGGGCCCTATCCTCGCCACTCGTTTGGGCGCAGGATTCATTCCTATCCGCAAACCGGGGAAACTTCCGGCAGAAACCATTGAAGAAAGCTACGATAAGGAATACGGGAAAGACACAATTCAGATACACAAGGATGCTTTGAACGAAAACGATGTGGTTCTGCTCCACGACGATTTATTGGCTACAGGTGGAACAATGGAGGCTGCTTGCAAGTTAGTACAGAAGATGAATCCAAAAAGAATTCATGTTAACTTCATTATCGAGTTGAAAGAATTGCACGGAAAAGATTTATTCAATAAAGATGTAGATGTACAATCAGTACTTTCTCTATAAACAGATAGAATAGCCTCAAGCAATATATGGAGAATAACCCGGAACTTAAAACCAGCGAATATTTGAAAGGGATAGTATTAAACCTTCCCGAAAGCCCCGGTATTTATCAATATCTGAATACCGAAGGAGTTATTATATACGTAGGTAAAGCAAAGAACCTGAAACGCCGGGTTTCCTCCTATTTCAATAAAGAGCACGAACCGGGAAAAACAAGAGTACTCGTCAGCAAGATCGCAGATATACGTTATATCGTAGTAAATACAGAAGAGGACGCATTGCTGTTAGAAAACAATCTGATAAAGAAATATAGACCGCGATACAACGTTTTATTGAAGGATGATAAGACATATCCATCTATCTGCGTTCAAAACGAATATTTTCCCCGTGTATTTAAGACTCGCAAGATTATACGCAACGGTTCCTCCTACTATGGCCCTTATAGCCATATACCTTCCATGAATGCATTGCTCGACCTGATCAAGCATTTATATCCGTTGCGCACCTGTAGCCTGAATCTTTCGCCCGAGAATATCAATGCAGGCAAATTCAATGTATGTCTGGAGTATCACATCAAGAACTGCGCCGGTCCTTGCATCGGAAAACAATCATTGGATGATTACTTGAAAAATATTGGTGAAATCAAGGAAATCCTCAAAGGAAACACGCAGGAGATACAACGCCATTTATTCCAGCAAATGCAAGAATTGGCAACCGACATGAAGTTTGAAGAAGCACAGAAGGTGAAAGAAAAGTATATGCTGATTGAGAATTATCGCGCTAAATCAGAAGTTGTAAGCAATATACTGCACAATATCGACGTATTCTCCATCGAAGAAGATAGCGACGAAAAATCAGCATTCGTCAACTATCTGCATATTACGAACGGAGCCATCAACCAAGCATTTACATTTGAGTATAAGAAACGCCTTAACGAGACCAAAGAAGAGCTTCTCGAACTGGGTATCATCGAGATGAGAGAACGATACAAAAGCCTTTCACGCGAAATTATCGTGCCGTTTGAGGTCGATATGGAACTAAAGGATGTGGTTTTCACAATCCCCCAGCGAGGAGACAAGAAAAAACTGTTGGACCTTTCTATTCTGAATGTAAAACAGTACAAGGCAGATCGTATGAAGCAGGCTGAGAAGTTGAATCCTGAACAACGGAACGTTCGTCTGATGAAAGAAATACAGGATGAGCTGCACCTCGACCGCCTGCCCATGCAAATAGAATGTTTTGATAACTCAAATATCCAAGGTTCCGATCCCGTTGCTGCCTGTGTAGTTTTCAAGAAGGCCAAACCCTCTAAACAGGACTATCGGAAGTATAATATCAAAACCGTAGTAGGTGCAGACGACTATGCTTCCATGAAAGAAGTCGTAAAACGCCGTTATCAGCGTGCTATTGAGGAAAACGCTCCTCTACCCGACCTCCTTATCACCGATGGTGGAAAAGGGCAAATGAGTGCCGTAAAAGAAGTCCTAGACGAACTAAATCTGAATATACCTATTGCCGGGCTTGCCAAAGACGGTAAACACCGCACATCAGAATTATTGTACGGTTTTCCACCACAGACCATCGGACTGAAGCAAAACACTCCCCTTTTCCGTCTTCTGACACAGATACAGGACGAGGTACACCGATTTGCCATTACTTTCCATCGGGATAAACGCAGTAAACGGCAGATAGCGTCTGAATTGGATGAGATAAAAGGTATCGGAGAGAAAACAAAAGCTGCCCTTCTAAAAGAGTTTAAGAGCGTAAAACGCATTAAAGAAGCATCCTTGGAGGCACTTGCAAAGGTGACAGGAGAGGCAAAAGCAAAAGTTATTAAAGAATACTTCAGACAGGCCACAAGCTAAATCTTCTATCGATTAAAAATGAATCATACACTCAAATTACAGACAATCACGAATTTATTCGTAACTTTGCACACCGGAAAAGATTAAAAAGATTAGGATAAAAGAACATGAGAGTAGTCATACAACGTGCCGGACACGCTTCTGTTACTATTGACGGAACGTGTAAATCCGCTATAGGAAAAGGACTTTTAATATTGGTAGGTATTGAGGAGACAGACGGACAGGAAGACATTGACTGGCTTTGCAAAAAAATTGTCAATCTGCGTGTCTTCGACGACGAAAACGGAGTTATGAACAAATCGATCCTCGACATTAACGGTGAGATACTGGTAATCAGTCAGTTCACTCTGCATGCCTCTATAAAGAAGGGGAACCGTCCCTCCTATATACGGGCGGCAAAACCCGAAATTTCAATCCCTTTGTATGAACAGTTTTGCAGGGAATTGAGTTCTTCTTTAGGTAAAGAGATAGGTACCGGAGAATTTGGCGCCGATATGAAGGTAGAATTATTGAACGATGGTCCTGTGACCATCTGTATGGATACAAAAAACAAGGAATGATGACATTAGAAGAGGCTCAGCATCAAGTAGATTGCTGGATTAAGAAGTATGGAGTACGCTACTTCAGCGAACTCACCAATATGGCTGTTCTTACCGAAGAAGTCGGAGAACTGGCCCGAGTGATGTCCCGTAAATACGGTGACCAATCCTTTAAAGAAGGAGAAAAAGATAACATTGACGACGAGATAGCAGATGTCCTGTGGGTACTCCTCTGCATTGCCAATCAAACAGGCGTAAACGTCACTGAAGCGTTTGCCCGGAATCTGGAGAAGAAAACCCAACGGGATAGCGTCCGACATATAAATAACCCTAAATTGCAAGACCATGGAGAAGAATGAACCTACGCAGAACAAGTATGATGCCGCTTTGGCAAAGTATAACACACAACTGGATGATGCAGAAATAGCTGCAAAAGTAGCGAAGCTCATCGCAGAAAAAGTACCTGGAAACCATACGGAAGAAGTTAAGAAATTCTTGTTTCACTGCATTGATCTCACCACGCTGAACACCACGGACAGCGATGAAAGCGTAATGAAATTTACACAAAAAGTGAATCAATTCGACAATGAATTCCCCGATTTAAAGAACGTAGCTGCCATTTGCGTTTATCCAAATTTTGCAGAAATCGTAAAGGATACCCTGGAAGTGGAAGACGTAAAAATAGCTTGTGTTTCGGCTGGCTTCCCCTCTTCGCAGACTTTTACGGAAGTAAAGGTAGCAGAAACTGCTATGGCATTGATGGAAGGTGCAGATGAAATAGACATTGTTATCTCTGTAGGTAAATTCCTGAGTGGAGACTATGAGAGCATGTGTGAAGAAATTCAGGAACTGAAAGATGTCTGCAAAGAACATCACATGAAGGTTATTCTGGAAACAGGAGCACTGAAAAGCGCTTCCAACATTATGAAAGCCTCTATCCTATCCATGTATTCAGGAGCAGATTTCATCAAAACCTCTACCGGGAAACAGCAACCTGCCGCAACCCCGGAGGCCGCTTACGTAATGTGCCAGGCCATTAAAGAATATTACGACAAGACTGGTAACAAAGTCGGCTTCAAGCCTGCCGGAGGAATCAACACCGTAAATGACGCAGTTATTTACTATACGATTGTCAAAGAGATACTTGGAGAAGAATGGCTTGACAATCAATGGTTCCGTTTAGGTACCAGTCGTCTGGCTAATCTTTTACTTTCTGAAATTAAAGGCGAGGAAATGAAATTCTTCTAGAAGCAAAGCTAATATACAAAGATGCCTGATAGGAAGCAAACCTTTCCTATCAGGCATTTCTATTTATCTGACTATTTTAACGCATCCATCGTAAAACTTACAAGCCAAACGTAAAACGCCACAGCCAATAAGGACACAGGAATAGCCCAATACAACTTTTTAAACATACTTCTTGTAATAAATGCATAAGTCATACGAAGCACACTTAGTATAGGATGTGCAGCAATGAGCAAAAATAATGCTTTGCAAATAAGAAGGAGATTACTTTCCATGCAACAAATCACTTATCCCTATCCACCACATAATTGAGGTAAGCCACAAGTGCAGTTTTAACGTCCGTATCCGGCAAAGTTAGCAACAAAGACAGGGCCTTTTCTTTAAAAGCAAGCATAGTCTGCACAGCATACTCAATGCCGCCCTGCTGCTTGGCAAACTCAATTAAATAGTCGATTTCATCGGTAGTAGCCGAACCACTCTTCACCTTTACGGCAATTTCTTCGGCAGCTTTATCTTTGGTTGAATTCAGAGCATAAAGAACAGGAAGGGTCAATTTTCCCTCTAACATATCATTTCCTGTCGGCTTACCTATCTTCTTGCTGTCATAGTAATCAAAAATATCGTCTTTAATCTGAAAACAAAGACCGATATATTCACCGAACTGACGTGCAAATTCAGCCTGTTCATCGGTCACCCCTACCGAAAGAGCCCCGGATTTGGTACAAGCAGCAAAGAGCACAGCCGTTTTCTTACGGATTACATCAAAATAAACTTCTTCTGAAAACTGAAGACTGCTCACATTGGAAAGTTGGAGAAGCTCCCCTTCTGACAAATTCTGTCCCAGACGGGAAACCACCTCAATAATAGCATAATTATGCGTTTTGCCTACTTGCACAAGTGAAGTTGCCAGCAAATAATCGCCCACCAATACTGCTACCTTATTATTATAGATTGCATTTACCGATAACTGACCACGACGTTCAGTGCTCTCATCCACCACATCGTCATGGACCAAACTGGCTGTATGCAATAATTCAAGGGATACCGCTGCATGAAGTGTTTCGGGACAGATCCTGCCATACAGTTTTGCCATAAGTAACAGCAACATCGGACGCATCATTTTCCCATTCTTTTGTCGAATATGAGATATAACTTCATTCAACAAAAAGTTGGAACTGGTAAGTGAGCTGTCGAACAGTTTCTTAAAGTCATCCAGTTCTGCCGCTATCGGAGTTTTTATGAGTGATGAGGTGTCCATGCATCGCTATTTTCCGACAAAAATAGTAATAAAACACTTAATACGGTATTTTTTTGTACTTTTACCATGAAAAAAAGGATAAATATATGAATTCTGACGATAAATTGTTTCTTCTCGATGCTTATGCATTGATATATCGCGCCTATTACGCGTTCATCAAGAGTCCACGGATCAACTCCAAAGGTTTCAACACTTCTGCCATTCTAGGGTTCGTAAATACCCTTGAAGAAGTACTCAAAAAAGAAAATCCATCCCATATTGGTGTGGCTTTCGACCCGGCAGGTCCTACTTTCCGGCACGAGGCCTACGAACAGTATAAAGCACAGCGGGAAGAAACCCCGGAAGCAATCCGTCTCTCCGTACCTATTATAAAAGATATTATTCGTGCCTACCGCATCCCTATCCTGGAAGTACCGGGCTATGAAGCGGATGATGTCATCGGTACGCTTGCTACTGAGGCAGGTCGCCAAGGCATCACAACTTATATGATGACACCGGATAAAGACTATGGACAGCTGGTATCTGAAAATGTATTCATGTACCGCCCCAAACATACAGGTGGTTTCGAGATCATGGGTATAGAACAGGTAAAAGCTAAGTTTGATATCCAATCGACCCAGCAGGTCATTGACATGTTGGGGTTAATGGGTGACGCATCCGATAACATACCCGGCTGTCCCGGCGTAGGAGAGAAAACCGCACAAAAGCTAATCAGCGAATTCGGCAGCATCGAAAACCTTCTGGAACACACCGACCAACTGAAAGGTGCCTTGAAGACTAAAGTCGAAAACAATCGCGAAATGATTACCTTCTCCAAATTTCTTGCAACTATCAAAATTGATGTTCCCATCAAACTTGATATGAAAGCACTCGTTCGTGAAGAACCCAACGAAGAAGAACTTCGGAAAATTTTCGAAGAGATGGAATTTCGTACACTCATTGATCGCGTACTCAAAAAAAGTAATGCCCCCTCTCCTTCTTCCGCTGCTCCCGATCTTTTTTCACCAGGTCCGCTTTTTGCCCCAAATAATGGCCCGGTTCAAGGCAATTTGTTTGAAGAATTTGCGGGCGACCGACTGGACGATGAAAAAAAATCGAATCTCGCGCGTTTAGAAACCAGCAATTTCGACTACCAACTCCTTGATACAGAAGAGAAAAGATCTGAAATTATTAAAAAGTTACTTACAACGAAAATTCTCTCAATAGATACCGAAACCACCTCTGCTGAGCCAATGGAGGCAGAATTAGTAGGAATGAGTTTCAGCGACACCGAAAATCAGGCCTATTATGTTCCGGTTCCACCCGAACGGGAAGAAGCGTTAAAAATAGTAAATGAATTCCGACCACTCTACGAAAATGAGAATTCAATGAAAGTCGGACAAAATATCAAGTACGATATTCTGGTTCTTCAAAATTACGGAGTGGAAGTGAAAGGTGAACTTTTCGACACCATGCTTGCACATTATGTATTGCAACCCGAACTTCGCCATAATATGGATTATCTGGCAGAAATTTATCTGCACTATCAAACTATCCATATCGACGAACTTATCGGACCGAAGGGAAAGAATCAAAAGAACATGCGCGACCTCCCACCGGAGGAAGTTTACAAATATGCTTGCGAAGATGCGGACATTACCCTGAAACTTAAAAACGTTCTTGAGGAAGAATTAAAGAAACAAGGCGTGGAACACCTCTTCTATGAAATAGAGATGCCACTTGTACGTGTGCTTGCCAACATGGAAAGCAACGGAGTGCGTATTGATACCGAAACACTGAAGCAAACGTCCGAACACTTCACTGTCCGCCTGCAGGAGATCGAAAAAGAAATTTATGAGCTGGCAGGTGAAACATTCAACATCGCTTCACCTAAACAAGTAGGTGAGATCCTGTTTGACAAGCTGAAGATTATAGATAAAGCAAAAAAGACAAAGACTGGTCAATATGTTACTTCGGAAGAAGTGCTGGAGAGCCTGCGCAATAAACATGAGGTCATTGGAAAGATACTCGAATACCGTGGATTGAAGAAATTACTGGGAACCTATGTGGATGCTCTTCCTCTATTGATCAATCCACGTACCGGACGCATCCATACTTCCTTTAACCAGGCAGTCACAGCTACCGGACGCCTCAGTTCCAGCAATCCGAACCTGCAGAACATCCCCATCCGTGACGAAGATGGAAAGGAAATCCGCAAGGCTTTTATTCCGGATGATGATTGCGAGTTCTTCTCTGCCGACTATTCGCAAATAGAATTGCGTATTATGGCGCATCTAAGCGAAGATAAGAATATGATCGACGCATTCCTTAGCGGCTATGACATTCATGCCGCCACTGCCGCTAAAATATATAAAATAGATATCAAAGACGTCACCCCCGATATGCGCCGTAAGGCAAAGACCGCCAATTTCGGTATCATCTATGGCATCTCTATCTTTGGCCTGGCAGAACGTATGAACGTGGACCGCAAAGAGGCTAAGGAACTGATTGACGGATACTTTGAAACTTATCCGCAGGTACGCGAATATATGGATAAAAGTATCCAAGTAGCGCGTGAGCAAGGGTATGTGGAAACCATTTTCCATCGCAAACGTTTCTTACCTGATATCAACTCGCGAAATGCAACCGTACGCGGATATGCAGAGCGCAATGCTATCAACGCACCTATTCAAGGAAGCGCTGCCGATATCATCAAAGTTGCCATGGCACGCATCTATGAACGCTTCCAAAGTTACAAATTGAAAGCTAAGATGATTTTACAGGTCCATGACGAACTAAATTTCAGCGTTCCAGAGGCTGAAAAAGAGTTTGTGCAACAAATTGTAATCGAAGAGATGGAACGCGCATATCGCATGCACGTACCCCTGAGAGCCGATTGTGGATGGGGAAAGAACTGGTTAAAGGCCCACTAAATCCAACTATAACTTTATTTAACTTACAATCAGAAAGCAACTGAAGTAATCTATTCAAAATACAGTTTGCTCACCAGAATATCCGGCAACATCGCTACCGGATATTTTTTTATCATTAATATTGGCAAAAAGAAAACATAACAAACCCATTCATGCTAACATTTTGACTATATTTAATCTATTTATCGCTATTATGTCAATATAATACGTACCTTTGCAGCGAATTTAATGACATAATGATAGAATATAGTAAGAGATAACTTAAAAACATATAGAACCATGAAAACAAAAGTATTTTTAAAAACAGTTGCATTATCAGCAGTTATTCTATTTGGTGGCATTGCAGCTTCTGCAGCTAACAAAAACAACCTCATTTACAATTCGGAAGAGAAAGATGGAGTAATGGTTGGACAGACCGTTTACAAAATGGACGGTGGTACTTTAGCAAATTATATGAAGCATAGTTATAAATATGATGACCAAAAACGCATGACTGAAAGCGAGACTATGAAATGGAACAGCGGAAAGAATGCTTGGGAAAACGACCTTCGCGTTTGCTACGCTTATCAAGGAAAAACTCTCACTACTACTTATTATAAGTGGAATAACAAACAAAAAGCATATGTCCTTGTTCCCGAAATGACGGTTACAATGGACAATCCAAATCTGTAAAAACAGCAGATACTCTCTTAAAAATCTAACAAACAAATTGAACAAACCGAAACCTTTATAAGTTTTGTACACCAAGTGAAAGCCGGAATACGTGATGTATTTCGGCTTTTTTCATAACTTTGCCTGCCTAAACAAAACCTATTTATGATACCTGCTACCCTCACCCACTACATTGAAACAGAGATTATTCCCCGTCACGAGCACTTTGACAAGGCACACAACCTCGCACACGTACGTACTGTTATAGAAGAAAGCCTCGCACTTGCCAAGGAATATAATGTGAACGAAAGCATGGCATATACCATTGCCGCATACCATGATACAGGACTTTGTCGGGATCGTGCTACACATCATCTCATCTCAGGAGAGATTCTGAAACAAGACAAAATGCTCTGCCAATGGTTCAGTGAGGAAGAAATAGAAACCATGAAAGAGGCGGTGGAAGACCATCGGGCATCTACCGATCACAAACCGCGAAGCATTTATGGCAAAATAGTGGCAGAGGCAGATCGTGTGATTGACCCCGTAATCACCTTACGCCGCACCGTGCAATACGGATTAAAACAGAAACCGGAAGCGGAAAAAGAATGGCACTACCAACGTTTCCGCCAGCATCTGATGGAGAAATATGCACCGGGTGGATATCTGAAACTTTGGTTTCCGAAATCAAAGAATGCAGAAAAGCTGAAAGAACTGCAAAAGATTATCGCAGACGAAGCACAGTTGAGGAGTATCTTCCAACAGTTGCTTGCCGAGGAAAAAGAATAAGGAATAGAGCCATATATAAAACAGAGAATATATCTCAGAATTTATGCAATTCTACCCTTTTAAAAGAAAAAGAGGATGTGTCAACTTGAACTGCTATCATATGACACATCCTCTTCTATCTGTTAAGTAATTATTTTAATCCTGCTTCTGAATGTATTTTCCATTGCTATAAGCATAAACATTGTCATTAATAGTAATGTCCATACTTGTAGCATCGCAATCTCCAAATAGTGGAGCGCAGACAAAACTACTATAATTACTATCATTTGCCTTACCAGCATCGCTTATAGTAAAACTACTCAGATTGACCGTACTACCATTATAGGTATAGGTTCCGCTGACCGTATTATTCTTAAATACGGCTGAATTCTTACTTGCCGTAACCCCGAAACAACCAAGGAATGGCGAGCTATAGTTTACCTTATTGACATATTTAGCATCAGACACCTTTAGCGTTATATTGCTTGTCTGGCAATTCTCTATGATGAATGATTTGGCTTTAATAATATACCCCGCCAATCCGGCAATGTTATAACTTCCACCGTTAATTGTAAAATCAGATACAGAACATCCTTTCAAATGGATATCTTCAGTATTGTTTCCATTCATATAAGACACAATACCTGCCAGTTTTACAGCACCATCCGTATCACTTTCCATATTAATCTCAGAATTGCTGACCTTTACGTTTTCTACCGTCAGACTTCCATTGGAAAAGCCTATTACGATGGCTGTCCATTTGGAACTTCCATTAATAGTGGCATTAGTGACGTTCAGATTCTTAACGACTGCATTTTGTACATTGCCCAACAGACCGGCTCCAGGATATTTGTGATTGACCGTAAGATTACTGATAGTCTTATTGTTGCCATCGAAAGTGCCTTTGAAGTATTTCACGGTTTTCACGTATTCAGCCTCTTGTTTATCCATGTTAATCGTTTTATGCGCTGAATTATCCCCTATTGGTTTCCAGCTTTTATTACCCATATCCAGATCATTGGACAGTTGAATCGTTTTTCCTTCAAATGTATTGTTCTTTTCTACTTGTTTTGCTATCCACGCCAGCTCGCTGGGAGCAGTGATAGCATAAATATTGTTTTCGCATTTCGGTTCAAAGGCGCAGCTGCCATCCCAGGGAATATTATTGACTATATTAAAGTCCGTACCAGCAACTAACGTTTTTTCTGTTCCGCTATTCTCCGTTACTTTGATCGTAAAATTAGGAACTGATTCCGGCTCTACAATACCGCACCATTTACAGCCACCCATCGGAACTTTCAAAGCAGTTTCATTAGTCAAAGCATCTGTAGTACAGTTCTTGATGATGACAGTTCGCGCCTTGGTGCCACTATTGGCAATATCGCCGATAAAGCCGGACACATATCCGTAAGTGTTATCACATTCACCGTTCAGGCTCAGAGTGATATTCTTTGTAGAACAATCCTCAAACGTCACACTGTCATACATGGAACCTACCAACCCTCCATACCCGAAGGATGCCGCTATAGAGGCCTTCTCTACTTTACAGCCTTTCAGTGTGGCCGTTGCAGTATTAGCTGCCGCTCCATCCGCTTCGATATAGCCAATCAGACCACCTACACGGTAAGAGGCTGCACCATGGGTAAAGATCTCCACATTTTTGGCAATGCAATTCTCATACTTGGTAACATTACCTCTTGAATAGCCCACCAGTGCGCCTACCCATTTGGGAGAAACTGAGGCATCGGGACGAATGGTTACTTTGTCCAGTGTGATATCCTTGATGGTGGCAGCACCATATACAACAGCAAACAGACCAATACAAGCCTGTGGGGTATACTTGGTTTCCTGCTGGTTCATGATATACTGGCTCATATTCAAGTTTTTAATAGTATGACTCTTTCCTTCGAATATTTTTCCATTGATAACCATACCCAACCACGGCTTATCGGCAAGGTCAACATCAGCATACAGAGTAGTTGTTTCAGCAGTCAATGTCACCGGAAGTGATTTGTAATTAACGTCGTTGGGGGCTGTCTTCGATTGATAAAATGCCAGTTGTGCAGCCGTATAGATATTACCGTTTGTAGCTTCCACCTGAGAGATTCCATCCCAAGTAGAAGTGAGTTTAAAGTTCTCAGGATTGGTTACCGCTTTGATGTTTGCGGCTCCAAAAGAAGCGACATCCACAGTTGCACTGTTACTGCCATCACGCACCAATTCTTCTACTGTTCCATAGATTTCTACGTTACCGCCTTTGATGATTAGTTTCTTAACCGTTACCCCAGCATTCACCACTAATGTTTGTTTGGCGGTGGTAACGGTCACTTCATTGTAGGTAGACGTTGCACCCACCGCACTCAATGTAACGGTTGTTCGGGGCATATCAATAGCGACAGAAGGGGCGCTGGTTCCACCGTCGCTTACCTCCGGAATTGCCAGTGAGACTTTGTTAGTGGCTATTTCTGCAGGGTCCGTCTGGCTTTCCTTATTCTTGTCCGTCAGTTGTAATGCCCCGTTGCTTGTGCCGGGGACTGAATTAAAAGCCAGATTAATATCGGAGTTCTTCACTACAGGTATCTCGATTCCGGTACTTTGTTCTGCTGTGGCAAACTCTCCGGTTATGGCAATGTCTGTAGTAGTTTTTTTCTCCGGTGCTGTCTGCGGAAGGTTACTACTATCTGCTAAAGCTTCGTTAAGTGCAGTTGGTGTGGTTGCCTCTACCGTAACACAGTCTAAAGCCGGAACTTCCAGCAAGTCTCTGCGGTTAAGCGTCTTGTCATTCAAAGTCTTGGTAAAGTACACTTTGTCGCTTCCATTGGTCAGTTCGGCTGTGATGAATTGATAAGTACCTATGGGTAATGGAATGTAGAAACTCCGTGAAGTAGTGCTTGATGAAGCATCGAAAGTAGCAGTGATAGTCTTGCTGGCTCTTTCATCCTTTATTGTCAATACAGGGTATTCCGCACTTAAGTCTGCCGTGCAAGTTCCCGCGATATTATTGGATGCGGTAATCTTGAAAATCGTGGCATCCGCCGGTATTTTGTTTACCGTCAGCTTAATCAAGGCTGCCATATGCTTGAAGGAAAGAGCACTTAAATTACCAGCATCCGTTACTTTTGCATACATCGGACCATTGCTCGAACCGGCATATTTTTTGAGGGTGGCGGGCAAGGTCATAGTCAACGCATTGTTGGTTACACTCATATCCGATTGATCAGGATAGATGGAGAAAGATGCAGTCTTGCCACTTTCTACACTTCCGGTGAAAGTCGCAGAGGTTGTTCCCACACCGCTTTGATAATTAAGCGTCGTTTTAGAATAGTCCGTACAGAACAATGCCAATGCATCGGTGGATTGCCATACAATCTGATATAGGTCGTTTACTGTGGTACGGGTATTGCCGCCTGCACCTTCAAAGGTGGCCATAATAGTGGTGTTCCCTTTCCCATTGGTCATTTCAAATTCGTCCTGACTGCAACTGAATACGGTTAAAGCAACAGTTGCCGTGCAGGCAACTTGCATGAGTTTTCGTAGTCTTAGCATAATAAAGTTCCTCCTTAGTTTTCTATGGTTAGAATGTCATTGATTAAATCTTCCAAATCACTGCTTGATGCAGAGCCATAGTTGCGTGTAGAAGTTCTGTTAGAGTAAGATTTCGTTTGAACGGGGTTGTAACCTTCGCTGCTTGCCGCGATTACACCTTCATTCTCCATTTTGATTACTTCCATGGAAGGGGCTTCGTAGGTCTCTTTCTGGGTTTGCTTGTCTGTTGTCATACACTTAATTGTTTAAAGTTTAACATAAAAAAACGTGAGTCGCCGTATCTGTTTACCCATACATCAGGCCTTCGCAATGCCTCACACCCGGATAAACAACAGCTACTCACGTCAATTATGTATATAGACGCACCACTCCTCTCGTGGAAGAAGATGCAGGTATATAACAAAGACGTGAGCGTTGTTATTATTATCTTCGAGTGTTAATCAAAGTTGCGAAGTTTGATGTATGAAGATAATTTCAATAACGCTTTTGTTAAATATAACAAGTTCACTACGCTATAGTGAACACTGGGCAAATATAGTTATAAATTATTTACCTTGATACATTTTGTCCTATTTTTATTTTAAATCACTCATCACCAGCCGTCTGATTCATTACCGTGCAGAAATGAACTAAATGCAATAGCTAACTCCTTTCTTAGGCATTCCTATGCTTTTTCCCTTCCAACGGTTAGCCTTTTCCTTCCGAACGCTTATTCTTTCCACCGTGGAGTTTCTTTCTTTCCACCATGGTGGAAAGAAAGTTTCCCCGTGATGGAAAGCAACTTTCTCCATGGTGGAAAGAATAAGTACCTACTACAATTTTCCTTAACCGTCGCAGCGAAAAGGGATAAAAGTGGCGATGCGGCAGCTTAACCTCTGAAACTTAATATTATTTATGCGGATCAGGAATTGGATTGTGTTCATATCGGGAAAGAAAGGAACAAAAGGAGTGATAAAGTGGTAAGGTGATAGGGTGATAAAGTAGCTGCGTTATATATCACAGAGTATTATTCCACTATCACTTTATCACCCTACCACTCTATCACACTTTATTCATATCCGGAAAAGCTATGAATATATTTTAGATATGGATTTCACTGATTAAGTTCTATTCCCGTTCCCTCAAAAACAAACCTACCTGCATTTACCACTAATCTCAGAGTAAAACCAATACCCCCAATGGTAAAAATGTACAATCCATAAGGCAATAAACAGAAGAATACCTATCTTTGCAGGCAGAAAACAAAGTAATAACGAAATAGATAATGGCTTTACAATGTGGTATTGTCGGTCTGCCAAATGTAGGCAAGTCGACGCTTTTCAACTGTTTGTCCAACGCAAAAGCGCAGGCGGCAAACTTCCCTTTTTGTACAATAGAACCGAATGTGGGTGTAATCACCGTACCCGATGAGCGCCTGACGAAGCTCGCCGAACTGGTACATCCGGGACGCATCGTGCCCACTACGGTGGAAATCGTGGACATTGCCGGACTCGTAAAGGGTGCCAGCAAAGGCGAAGGACTGGGTAACAAATTCCTCGCGAACATTCGTGAAACGGATGCTATCATCCATGTGCTGCGTTGTTTCGACGATGAAAACGTGACACACGTGGACGGAAGCATCAACCCGGTGCGCGACAAGGAAATCATCGACTACGAGTTGCAACTGAAAGACCTAGAAACCATTGAAAGCCGCATCCAGAAAGTGCAGAAGCAAGCACAAACAGGTGGCGACAAAACTGCCAAGCTGGCTTACGATGTACTGGTGCAGTATAAAGAGGCACTGGAACAAGGCAAAAGCGCACGCACCGTGCAGTTCGAGACCAAAGACGAACAGAAGATTGCCAAAGAGCTTTTCCTCCTGACCAGTAAACCGGTGATGTACGTCTGCAACGTGGACGAGGCAAGCGCAGTGAATGGCAATAAATACGTGGAAATGGTGCGCGAAGCAGTGAAGGACGAAAATGCCGAAATCCTGATTGTAGCCGCCAAGACCGAAGCCGACATCGCCGAGCTGGAAACGTACGAAGACCGCCAGATGTTCCTCGAAGAAGTAGGATTAAAAGAATCCGGCGTAAGCCGCCTGATTAAATCGGCCTACCAATTGCTGAATCTGGAAACCTTCATCACCGCCGGAGAAATGGAAGTGAGAGCATGGACCTACCAGAAAGGCTGGAAAGCTCCGCAATGCGCCGGAGTTATCCATACCGACTTTGAAAAAGGATTCATCCGTGCCGAAGTTATCAAGTACGAAGACTTCATCCAGTATGGCAGCGAGGCCGCCGTACGCGAAGCCGGAAAGCTGGGCGTGGAAGGCAAAGAATACGTGGTGCAGGATGGAGATATCATGCACTTCCGGTTCAACGTCTGATTTACAGAACTCATTATAAATCGTCCGCCAAGTGGCGGGCGATTTAATCACAGAATAATACTGCAAACCAACCATGAAGCAACCTTTCTCCACTCTGCTCGTCATGCTTCTGTGTAGTGTCGCTTATGCACATATCGCCATGAAAAGCGGTCTGCCCACCTATCAGAAACACGCCCGTCCCATGAGCCTGACACGCTTCTACCAATGGATGGAAAAGGCAAAGCCCGAATCCATACTGCACGGTAAAGAAGTCCCCGTATTGATGAAGCAGAAAATAAGGTAGGACGACTTTACTATATGAAAAAAGAAATCTACGTAAAATAGTACATTGCAAAATGGAAAACAATAATATGAAATACCTTATAGCCGGAACAGGCGGCGTGGGAGGCAGTATCGCCGCCTTTCTGTCCCTTGCCGGCAAATATGTGACCTGCATTGCCCGCGGTGAACATCTGGCTGCCATACGCGAACACGGATTGCGTTTGCACTCCGACCTGAAAGGCGAACATACACTACCCATCAAAGCCTATACCGCCGAAGAATATACAGGCAAAGCCGACGTCATCTTTGTATGCGTCAAAGGCTATTCCATAGATTCGATAACGGAGTTGATAAAACGCTCCGCCCACAAGAACACGGTCGTAATCCCTATTCTCAATGTCTACGGCACAGGTCTCCGCATTCAGCGCCTGGTGCCCGGAGTGACGGTTCTGGACGGTTGCATCTACATTGTCGGCTTCGTGTCCGGCAAAGGAGAAATCACGCAAATGGGCAAGATATTCCGTCTGGTTTACGGTGCACACAAAGGCACGGTTGTTCCCCGTGGAACGTTGGAAACTATACAACAGGACTTGCAGGAAAGCGGCATCAAAGCCGAGATATCTCCCGACATCAACCGGGACACTTTCGTGAAGTGGTCTTTCATCTCTGCTATGGCTGTCACCGGAGCTTATTACGATGTGCCTATGGGCGAAGTACAGAAACCTGGAGAGGTGCGCGATACGTTTATCGGACTGTCGCGCGAGAGTGCCGCACTGGGCGCTAAACTTGGTATTGACTTCAAGGAAGACATTGTAGAATATAATCTTAAAGTTATCGACAAACTGGACCCGGAAAGTACCGCTTCCATGCAGAAGGATATGGCTAAGGGACACGAAAGTGAGGTGCAAGGGTTGCTTTTTGATATGATTGCTGCCGCAGAAGAACAGGGGATTGATATTCCGACGTACAGGATGGTGGCGGAGAAGTTCAAATCTTGAAGTCGCAAATTGCGACTTCAAATAAGGCAGTAACCTATGAAATACTATTTATGCATCCCAACATAAAAAAGGCAGATGGAATTAACAGTAATCATACAGAGTAAAATATACGAAATAAGAGGGCAACAAGTGATGCTTGACAGGGATTTAGCGGACTTATACGGAGTCGAAACAAAAGTTCTCAATCAATCAGTAAAACGTAATATAGAACGCTTTCCTGACGACTTTATGTTTCAACTAACCAACGAAGAAACTCAAAATTGGAAGTCACAACTTGTGACCTCCAATTCTATCAAAATGGGATTAAGACGAAATCCTTATGCATTTACAGAATTGGGAGTCGCTATGTTAAGTAGCGTGCTTAACTCTTCAATCGCCATTGAAGTCAACATTGCCATCATGCGTACCTTCGTTGCCACTCGCCGCCTCATCTCTACTCCCCCCACAGATAGAATAGGCCAATTGGAGGAAGAACTGAAGGAACTCAAATCCTACATCGAAGAAGTCTTCACCGATTACAACGACATCAACGAAGACACCCGTATGCAACTGGAGCTAATCAACCAAACCCTTGCCGAACTGCAAGCCCAGAAAAGGCTGGCAGATAGCACCAGAAACCCTATCGGCTTTATAAAACCAAAACAATAAACCATATAATCAGATACATTTATGCCATCACTGCTCACCATCAATTGGAATCCCGATCCCGAACTGTTCAACCTCTTCGGAAGTTTCCCCATTCGCTATTACGGGCTACTGTGGGGTATCGGCATCGTACTTTCCTGCATCATAGTCCAGCGCCAATACCGGGATAGGAAAATCAGTGAAGACAAGTTCACCCCGCTCTTTTTCTATTGCGTAATCGGCATCACCCTCGGAGCAAGGTTAGGGCACTGCATCTTCTACGATTGGAGTTATTATCAGAATCATCTCATAGAAATGATACTTCCCATCAGGCAGTTTCCAGGCGAAGGCTGGAAATGGATAGGCTACAAGGGACTTGCCAGTCATGGCGGCACCCTCGGACTAATCATCGCCCTGTGGCTATATTGCCGTAAAACCAAGATGCACTACATGGACGTGCTGGACATGATAGCCGTAGCCACCCCCATCTGCGCCTGCTGTATCCGCCTTGCCAACCTGATGAACTCCGAAATCATTGGCAAGCCAACCGATATGCCTTGGGCTTTTGTATTCGAACAAGTAGATATGCTACCCCGCCATCCGGCACAGCTTTACGAAGCAATCGCCTACTTTATCTTCTTCCTGGGAATGATTTACTTATATAAGAAATCAGACCATGGCCAAAAGCTGCACCGAGGTTTCTTCTTCGGACTTTGCCTGACAGAAATATTCGTCTTCCGCTTCTTTGTAGAGTTCCTGAAAGAAAACCAAGTGGATTTCGAGAATACAATGACTCTCAACATGGGGCAATGGCTCAGCGTTCCGTTCGTTATCATCGGAATATATTTCATGCTCTTTTATGGGAAAAACAAGCAATAAAAAGTAAATAAGCTCATTTGTAAACCAAATATATTGAAAATATGCTCTCATTACTAACCATCAACTGGAACCCCAACCCCGAACTGTTCAACCTGTTCGGTCATGTACCCGTCCGTTATTACGGCCTATTGTGGGTCATTGGCATCGCATGCTCCTATTTTGTAGTTCGTTACCAGTATAAAGACAAAAAAATTGGTGACGACAAGTTCGAACCGCTGTTCTTCTATTGCTTCTTCGGTATTCTCATCGGAGCACGATTAGGGCACTGCCTATTCTATCAGCCGGAATATTACCTGCATCATTTCTGGGAAATGATATTACCCATACAGTTTTTGCCCGATGGTGGTTGGAAATGGACCGGTTATGCAGGTCTTGCCAGTCATGGCGGAACACTCGGATTGATTATTGCCCTGTGGATGTACTGCCGCAAAACTAAGATGCACTATATGGATGTGCTGGACATGATAGCCGTGTCCACCCCTATCTGCGCCTGCTTCATCCGCCTCGCCAACCTGATGAACTCCGAAATCATAGGTAAAGCAACCGATGTACCCTGGGCTTTCGTATTCGAACGGGTAGATATGCTCCCCCGCCATCCGGCACAGCTTTACGAGGCCATCGCTTATTTCATATTCTTCCTGATCATGATTTTCTTGTATAAGAATTATGGCAAGAAATTACACCGTGGTTTCTTCTTCGGCCTCTGTCTCACAGAGATATTCGTATTCCGCTTCTTCGTGGAATTCCTGAAAGAGAACCAGGTAGATTTCGAGAATAGCATGTCACTGAATATGGGACAATGGCTCAGCGTTCCGTTCGTGATTATAGGCGTGTACTTCATGTTCTTCTACGGAAAGAAGAAAGCATAGAAATAGAATGAATGAGGATGTACAATTCTTATTTTGATACATCCTCATTCATTCTATCGATGCTGCCATTTACTCTTTGAAGCGTGTTCCCGCTTCAGAATATCACTCAAAGGCACCTCAAATATCTTAGCCTCAACCCATGCCACAAAGTCGAACTTACGCAGAATCTGAGTTTCATATTTATCTGCATACAAGGCATGGACTTCTTCCGCCATACTTTCCCATATCTCCGCACGCTTTTTCCGATTCGTATCAGCGAAAGAATAATTCAGGAACTTAAGCAAAAAGGATTCCACCTTCAGATTATATCCCTTGTTTTTGGACATTTCCCGCTTGATAGAGCGAATTTCAGACTGAATATAGTCTACATCCCCCAATTCATAATGAATCATCACATTCACGATCCTAATGGTACGAAACAACGGAAGAGAATATAAATGACCTCTACCGATAGTCGCACTCAGCCGTTTCCGGGCTTTCCTGTACTCCCCATTTCCTAAATGGATCAGAGCAATATACAATGACATTTCCGCCTGTTGTTGCTCCTTCAGCAGTAGCATCTTATCAATCAACGAGGTTTGATGTTCAGCAATCCATATTCCTGCTTTATCGAAATCACCTGCATCAATAAACGAAAACAACCGGTAGATAAAGATCACATACATAACATTCAGCTGGAAACTGGATGATGGCGAAGACAACTTCCCCAACTTTTCAATGAAATAATTCATGCCCTCATAATTGTGCATGATACGCAGACTTTCCAGCATACCTTCCACCGTCATCAGGTAATAGACCGGAGGATTATTCCACAAATGGCTGTTCTCTTCAAAGAGCTTGTTCAATTCTACAAACGAGTTAAATGCTGCTTTGTAATCCCCTACTGTGATAAAGTAATTCGCCTGGAATAACTGATGATTCTTTTTTATTTCAAAGTTCTCAACGCCTGCACTTGCTACAATACTGATTTCACTGGTTACCAAGTCATCTAATTTCTGAGTTTCCTCAAGTGACCTCGAAGCCCCTCTGTTTATCATTCTATACTTCAACAGCTCATACAGTGAAGACTGCTCATTCAGTTGGCGGATACTTTTTAATGTATTATTCATCTTATATTGCTTATTCAGCAGCTTTTGTTCATCCATATCTTCAAAATCCAATGTCAGAAGATAGTTCAGTTCCAGCCTTTGCGCTACCAACAACGCAAAGTGATTCTCATAATACACCGCTTTCTCTTTTACCTTTTTCAATACCTGAAAGCATTCCTGATACATGGATTTCTCATACAAAACCCTTGCGTGCAGCAATTCATTGAACAAGAGATAATAACTGTCCTGCTCTGTCCGCAACCGGGTCAATATGTCTATCAACAAATCAAATAAATAAATAACTACCGTATTAAATGAAGAAGTAGGTTTAGCTGTCAGAAAAGACATCTTCAATTCTTCGGGATCACTTAATTTTTTATCATCAATCAACCTGAAAAGAAAGATATAATCCTTCTCCGGTTTATTAGAGATATACAGGGAGAATTCTTTCTTCTCCTGTTTAGTGAGATTATTAATCAGATGAATGAGGGATTCGGACTTTAGCATAGTATTAGCAGATTTTTTTAGATACACATCTTTTACGATAGCAAGGTAGAGAAAAAAATGAAAGCAAGCAATATTTTCACGGAATAATATAGGCTTTACCAATATTACTAATATCATATTCATTACGATCAACCATTTATTATATATTTATATATCAATTATTTAAATGTATCAATTTATAATTATATTCATTTTACCAGTATTAAAAATCATAGTTTTTTGTTTGCTTATGTACTAAGTATCGCATACTTTTGGAATAGAAAAAGAAAGCACAGTATCCAATATTCAATTATTCAATCTTAAAACTAATAAAGTAACCATGAGCAAAAATATCATTGTAATAGGCAGTTGTAATACAGATATGGTCATCAAAGCCGATCGTCTTCCTGTACCAGGAGAAACAATCATAGGCGGTAGTTTCATGATGAATCCCGGAGGCAAAGGAGCCAACCAGGCCGTAGCCGCTGCCAGATTGAAAGGAAATGTGCATTTCATAGCCAAAACCGGAAATGACTTGTTCGGCAAACGTTCCATAGAACAGTACGAAGACGAAGGTATTCATGTTGAGAATATCTATTCAGACCCCACACTCCCCTCGGGCGTAGCATTAATTATGGTGGATATGAACGGAGAAAACAGCATTGCCATCGCTTCCGGAGCCAATGGTTCATTGAGTCCCGAAGACATCCGGAAGGCACAGCCTACCATAGAAAAAGGCGATATCCTGCTGATGCAATTGGAAATCCCTATTGAAACAGTGGAATATGCCGCCCAGATAGCCAGCGAACAAGGCATCAAGGTGATACTAAACCCAGCACCTGCCCGTGCGCTCTCCAACAAACTACTACAGAACCTGTACATGATCATCCCCAATGAAACGGAAGCTGAAATCCTCTCCGGCGTCAAAGTAACCGATTGGGAAAGCGCACGCAAGGCTGCGGATATCATCAGTGCCAAAGGAGTGGACATCGTAGTTATCACCCTTGGTTCCAAAGGAGCATTGATTAAAGAAAAAGATACATTCCATGAAGTACCCGTACCCAAAGTCAAAGCCGTAGACACAACAGCAGCGGGAGATACTTTCTGTGGTGCATTGTGCGTTGCTTTATCCGAAGATGTAAATGTGTTGGATGCAGTTAAATTCGCCAATAAATGTGCGTCCATCACTGTGACCCGAATGGGAGCCCAGCCCTCCCTACCCTATCGTAAAGAAATTGATGTTTTATAAATAGTAATTTAAAATCTAATACCATGTTTATAGTCGACAGTTATTCATTAGCAGTTATTTTCTGCGTTGTCACGATGCTCTGCTGGGGTTCGTGGGGTAATACACAGAAACTTGCCGGGAAAACCTGGCGTTACGAATTGTTCTACTGGGATTACGTAATCGGTATCCTTGCCTTCTCTCTCCTCTTAGGTTTCACTCTGGGCAGCACGGGAGATGCCGGACGCGGTTTTGTTGAAGATTTGAAGCAGATCAGTATGGAGAACTATGCAAGTGCTTTTGCAGGAGGCGTCATATTCAATCTGTCCAACATCCTTTTATCAGCTTCCGTCTCTATGGCAGGGCTTACGGTAGCATTCCCGTTAGGAGTCGGCATAGCCTTGGTATTAGGTGTTTTCGTCAATTATTTCGGTGAACCTAAAGGCGATGCAGTAATCCTGTTCAGTGGTGTGGCACTCGTCGTATTGGCTATAATATTTAATGCCATAGCTGCCGGAAAGATGAACCAGAAAGGAAGCAGCACCAATAAGAAAGGGATTATCATTGCCATTATAGCCGGTGTACTGATGTCTTTCTTCTATCGGTTTGTTGCTGCCGCCATGGACTTGAACAATTTTGAGTCACCTACCCCCACAATGGCTACTCCGTATTCAGCATTCTTTATATTCGCAATAGGTATCTTCATAAGTAATTTCATTATCAATACCATCGTGATGAAAAAACCGTTTGTAGGTACTCCGGTGAGCTATAAGGAGTATTTCCAAGGCAAGTTCAGCACACACATGGTCGGAGTGCTGGGAGGAGCTATTTGGGGACTGGGTACGGCTCTCAGTTACATTGCAGCAGGAAAAGCCGGTGCAGCTATCTCTTACGCATTAGGACAAGGAGCACCCATGATCGCAGCCCTGTGGGGCATATTTATCTGGAAAGAATTCAAAGGTTCTTCCCGCACGGTAAATATTCTTCTGGCCTGCATGTTCGTTCTGTTTATATCCGGTTTAGGAGCAATTATCATCTCCGGAGCCAATTAACCGGCTCCTCACTCTTACTAAATAAACGCTTTCTTTTTCTACTTCTCACGGAGTGAAAAAGGAGAAGGGAATTGCCTGAACTAAAATATATTTTTCGTTCAACCTCTAAAATTTTAATACATGAGACCGATTCAAATAATAGTATTCTGTCTTTGCATGTGCTCGCTCAATTTGTACGCACAAGTCAGCGTCACAGGCACTGTAAACGATAATACCGGGGAAAGTCTTCCCGGAGTATCCATTCTGGCGAAGGACGGTGACCGTACCTTTGGAACCACCACCGACATCAACGGTAGATATGAAATCAAAGTGAATCAGGGGGCTACCCTCGAATTCAGTTTTATCGGATTTACCAAGCAAAAGGTGAAAGTAGGCACTAACAATGTCATTAACATCACATTAGAGCCTGAAAATGAAATGTTGGATGAAGTAGTTGTAATTGGTTACGGCTCTGTCAAGAAGAAAGACCTGCTCGGTTCCATTTCTACGGTAAAGGAAGACGCTTTGGCCGAACGTGTTTCGGGCAATGTGGTGGAAGCCATGCGCGGACTTACTTCGGGCGTAAAGATTACAAGTAGTGGACAGCCGGGTTCCAGTGCCACCATCAACATTCGCGGTCTGGGTAGTTTGACCAACAACAACCCGTTATTCATCATCGACGGTGCCTATGGTGGCAGTGATTTGGGTGTCAATGTAGAAGACATTGAGTCTATTCAAGTATTGAAAGATGCCTCATCAGCAGCCATCTATGGTTCACGTGCAGCAAATGGAGTTGTAATCATCACTACCAAGCAAGGTAAAGAAGGTGACCTGAAAGTGAAGTTTGATTCACAACTGACACTAAGTTGGCTCCCCCGCTACGACCTGATGGATGCAGAGACTTACAAGATTTATAACGACCGTGCTTATGACGAAGCCATCCTGGCAGGAGTTTCAGGCGTTACAAAACGCCAGAACCACTATGATGGAAATACAGACTGGCAAGATGAAATGTTGGGTACAGGTGTATTGCAGAACTACAATGTATCCCTTTCCGGAGGTTCCAAAACTGTGAAGTATTACGCATCTCTGAACCGCATGGTCGATGATGGTGCTCTCTACCGTACCGGTTACGACAAATACGGCTTCCGTATCAACACTAGCGGACAGAAAGGTATTTTCTCATACGGTGAGAATTTCTACTACACCAAATCCGACAGGAAGATACTGAACGGTAATCCCTGGAGCGACTTCATCGGTATGCCACCCACTATTCCGGTATATGACGAGTCACATGTCGGCGGATACGGATACGGCGATGTAGACCGTGCCAACTCTTACGGCCTGAATTCAGTAGCCATGCAGGACTTGTATATACGAAACAATGAAGAGGAATACCTGACCGGAAACATCTACGGGCAGATTTCACTCTTTGGGATGTTCGATGCAAAACTGAATGTTGCCTATAAAAGTTATATGGGCGTTACGAACTCCCTGCGCAAGAAAGGTAATTGGGTTATGGGACAAGGTGACGATGCCGCGCATCTGGGTTACGATAGTGCCAAGAATCATGATATACTGATTGAGCAAACCTACAATTTTAAGCATAAATTCGGTAAACATGATGTGAATGCACTGTTTGGTATCACTTACAATAAGTTCCACGAAGAAAAACGTTGGATTACCAAACTCGATCCATTGACGATAGGCGACAAATACATCACATCTCTGGATGCTGCCACCGGAAATACCACCGCAGGCGGTAGCTATGGCGAATCAGCATTGATATCTTATCTTGGACGCATCAACTACTCCTATGCCGACAAATACCTGGCACAAGTAACAGCCCGTCGTGACGGTACTTCCCGCCTACCTAAGAATGACCGTTGGGGAAACTTCCTTTCCGTTTCATTGGGCTGGCGTATTAGTGGCGAGAAGTTCTTCAATGTACCTTGGATTGATGACCTGAAAATACGTGCCAATTACGGTACTCTCGGTAACAGTAGTATCGGTTATTGGGACTACCAGTCCACCATCAACACAGCTCCGCGCGCCGTATTCGGAAGTCCGGAAAACATATTGATTGGTATGACTCAATCTCAGTTAACCAACAATGACCTGGTTTGGGAAAAGAAAACAACCGCTAACGTCGGTTTCGACCTGGTTGCATTCAATAACCGTTTCCGTTTAAGTGCTGAGTATTTCTATTCAAAGAGTAAAGACCTCTTGGTTTACCTCCCCATCCTGATGAGTTCGGGTAATGAAGGTGGTGCACCTGCCGTGAATGCTGGTAGCCTGGAAAATAAAGGATTTGAAATGGAAATCGGCTGGAACGATCAGATTCGCGACTTTGCCTACTCCGCTTCACTGAACATTTCACATATCAAAAATAAAGTACTTGATTTGGGATACGGACAAACAGTCTACAATACGACTCTTGCCAAAACCGTAATCGGTGAACCGCTCGGTATGTGGTATCTCTACAAGATGAATGGTATCTTCCAGTCAGAAGAAGAAGTACGGAACTATGTAAACTCAGAAGGCAAGATCATACAACCTAATGCTTTGCCAGGTGATATTAAGTATGACGACTACAACGGCGATGGCAATATATCATCCGAAGACCGCCAGATAGTAGGCAGCCCTTGGCCCAAACTTGAATTAGGAATAAGTCTCGGTGCATCCTACAAAGGCTTCGACCTGAACATCAACGGCTACGGTCGCTTCGGGCAGAAAGTATGGAACGGTTCGGCATCAGCAGCCGGTGACTTTGCCAACAACCAGAACAACTTCAACGGCATTATCCCCTGGACACAAGAGCACCCGGTTAACGACCGTCCGCGCATTGTATACGGAGACTCCCGCAACAGTCGAAGCGATCAGGACCGCTGGTTGGAAAACGGTTCATTCTTCCGCCTGAGCGATATTACATTAGGTTATACAGTACCTACCCGTTACATTAAGAAGATTGGATTAGAAAGACTCCGTGCATCGGTTACTTTACAGAACCTGGTGACCTTTACCGGATACTCCGGCCTGGATCCTGAATTTGCAGACAGCGGCATCTTCACTATGGGAGCAGATTATTGTTCGTTCCCTAACCCACGCGCTGTTCAGTTTGCATTATCATTCACTTTCTAAATACTGCTGAAATGAAAAAAATAGCTCTTTATATATTATGCGGTGTCACGGCATTATTTACGTCGTGCGACCCTTCTTTACTCGATCTGCAAAATGAAAACACCCTGAGTACAGGCGTATACTGGAAGACAGAATCTGACATCGAAGCCGGTGTAGTAGCCGTATACGGAATGTTCTACCGTCAGGGAACCTGGACACGTAATATCTATACACAGATGATAGGTATGGCGGACGAAGGCGTAAGTTATGCCGGATGGACCGAATTGAACGAGTACACCAAGTTCATCTTTACCGATTATAACTTCTCAGAAGTCAATACCAAGATATGGCGAGAACACTATACTGCCATTTTCCGTGCTAATCAAGTATTGGACCATATAGGTAACGTACCGTTCAGTAATGAAACGCACAAGGATGACCTCATTGGGCAAACTAAGTTCCTGCGTGCTTTCTATTACTTCTACCTTACTGCCTTGTGGGATAATGTACCTCTCGTGCTAAATACCTCTTCAGCAGCCGATAAGCCCATGCAGGCTAGCGCTGACGAAGTCTTGATACAAATAGAAGAAGACCTGGAAGATGCCATCACCAAACTCCCTTCCACACGCGACGCCAATAACTACGGCCGCCCAACGAAAGGCGCCGCCTACGGATTACTGGCCAAAGCTTATGCACAGCATCACAAATGGGAAGATGCCAAAAGATGTCTCGAATGGCTCGTTGATGGCGAAGGAAAGAACTATTACACACTGGTATCCAATTGGGCTGATAATTTCAGCAACTATACGGAAGATAACAAAGAGTCACTGTATGAGATTCACTTCTCTCTGACCAACAAGGTGGGCTTCGACCAGACAGACAACTACCTGGACCCGAATGCGCAACTGGGTACACAGATTGAAATGAACCAGGCTCCTACCGGAATCGGCTGGAACAACATCGAAGCAAGACGCTGGCTGGTGGACTACTACAAGCGCGAACAAACAACGGATGGAAAGAACGATTCCCGCTTGTTCTACACACTGTGGTATGATGGTGCAGCCTCCGACTTCCCTGAATACCCCAACCAGTTGATATACGGCTCTCCATGGAACAGCGACTGGGGCAACCGCGTTTTCATCAAGAAATATAGTACAGATGCCTCCCCACTGTATTACTGGAATGATAATAACTTCCGTTCCCTGCGTTATGCCGATATGCTGTTACTGTATGCTGAAGCACTCAACGAACTGAATGCCACACCGCCTTCAAAAGCCATTGAATGCCTCAACCGCGTACGCAACCGCGTCAATCTGCCCAACATAGAGGATAGCAAATACTACAACGGCTCCCAGATCAGCACCAACAAAGATGCTTTCCGCGAACACCTGAAGATAGAACGCGCTCTGGAGCTTGCCATGGAGTGTGTGCGTTGGGTCGACCTGAAACGTTGGGGTATCAACGACCAGACCACATTGAACGAACTGAAAGCACGCGACAGCGACTTCAATAACTTTATAATCGGTAAATCCATCCGTATGCCAATCCCGCAAAGCGAAGTGGACAACAATCCGAATTTGAACCAAAATGACCAGTACTAATTGAAGACATTTGAGCTATGATCAATACAAAATATTTAATAGGAGCAGTCATTATACTGCTGACGTTATGGGGATGCGGAAATGATTCCGATTACGTCATCGAAAGCAATCCCAATGAGTTCGCCATATTTCCGGTAGCCATACCTGTAAGCGCTGATGGCGGAACTTATGAACTGACAGTCAACGGCAATGAGTCGTGGACAGCCGAACTGACCAATTCCAATAGCTCAGCCCAGGACTGGTGCACACTGAGTGAAACGTCAGGAAGCGGCAGAAAAGTAATCACCGTTACTGTAAAACCAACCACCTCTTTCGTAAAGAACCGTTCGGTTATCGTTGAAGTAAGCTCCGGTACCCGGATATTAAAATCAAAGGTATTACAGGAGACAATGGTACTGGGTGAAGACGAAGTGCTGATAAACGGCCTTATATGGTCTACCAAGAATGTAGGCACTCCGGGAACTTTCGCAACCTCTCCCGATGATATAGGACAACTGTATCAGTTCAATCGCAAAGTAGGTTATCCGGCTGGCCCGCAGGACGATCCGGCACCAGCTAACTGGCCTTCGAACTATACCAACGACGGTACCAACTGGACTACCGAAAATGACCCATCTCCCGAGGGCTGGCGTGTGCCTACCACGGAAGAGATGGTGGCTCTCTGGGAAAAAGGAGCAACATGGGTTACAGCAGCCCAGACCGGATTCAAAACTGATGGTATCATTATTGGCGTTGACGAGGTTACTGCCAAACGTGCTACAAAAGATAATCTGAAACAACTCGGTTGCCTCTTCCTGCCTCAAAGCGGTTGGAGAAATGAAACCGGAATGATGGACCGCACCTGGCTCTGTGCCGTTCGCAGCGGAAATTCATTAAGTCCTACCCACGGTGGCATGTCACTGGGAGACTCCGGCGGCTACCGCGACACATGGGGTTGGGGTGACGGACAAAAAGCACGTGCAGCCATGATCCGGCCTGTCAAAAACATACAAGTCGAGGATTGATTTATGGCATCTATATACCCGACAACTCAATTATTAACGAACTAAATTTAAAGAGATGAACAACTATAAGACCTATATATACCTTGCCTTGCTCACACTCTTGAGTTGCAAGGGCAATGACGGTAATGAACCGCAGAAACTCACACCGCAAATCCGGTATGAGTTCAGCGGCGGTGCCGGCCATTATAACTATGCTCCGAGCATCATAGAAGACCAGTACGGCATCCGGTACGGCTTTGTATGTGAGAATCGTGATCCGTTCAAGATTGTGGACTATGTTTATCTATACAAAGGAATCCCCACGGAGAAAGGCTATGTATGGCAACCCGGCACACAGATCATCGAACCTTCCGAGACAGGTTGGGATAACTGCCACATCTGCGACCCGGACGTACGTGAGTTTAAAACGACTTATAAAGGAGAAACTTACAACTGGATTATGACCTACCTGGGCGTAGACCGCTGGGACTGTAACCACAACCAGATAGGACTGGCCATTTCCAAGAACATCGAAGGCCCGTATATCAAGTTCGACCGCAATCCGCTGGTGGCTTATGAAGATACTACCAAATGGGGTGTAGGGCAAAGTACAACAATCGTCAAAGACTCTACGACCATACAATTATTCTATCATTCGACTACGGAGAACGGACCTTTCTGTATGCGCGAAATAAAATTGAATGATCTGGATAATATCATATTGGGCGAAGAGAAAGCAATTCCTTTCCTGAGCGCCAACAGCTATCCTGCCATGTCCGACAAGAATATATATATGGTTTCGGAAACCCGTGTGTCCCCCATCAAAGAGATACCGACTTGGGTAGGAGATGTCTGCCGGCTGGCATACAAACCAAGAACAGAAAGTCTCTTTACCGAGGAAGACGGATGGATTGAAATCGGCCATGCAGGACCGGAAGAAACAGGATTCCCAAGAAATCACAATCCGGGTATCCTGACGGATACGAAAGGTTACATGCTTAGTGACGATGAACTGGTGATGTACTTCACTCCCGCCATGACAGGTGAAAACTGGCTATGGTCATACGACCTGTATTCGGCTACGTTTAATCTCAAAAACTATTTCAAATGAATAAAACAATCCTGCAAATAGTATGCATTGCTCTTATTCTTGCCTTCCCTTGTGGGAAGGCATCAGGGCAATACAAAAAGATTCCCGTAGTGGTAATCACCGACTTATATCATCCGTATCAGGACCCGGGAGATAACATGGACCTCATTATGGGCTTCGGACTGCCCGATGTAGACCTGAAAGCCGTCTTATTGGACATCACAGACGCATTCAGGAAAGATACCGCCGACCATCCCACCCTGTGGAAAGACCCGCGTGGACCGAGAGAAGCCGGAATTATCCCTGTGGAACAATTAAGTTATATCTTCAACAAAAAGGTACCTTATGGCATTGGTCCGTTATCCATGATGAAATCGGAAGAAGACCGGATGGAGTATCTGCCAGGCTATGAGCAGGAAGCAATCAATATACTGCTGGAAGTTCTGAAAAAGAGTAAAGAACCCGTAGAGGTATTGTCATTCGGTTCGGCAAGGATACTGGCGGTTGCCTACAACCGTGCCCCCAAGCTGATGAAACAGAAGATACACAAAATTCATCTAAGTGCCGGGACAGCAAGCAAGAACCATGAATTGGGAAGCGATGCCGGGGCAAATGCTATTCCGGGCGGTGAGTGGAATGTAGCACTGGACGTGTTCGCTTTCAACAGAATATTAAAATCAGATTTACCCGTAGCCATCTATCCATGTGCAGGCAAAGACGGAGGCTTCGTAAAAGACTGTAACAATACCTACTGGAAATTACCCGATATGGATTTTATCCGAAAGATGAATCCCCAATTGCAACGGTATCTTGATTTTGCTTTCACCCAGAAACTGCAATATGACTTCCTCCGTGCCATGAATGCCGACTATCCGGTTGATATAGACCTCAACCGTTACCCCCGTCCATTCCACGTATGGGAAAGTGCCATCTGGCTGAAAGCAACACAAAGGGAGATCATTTGTACTCCCACCGGAGAATACCGCCTCGTCAAAGAAGGGAAAAGCAACAAAGGCGACCGCATTGTAGCAAACGAACTACGCCGCTGTAACCTTGATGAGATAAGAGACGACGGACGATTCCAGTTTTCATACACCGATAAATCCTCCGATAAAGAGATTTACTATCGTCCAGACCTTGACGAGAACGAGAAAGCACTCCAACAGGTGATTCCCGAACTCTATATATCCATTTCACCCAGTCACTAATTTTTTAAATATACCGTCATGAGAAAGAGCAAACTTTATTTGATTGGCTTGTTAGTATTGGCTCTATCAAGCTGCACTTCCAAGAAACAACAAACTGCGGAAATCACCCCGAATGTACCCAAAATTATTCTGGAAACGGATATAGGTAACGACGTGGACGATGCACTGGCACTGGATATGCTTTACAAGTATCTGGACGCAGGAGATATCGACTTATTAGGCATCACCATCAACAAAGAAGGAACTTATCCGGCCGAATACACCGACATCATGAATACCTGGTACGGCTATCCTCAAATCCCTATCGGAATCATACACAACGGAGCCGACTGTGAGAACGATGCTACAAACTATGCCAAAGCCGTATGCCTCATCCAGAAGGATAACGGTGAACCGGCTTTCAAGCGCTCACTGAAAGGTGACTATAACCAACTGCCGGAAGCGCCTGCCCTCTATCGTAAGCTATTGGCACAGCAACCGGACAGTTCTGTTACCATCATCTCCGTAGGTTTCTCCACGAACCTTGCACGCCTGTTGGATACTCCGGCTGACGATGTATCTCCGCTGACCGGAAAAGAGCTTGTTGCCCAAAAAGTAAAACTGCTGTGTACCATGGCAGGCTGCTTCAACAATCCCAACCTATTCGAATATAACGTAGTGAAAGACATTCCGGCGGCAAAGAAGATATTCTCCGAATGGCCTACCACACTAGTGACTTCTCCTTTCGAAGTAGGTATCGCCATCAACTATCCCGGCAGCAGCATTGAAAACGATTTCGGATGGGCTCCTATGCACCCAGTGGTAGAAGCATATAAAAGCTACCAGCAGATGCCCTACGACCGTCCTACATGGGACTTGACTTCCGTATTGTATTCTGTTGAAGGTCCATCCTATTTCAACGTTTCTCCGGCAGGTAAAATAAACGTAACAGACCAAGGTGCTACTGAATTTACTCCCGATGCCGCAGGAAACCGTTACTACCTGACAGTAGATTCCATTCAGGCTGAGAATATCAAACAACATTTCGTCCAGTTACTGACCAAGCAACCGGCTCACTTCAATAAATAATAAGCATTATGACTAAATATCTATTGGGTCTCATAAGTTTATGCCTCATGTGTTCCTGCTCGGACACCGCTCCCGGAGAAACCCCTCCGATAGACCCGCCAACACCTACACCTACCGTAACCATCACAAAACCGGAATTTGTATTCGGCTTCCAAGGCCAGAGCAAGTATTCTTACTGCCCAAGTGCCTTGAAACAAGCTGATGGGACAGTTCATCTATACTTCTGCGGCAATCCGGAAAACCTGATCATGGTCGATAATATCTTCCATATCAAGATCAACCCAGATGGTACACAGACTGCTGCCAAAAGTGTATTGCAGCCTGGTGTACCAGGTTCATGGGACGATCACCATACCTGTGACCCTTCTGTTATCGAAGGTAACTTCACTTGGAAGAATACTACCTACAAGTATGCCATGTTCTTCCTGAGTAATATGTACGGAGTATATTACAATGAAATCGGTGTCGCGTTCAGCAACGATCTTGATACAGATAGCTGGGTGAAGTATCCGCAGCAGATTGTGAAGAAAACATGGTCGAGCGAAGGTGACCAGGAAATAGGTGGCGGCGGTAAGTCATGGGGAGTAGGCCAGCCTTCTGTCGTATCTCTGGATGGAAAAGGTAAGCTACTGCTGACTTATACCGTAGGTGATATCGGGGGTACGCGCATCGTCTGGACCGAAGCGGATTTCAGTAATATGGATACATATTCCATCAGTACCCCGCAAACGATTGTACAGACAGGTTTAAAGGCCATTGACAACCAGTCAAGGGATTATACCTGTAACTCGGAATTTGCAATTGACAAGGATGCGGATAAAATCGTCATGATACGTCCGGTACAACCTATGCCCAATGATTATCCCAATTATTTGAATTCTTCATTGGAAATAGACTACATGAACCTTTCTGACTTCACCAATCAAAGAGGTAACTGGACACCGATTTACCGGATCACCCCGGATGATACCGGCTATCCGAGAAACCACAATGCCACTTTGCTGAGGGATAATTTCGGCCACTTGCAAGACTGGGAAGAACCGGAATTCTACTTTACAGTCAGCAAGGCAGCCCCTGATGTACAACCTTCGGGCAGTAGCCATGCGGAGTGGACGTACCACATCTGGAAAAGTAAGGTAGTAAAGAGTAAATAAAAAGTAATTCCGGTAATCAACCGAATTTAGTAGTTTCAGTTGATTACCGGAAAAATAAGCTTATTATCATTGCTAAACATTCAAACAAGAAAGATCTTCCTTGACTATACATAAAAAACAGTAATCATCCGACAGTATATTTAAACCCAGTTGATCAGGTTCAATAGCACACCATGTATCTAACAACAAAGTACGAATAGCTTCAAACTCAGCCAATTCATATCTATGTTTATAGTAAAGTGCCTTTTCCCGCCAGTAGTCCGTTTCTTCACATAAACCTCTCCAATTTCTATCAGTCACACAATCTGTCAGTCTTTTGCTTATCTGTGCCAAATCATTATTTGGTACATAAGGCATATCTTCTACAAACTGAATCAGATGATTAAACTCATCTACAGACAAGACAACCCATACATGACATACTCCTCCTTCTTTCTTTTTTCGCTCCGCCCAGCTTTTAGCCTGAGCCGCCACTCCGTCTCTAAAGATAAAGTAGTTATTCTTGTCTATACGATGACCCGACAATAGATTTTCGGAATGGTTTATCTTATTTTCCAATGAAGATGCACTTAAATTATCTACATTATCATACCCCATTCTCAACTCTACCAGCATCAACCGGGAAGTAGTAACACGATTATTCGCATAATTACCTATTCCAATGGCAGCATCCATTGTACAGTCATTACTCCCTTTAAGTACTTTAGCCTCATAGTCATCCAATGAAAGACAAGTGATACGTGGATCGAACCATCCCGTTCTCTGATAATCTTTTGCAGCAACATCATTCAAAGTAGCCTGACAATGACAAGCAAAAGGGTGGCTGACTATAATATCATTCTGACAGACCAGTTGAACCATAATCCTGTATACGTGAAATAGCAATATTGAATGACTTAAAGATTTCACTTATATCGCTGCCTAAGTTCTTATAGACATACTGCATGGAATCTTCTGAAGCTCTCTCTGCCTGATAGAAACAGGTATTCTGTAATACGCCCTCTTTACGGGCTATTGACTGAATAGCAGATACCATATCAGGATTATGGCTTGCAACTATTATTTTGAGCCCTACTTGTTTATGAAGCAACACCAGTAAACGAGCAAATTCTACAATCCATTGAGGATGAAGATGCGCCTCAGGTTCATCAATAAGCAAAAGAGACTCTTCATTCAAGTATCCATTTTCAAGCAAACGTTGCAAGTAAGCGAATGACTTGATTCCGGTGGCTGTAGACGCAAGCGTGATATCCAGTCCGTCAGTACGATGATAATGTAATTCGTCATTCTTAAACCATCCCTTATCCACTGAAATCTTACCATTAATGGAACGCATTATCCGGGCTAAAAGAAGTCTATTCCGCTCCGGTATATTAGTTCCCGTGGAGCTAAGCATCATATTCGCCAACTCTTTCCAATGATTTAACTCTGATCCTTCTACTGCTAATGCCATAGGGGTATCAATATATATTGCTCTATGCAACATATAAGGCATACTGAAACACCGTTCTGCCAAAAGAGGAATCTGGTCTTCATATAACTGAATAGAAGCAGGAGGATCAAAGATTCCTTCTTCAATCAGATATTCATAGATATACCCTTGTAATCTCCCAACCGGATGCATCCTTAAGTCATCTAAAATATTAACGTATGCAGCCGTAACAATATTCTCTAAATCATCACAGTAATCATCCAAAGTAATACCTCCATCCAATGGTATAGCAAGATATGTCAGAATTCGATTTTTATTCCCCTCGTCACCACTATTCATATAACTTATTAACTCTTTCCGGAAAGAGGCTAACACATCCAAACTCGCATGAAAAAGACTTTCAATATCCCCATATACAACTCTGGTCTCCAGCAAGCGGCTATAGGTAACATTGATATTCTCATCTCCTCGATTCACTATATCTCTACGCACTCGATCCGGCTTACGCAAGCAATCTTGTATCTGCTTCAACAAGTCGTTATAAGCAAACTCATCAAACCTGTTAAAACCATTAATCAGATAATAAAGCCAACGGGACAATGTACTTTTTCCACATCCATTTTCTCCGGCAAGCACAGTTATGCCATTAATAGCAATATCTGCTTCTTTAATCGCATTATAATCGGATAATGTATATCTGTAATTACTCATAAGTCTTCATCAAATCATTGAACACAACAAAAATAGAGTATTTATTTGAATTGATAGATAAACTCATTAGATTCTTTTCTTTCAAACTTCATCATTAAACTTTAACCATACAACCATTTTGCCAATCTGTCAATTTGATAATCCTATTCGCACGAGAAGCTTCCATTTCCACCCTAAGTAGAAGAAAAAGAAAAAATCGCAGGGATTCCATTTCGCATGATTTCCCCTATCCTTTCTCCTTTACGCTTTTATGACACATCTATCTCCTTTTGTGTCATTCCCTCTCTCTAGTACATTAATGTCGCGAAATCGTATATCGTTTTACAGGTCGGCGAGTAACTTTGCATATTAAGAAAAAGTTTTGCCGACTGAAACAAAATATTAACCCAATAACAATCTAAATTAAGAATGATGAACTCAAAACAAGTATTCTTCGGGCTATTGGTATGCATAGCCGCACTGACCGGTTGCGACACCCGGAAACAGGTAGTCGTAGGCAATGAACTCTCCCTGACACGGGCCAAGCAAACATTGGATTCCCTATACCAGAACTACTCTGCTCCCGGCACATGCCTGCTTCGCGAAAATTATCCTTCGAATGTCGGTGACTACACCGCAACCTATCTGGCATCCGAAGAACAAAAGAATATGCCCAACCAATACTCCTACTTATGGCCTTATTCCGGCACCTTCTCCGCAGTAAGCGCTTTATATGAAGTCACACAAGATACCCTCTACAAATCACTGCTCGACAAGAAGGTATTAGTAGGCTTAGAAGAGTATTTCGATACCCAGAGAGCACCCGAAGCTTACGCTTCCTACATCCGCACAGCTCCCCAATCCGACCGTTTCTACGATGATAATGTCTGGCTGGGCATTGACTTCACCGACACCTATTTAGCAACTAAAGAAGATAAATACCTTCAGAAAGCAAAACTCATCTGGAAGTTTATAGAAAGCGGCATGGATGATAACTTAGGTGGTGGCATCTACTGGTGCGAACAAAAGAAGGGCTCCAAGAATACCTGTTCCAATGCTCCCGGCTCAGTCCTCGCATTGAAACTCTTTAAGGCTACCCAGGATAGTGCTTACCTGAAGCGAGGGGAACAACTGTACAAATGGACCCAAGCCCAACTACAAGATTCTACAGACTACCTGTACTTTGACAATATATCCCTGAATGGGAGAATAGGTAAAGCCAAGTTTGCCTACAACAGCGGACAAATGATGCAATCCGCCTCTTTACTATATCAACTCACCGGAAAAGAGGAGTATCTGACCGATGCACAAAATATAGCTCAGGCATGCCATAATTACTTCTTTACGGACTATACCCCGGAACATGGCGAAGCATTCAGAATGATCAAGCAAGGAGATGTATGGTTTACTGCCGTCATGCTAAGGGGGTTCATCGAACTTTATCATATAGACCACAATAAAACCTATCTGGATTCTTTCAATAAGAGTCTGGACCACGCCTGGGAACATGCCCGCGATGAGAAAGGTCTTTTCAACACCGACTTCACCGGCAATAACCGGAATGAACGGAAATGGCTTCTCACACAAGCTGCCATGGTAGAAATGTATGCCCGCCTTGCAGCTATCCAATAATAATCATACTAATAAAATATTAATACTTCAAGAATATGAAAAAGAAGAAGATCGGCCTATGCGCAGTGGCACTATTATGTATGAGTGGCACTGCCAAAGCAGCACTGCCTGCTCTGAAGCAAGATAACACGAAAGTAGTAAATCATGCTCAAATAACCGCTGCTTACAAAACAAATCGTCCGGCAGTAAAGAACCGCCTCTACACATCACAAGCAGTAGAAGCGGAAATCCTGCGGGTAAAAAAGTTACTGACCAATGCCAAACTGGCATGGATGTTCGAAAACTGTTTCCCCAACACATTGGATACCACCGTACACTATCGTCTCTTGAATGGCAAACCGGATACTTTTGTTTATACCGGTGACATCCATGCCATGTGGTTACGTGATTCCGGTGCACAAGTGTGGCCTTACGTACAACTTGCCAACCAGGACCCGGAACTGAAGAAGATGCTGGAAGGTGTAATCCGCCGTCAGTTTATGTGCATCAACATCGATCCTTATGCCAATGCTTATAATGATGGTCCGGTAGGCGGCAGCTGGATGTCGGACCTGACAGACATGAAGCCCGAACTCCATGAACGCAAGTGGGAGATCGATTCACTCTGCTACCCGCTTCGTCTGGCCTATCAGTATTGGAAAGAAACCGGTGATGCCAGTGTCTTCGATCAAGCCTGGATTGAAGCGATTACCAATATCCTGAAAACGTTCAAGGAACAGCAACGCAAGGATGGTGTAGGTCCTTATAAGTTCCAACGCAAGACGGAACGTGCTCTCGATACCCTGAACAACGATGGTCTGGGTGCTCCTGTCAATCCTGTCGGACTAATTGTGTCCTGCTTCCGTCCATCCGATGATGCAACCACTTTCCAATATCTGGTTCCATCTAATTTCTTTGCCGTATCTTCTCTAAGAAAAGCGGCCGAAATTCTTTCAACGGTAAACAAGAACAACAGCTTATCGCAAGAATGTACAGCACTTGCCGATGAAGTGGAAACCGCACTGAAGAAATATGCTACTTACAACCACCCGGAATTCGGTACTATTTATGCTTTCGAAGTGGATGGCTTCGGCAATCACATGCTAATGGACGATGCCAATGTACCGAGCCTGCTCGCTATGCCTTATCTGGGTGATGTAGATGTAAACGATCCCATCTATCAGAACACCCGCCGTTTCGTATGGAGTGAAAGCAATCCGTATTTCTTCAAAGGAAAAGCTGGCGAAGGAATCGGTGGCCCGCACATCGGCTACAATATGGTATGGCCTATGAGTATCATGATGAAGGCATTCACCAGCCAAGACGATCAGGAAATCAAAGAATGTATCCGGATGCTGATAAACACAGATGCAGGTACAGGTTTCATGCACGAATCCTTCCATAAAGATGATCCGGCAAACTTCACCCGCGCTTGGTTCGCCTGGCAAAACACACTTTTCGGAGAATTGATTCTGAAACTGGTAAACGAAGGAAAACTGGATTTACTGAATAGTATTTAAAAAACAAGATGCAAAAACAAATGAAAAGTCTATTTACAACGATGTTGGCAATCGGACTGTTCTGCCAATCACAAGCAGCCGACTTGTTCACACCTGTACAGAAAACGGAACTTCGTGCACCATCTGTGCCACTGATTACTTCCGATCCATACCTTTCCATCTGGTCACCCTACGACAAACTGAATGAAGGAAGTACCGAACACTGGACCGGAACCGAACATCCGCTTATCGGAGCTGTCCGTGTAGACGGAAAAGTATATCGTTTCATGGGAAAACAAACGTTGGAGGCTATACTCCCAATGGTTGAAGATGAAATATGGGAAGGTAACTACACCTTCCAACAACCCGCCGGAAACTGGACAGACATCGAATACAATGCCAACGGTTGGAAAGCCGGAAAAGCAGCTTTCGGAAGTTCAGACAGATCTATGATCGGAACCCCTTGGAAAAGTGAACCGGACATTTGGGTACGTCGTGAATTCAACCTGAACGAAGATCTGAGCAACCGTCCGGTCTACCTGAAATACTCGCATGATGATGTCTTTGAACTCTATCTGAATGGCGAACGCCTGGTAGCAACAGATTATTGCTGGAGAGACAACGTACTCTTGGAATTGACTGCTGAAACCAAAAAGAAGCTTCGCAAAGGCAAAAATGTAATTGCCGCCCACTGTCACAATACAACCGGAGGCGCCTATGTAGATTTCGGGTTATTCGTGCCTAACAACCAAACGACTGCCTTTGAAAATCTTGCCATACAGAAATCTGTTTCCGTGTTGCCCACGCAGACTTATTATACATTCGCTTGCGGACCGGTAGAACTGAATGTCGTGTTTACAGCCCCCTTGATGCTGGACGATCTGGATCTCATCTCTACTCCGGTCAACTACATCTCTTATCAGGTGCGCTCCATCGACAAAAAACAGCATGATGTACAGGTATATATAGAAACCACTCCACAACTGGCAGTAAACAAACCCATACAACCTACAATTGCTAAAGTGATCCGCCGCAATGGTTTGAGTTATATACAGGCCGGAACGATCGACCAACCCGTCACAGCCCACAAAGGCGACCTGATTTGTATAGACTGGGGGTATGCTTATATTGCAGGCAATATGAATGCAACCACAGCAGTCAGCTTGGGCGATTACAATGAAATGAAATCGACATTTGCCTCAAGCGGAAAGTTACTTCCCAGCAAAGGGGAGATCGTCACACGTCAGGCAAAACTGATGCCTGCCATGGCATACACCGACAACTTGGGAATGGTATCTGCAACCGGAAAGTCCGGATTCATGATGGTAGGTTACGACGACATTTATTCCATCGAATACATGTACCAGCGTCGTATGGCTTACTGGAAACACGATGGTAAAGTAAGTATCTTCGATGCATTCGAACGTGCCAAAGAAAATTATGAAAGCATCATGCATCGTTGCCGTGCCTACGATGCCATGATTCTGAATGATGCCGAACAGGCTGGCGGTCGCAAATATGCCGAACTCTGCGCATTAGCTTACCGTCAGGTGATTGCCGCCCATAAGCTGTTTAAAGATGAAAAAGGCAATTTGCTGTTCTTCTCTAAAGAAAACAATAGCAACGGATGTGTCAATACGGTTGACCTGACTTATCCTTCCGCCCCCTTGTTCCTGATATATAATCCCGACCTCCAAAAAGCAATGATGACCAGTATCTTCGAATACAGTGCAAGCGGACGCTGGAATAAGCCGTTCCCTGCTCACGACCTGGGCACCTATCCCATAGCCAACGGTCAGGTGTACGGCGGTGATATGCCACTTGAGGAAGGGGGTAATATGGTAATTCTGACAGCAGCCATTGCCAAAGCAGAAGGCAATGCCAATTATGCCAAACGGTACTGGGATCTATTGACTATCTGGACCGACTATCTTGCAGAATACGGGCAGAATCCTGAGAACCAATTATGTACGGATGACTTTGCCGGACACTGGGCACACAATACCAACCTGTCCGTAAAAGCAATCATGGGCGTTGCCGCTTATAGCGAAATGGCACGTATGCTTGGCATGAATGATGTTGCTGCCCGATACGCAACAACTGCAAAAAAGATGGCCGTAAAATGGGAAGAAATGGCACGTGAAGGTGACCACTACCGTCTGGCTTTCGACCGTGAAAACACTTGGAGCCAGAAGTATAATATGGTATGGGACAAGATGTGGAATTTGAACCTATTCCCCGGTGTTGCTGAAAAGGAAATCAAATATTACCTGACCAAACAGAATGCTTACGGTCTGCCGCTGGATAACCGCAAGACTTACAGCAAGTCCGATTGGATTATGTGGACAGCCGCCATGGCTTCCGACCAGGCTACATTTGAAAAGTTCATTGATCCCATTTACAAATATGCCAATGAAACAATCTCCCGTGTACCAATGAACGACTGGCACTATACCGATACAGGTACCTGGGTTGGTTTTAAGGCTCGTTCTGTAATCGGAGGTTACTGGATAAAAGTACTGATGGACAAAATGCAGGAGAAATAAGTATCTCCTGCACCATACCTGAGCCCTATCTGAAGCACACTTGCTCCGTACCTTCTCCATCCAGAGGTACCTCTGAGTGGAGAAAGTACGGCAATGGTACGAAGCAAGTATGTTTCAGATAGGGTTCAAATAGAAAATCCCCGATATCCCGTCATGAAGAAGGATACCGGGGATTTTAATTCAAACGCCTTTATTTAATACACATTAAATTCATAGATACGCACTGCATTTCCATTTTTGCTTTGTGTCGGTCTAGTTACCAAGAGACGAACATAACGCGCTTCTATCGGCTGCGAAAGATTTCTGGATACTTCGTTACTTGAGTTACCAAATATTCCGTCTACCGTCTTCCATTCTTCGTTAACAGCATTTTTCACCTGTAGGAAGCAGTCACTTGTAATCCAGGATTGGCTTTCTTGTCCGGCATTGAGTAATTTCCAGCCGCTGATAGTCTTGTTTTCACCCAGGTCGAAATCCACGTAGTTGGGTAATATACTGGTATCACACCACTTTGTTTCGCTATTTCCATCCACCATCAGACGGGGGTGTTCACCTTCACGCGTATATCCTGACCAACCCATCACATGGGCTTCTTTCAAGATGTTCTCCTTGGGAACGGTAGCTTCCTTGATGGTAACTGAACCTTTCACGGCAGTCCTGAATAATTGGGTAGCTACTTCCACTGGTTCCATTGTTTCTTTTACAGCAGTAGCGGCAAAAAGAACGATCTTTTCGTTTGCAGGCAATATAACTGTAGTGGCACCCTTAGGAATATCTACCCCTATCTTAAACATATAGGTAAATTCATAAGGAAGATCTTCGGTAGCTCCATGGCGGTGAGTACCTACATAGGCTATTTCAGCTTCTTTCAAATACCCTTCTGTATGATTCGTATGTCCCCATTGACCGATAAATCCGGTATAACAAGGGACAAAGGCTTTCTGCTGTGTTTTACCGGTGGTAAAGGTAGCTTCATAATCCGCATCGGTGGCAGCTGCAAGGAAATAAATACGGTTATATCCTTTGCCTACAGGAATTTGCAGGGTATCTCCGTTACAAGTCATACCGTTGGCAGCATCTTTCTCACCCAGCTTGAAAGGAATCTGATTCACAGTCAATGATTCAGGAAGCAGTTCGGCTGCATAGGAATAGCCGGATTCAAAATTTCCTTCATTACGGAATTCGTTCCATGAAGCACATTTACGGTTATAATTCAACGCGAGATATTCTGAATCCAATGTGGCAGCCACTGACCCGGAAGGTTTCAACTTGATCTTGAATGTCTTGACAGAATAGGGTTTTAAAGAAACCTGCAAGGTGTTTCCTGCGAATGAAGCATTACCGATCTTCTTCTCCGTTCCGTCTGCTTCACAAGCAGCGGTTATCTCTCCGGCAAAAGTCAGAGTAGCTTTCTGTTCCTGCTTACCCTCAGTTTCGTACACACGTACCACATATTCATCAGAACTTTCAGCTTTCTTCAATGCTTTAAGCAGTACATTCCGATTATCAGATGAAGCGAAAGAGAAAGTTTTGCCTAATGTACCTTTATGACTATCAGTCTGGAAAGCCTTCAGACGCTGATTCAACAATTCTCCTTGCTGAACGGTTTCCGCTTTATCCAGCTTACCGTCATGACCTATCAAGCTATAAGTAAAGCTATGGAAACCAAAATCCTGACGATTCTGATAAGCATAGTTTCGCTTTGTTTCCGGTGTGTGCAATAGCGTGAGACGAATCGTATTGTCATTGGGCTTATCCCATCCGTATTTGCTGTCATTCAATATAGAAACTCCATAACTTTCATTCTTGTCGGTCAGATCGGCCCAATAATGTGCATATACTTCATAGGCTGTAGGGACATTATTGCCTCTCTGTATGCTGCCGATACCCAAATCATAGGTCGCCTTCTCATTAGAAACGTTCAGAGGAAACTCTGCTTTCAGCAGGGCGTTGGTACTCTGCCATTCTATTTCGTTATAGAAATCGATACGAGGTGCCTGACTTCCTTCATAAAGCCGGATGTATTGGCAGAAAACTGATTCATCATGCTGCTTCTTGATACGGATTGTTTTACGTAGCGGACCGTTTTCCACCAGTGTAACCTCAGCATTCTTATCCGTAATGGAAATAGGTTCTTTATCTATGGTTTCTTTCAGAATCTCCCAAGCCGGCCAGCTATAAGATTTGTTCTCCGTAAAGAGAGCCAGACGGATAGCCTTTCCGGGCTTCACAATCTCTTTATCGTTTTTCTTGTCCAGCAAAGAAATGATATCTCCGTTAGCATCCAGCTTCATACTGTATACGGAGTTTTCTACCCGGTAGTTTTCGCCTTCACGGACCGGTGCAGAGAGCTCTGTAGCCTTTTCACCGGAAGTACGGACATCATATACAGCATAACCTACCGGAGGTACCACAGCATCAATCAGCAGATTTGCTTTCCCGTTTTGATAAGAAAGCAATTGAGAAGCCACTTTCTTTCCCGCCTCATCAAAAACAGATACGCCTTTGGGAGCGCGCGGCATACTGACTTCCACTTCCACCACACTCTTTGCAGAGAAGCCCAACGGATTATAAAGTACTACAGGAATACCTTTTACGCGGGTATCCAGTTGGCTGGCAACGCCGCGTACTGAGGATGTCAGCACATCTGAGAATTGAGAAAGAGAAATTAATTCATCATTCCATGAGAATTCATAGGCACGGGGAATACTGGTTCCCGTCAGGTCGTCATGGAACTGATGATATATAAAGCGTTTCCACGCATCAGTCAGGAAAGTACCGGGATAATCTGCAAGATTCAGCCACTCGGCACCTACTGCCGCACGTTCGGCTGCATCACCCAGAAGTTCGTTCTGGCGGTTATAGAGTTTCATAGCCGCTTGCGAAGTATAACATCCGGTACCATGTACGTCCATCAATAGTTCACCATCGTACATAGGAAGTTCAGGATGTTCTTTGTAAGGCTGATAATCCTTGAACAACTGGTCGCTCGTAGCACTTATAATTTGCAATGGACCATTACCCTTCACGCCTTTCTCTACGGAACGTACGGAACCAATAGTAGGTGAACCACCGATGTCACCTGTTCCATAATAACGGTAAACAGTTTTCAAAGGGGTACGCTCCGCTAATTCCATCAGCTCTTTATTTTCAGATAAATCTACATCATTCCATCTTTTACCATAGCCGTAACCATGAGCCAGCATGATAGAAGAACCATCTATTCCTTTCCACACTCCAATGGTGAAAGGATGTTTACTCTTTCCAAAGAAAGGATGTACACGCCAGTCCAGCTTTTGAGAGGAGAAACCTATCAGACTACAATGAGCGGCAATAGTGGGTAAAGTCCAGCCGAAACCGAAACAGTCGGGAAGAAAAATATCGGTACTCTCCACCCCGAATTCCTTCCGGTAGTATTCCTGACCCAACATAATGTTACGGATGAAGGATTCGGTGGAAGGAACTAAAGCATCATTGGCATCCCAGCTACTACCGGAAATGTGCCAACGTCCTTCTTTGATGTACTCCTTCAACAATTCGTATTCCCGGGGATAAAATTCCTTCATCCAGGCATACTTTACACCTCCTTCAAAATTAAAAATATAATTGGGATATTGCTTCAGTAGAAGCAGGTTCTGGTTTAATGTGTTCCACACATATTCTTTAATGGTGGTTTGCACATCCCAATTCCATTGGGTATCCAGATGAGCATCAGCCACAGTATATACTTTTGCCGTTTTCGTAGCAGTAGTCTGGGCTGAAACGACTCCGTTTGTCAGTGCCAGAAAAGCACCACATACCATAAGAGATTGTTTCAAATTCATAGCATTCGCATTTAATGTTTTTAGTGTGAGGTAAAGATAGGGCGTCATGAGGTCATCCGGTATACGGATATATGACATTATTGTATATAAAGCCCGAATGTCGCAAAAAAAACACATAAATGTCACGAATACATAAAGGATAATCTACACAACGCAGTACTTTTACACCGAAACATAAAACAATTATTTACCATGAAAAAACACCTGTTGTTACTTTGTGCATTTTGTGTATCTTTATATGGCCATAGCCAAAAGATATATAAGTTGTCATCCCCGGATAAGAATATCGGTATATCCATCAGTCTTTCGGATAAAATCGACTACGACATTACCTACCAGAATGAAACATTACTGGAAAAAGGCAACCTGCAATTGGAAATAGGTAACCTGCAATTGGGGGCTAACCCCAAACTGCTAAAAGCAACCTCCAAAAGCATTCAGGAAGAATTAACCCCTATTGTACCACTTAAGTATTCAACCGTCTCCAACAATTACAATCAGCTCATATTGAAATTCAAGGGAGATTATTCTGTGGAATTCCGTGCCTTTAATGACGGACTTGCCTATCGTTTCATCACCAACAAAAAAGGAATTGTTGAGGTAAAGAATGAGACATTCCAAGTGCATTTCCCGGATAATTACTTACTCCATACCCAACAACCGGGTAGTTTCAAAACAGCTTATGAAGAAGCCTATCAACACATACAAAGCAAAGATTGGAAAGAAACCGACAAGATGGCTTTATTGCCCATCCTGATCGATACACAAAAAGGCTATAAGATCCTGATCAGTGAATCGAATCTGACGGACTATCCTGCCCTATTCCTCAAAAGCAATAATAACAATGGAATGTATTCCGTGTTTCCGAAGGTACCGGTGGAATTCGGAGAAGATGGAGACCGGAGCCTGAAGATTCTCAAAGAAGCGGATTATATAGCCAAGACGAATGGAAAACGTGATTTTCCCTGGCGTTACTTCGTCATCAGCAAGGATGACAGGCAACTGATAGAAAATACGATGACCTATAAGCTGGCAGACAAGAATCTACTGGAAGACACATCCTGGATTAAGCCCGGATTAGCCAGTTGGGAATGGTGGAATGGTGCCACTCCTTACGGTCCGGACGTAAACTTTGTAGCCGGATGTAATCTGAACACCTACAAGTACTTCATCGACTTTGCCTCCCGTTACGGAGTGCCCTATATCATCATGGACGAAGGCTGGGCAAAATCTACAAAAGATCCGTATACTCCCAACCCGGACGTAGACCTGCATGAACTTATCCGTTATGGCAAAGAGAAAAATGTAGGCATTGTACTTTGGCTGACATGGCTGGCAGTAGAGAATAACTTCGAGCTTTTTGGAACTTTTGAAAATTGGGGAATAAAAGGCGTTAAAATCGACTTTATGGATCGGAGTGACCAATGGATGGTTAACTACTATGAAAAAGTGGCTAAGGAAGCCGCAAAACATCATTTATTTGTTGATTTCCATGGTTCATTCAAACCGGCCGGGTTAGAATATAAGTATCCTAACGTACTGTCGTATGAAGGCGTAAGAGGTATGGAACAAATGGGCGGATGTAAACCGGATAACAGTGTTTACCTGCCTTTCATGAGAAATGCAGTGGGTCCGATGGATTATACCCCCGGAGCCATGTTCAGCATGCAACCGGAAGTATATCGTTGCGAACGTCCTAATTCCGCCAGCATAGGTACACGCGCTTATCAGATGGCCCTGTTCGTCATCTTTGAAAGCGGACTCCAGATGATGGCAGACAATCCGACACTTTATTACCGTAACGAAGAATGTACCCGGTTCATTACTCAGGTTCCACAGACTTGGGACGAAACCATCGCTCTGGAAGCTAAAGCCGGTGAATATGCCATTGTTGCCAAACGCAAAGGAGACAAATGGTACATTGGTGGCATGACTAACAACCAGCAGAAAGAAAGAACTTTCGATTTGGACTTCAGCTTCTTAAAAGAAGGAAAAACATATCGTATGACTTCTTTTGAAGATGGAATCAATGCCGACCGTCAGGCTATGGATTATCGCAAAAAAGAACGTACGCTGAAAAAGGGAGAGAAAATCAGCATACGTCTTGTACGGAATGGCGGTTTCGCTGCTGTTATCGAATAGCAGGGAACAAAAGCATCAGCGCCGGTATGCCTGAAGCGGAATAACTGTCAACCACTACATCGGTTGACAGTGCTTGGGTATACTCACCGCCACAAATGCCACGTACTTCATCCCTGTTGGACCAACCGGAACAAATATTGCGGTGCAGATATGGAAGATATTGAGTCTGTCCGCAATCATATACCAACATAGCAATGTACTGAGCAAAAATAGCAGTATAAATACCTTGCTCGATTCCATGCTCAAAAGGTAGTATATGTTCCGCAGAAGACATCTCATTGAAAGTATAGTCAGCTGCCAGGAGCGCATGATCCAGATAGCGTTTTTCACCTGTAGCTTTATACAATAAAACGGAGGCTCCGATAAAAGTAGCCTGATTATAAACATGTGCTTTCCAATTCGGAGCACCCTTACCATGACGGCTATCGGCAACGCGACCCGTTTTCTGATCCAACAGATTCTCAACTCCCCATTCATAAACCTCTTTACCCTTCGCCAGATATTGCCTCTTTGACTGGCATTCAGGAATTTGTCCGGTTTGCTCCGGTCTTCCTTCCGGTACATTGTTATAGAGAGTCAGGGCGGCTACTACAGTGGGAAAATTGATACAGGCCATCTTTCCATCTCCGGGTTTATTGGGATTCGGATTCCGTATAGGTTGCCATTGCCAGAACATACCTCCATCCTCTTCATCATAAGATCCTGTGTCTCCTACCTTATCCGAGCCATACCATACCCGCTTAAAACTGGCTTCTGCCAGTCGAAGATATTCTTCCTCCCCAAATAGCTCATAGGCACGCGACAGAGCAATAGTCCACCACATTATATCATCATAAATGAACCAACCTGTGTTTTCATTATTATCATCAAAATCAAAATGTGCATAATGTGCTTTGTTTCCAGCAAAAATCTTCTCACAAAGCTTTCTCATCTCTTTAGTTCTCCTTTTATCTTTCTCCGACTTAGCCAGCTTATATGCATTCATAGCCATTTCCCAATAAATGGGCTGGCACCAGATAGCTGCGGCACCATTACCGCGGTCAATCGCCTGTTCGAAGGAGGTATCCGTTTTATAGATATATTTGTTTGAATCCAGAAAGGTTTTATTAAATCCGTCATAAGCCATCCAGACTTCTTTCTGAGTATACCCGGATGTCTGATCTGTTTTCTTTCTGAAATCCTCTGCCTTGCATATAGCAGTCGATGTCAGCAATAAAATCATTGCCACTCCCAAAGAGACTCTTATCATATCGATCTGTTTTCTAAATTTATAGTACTAATTTTCTGATGCAAAATTAAGCGTTCTCCATAAGAAAAGATATACAGACTTTGGACATAAAAGTCCGACTATAAGACAATATCCTGCCATTATTCCTTATCTTTGTGACGTCTAACGAATATATGAATATGAGAAACATCCACAAAGTATTCCGGTTTATATGGTTGCTTTCATGCTTTATATGTTGTTTCCCTTTGGCGAATTATGCATATAGCCTACGACAGTTCTCCAATAAAAACGGACTATCCAATAGTGCTATCCTGTCTCTTCACCAAGATCATCAAGGAGTCATCTGGATCGGTTCATGTGACGGTCTGAATGTTTTCGATGGCACCCGCATACAGGTATATACCCCAGTCTATTCTTCAGAAACATTACTTTCGGGAAATCTGATCAACCATATCATGGAAGCCGAAGAGAACGTATTATGGATACAAACCAATTACGGATTGGATAGGTTGGACACCAAACATCAAATCTGCCAAAGTTTCCCGGACTTTAAAGACAATAACTACATCACCAAAAGTGACGATAACGAACTCTTCATCGTGAAAGATGACGGATATCTTTATCATTACCAACGGGAAAAACAGGATTTCCGGAAGTTGGAGGTTCCCCCAGTTGCTTTTGAACATGTATTATCCACGATTATCGATGAAAATAATATTCTCTGGATTTTCACATCAGATCATGATACCCGTAGCTACCAGATTCATAAAACAGATCAGGGAGTGACCCTAACTCCTAACAATCTGTTCAAGCATACCGGAAAACTGCTATGGGCTTTTGCAGAAGATCACTTAGTCTATTTCATTGACGATACTTACTCATTATACGAATATAATTTCAACAATCAACAAGAGTACTATATAGCCGACCTTAAAACCGAAATCGAGTCACGTGGAGAGGTATCTTCTATTATCAAGCAACAGAACGACTATTACATCGGCTTCAAGAGCAGCGGACTAATTCTATTAAAATACATGACCGACCAGAAAGTGAAATACCAGATGCAATCTACCGAAATACATTCGGGAATCTTCTGCCTGATGAAAGACAAGTTTCAGGATATCGTATGGATAGGAACAGACGGTCAAGGCGTATATATGTACTTTAACGATGCTTTTTCCATAACAAACACGCTGCTGGATACCCCTGTTTACCAGATTAACAACCCCATACGCGCACTTTACTGTGATGAGGAACAAACATTATGGATAGGAACTAAAGGAGGTGGCATAGTACGTATCAATAATTATTCTTCTGATAAGGAGCCGCTAACTTCCTTCAACCGTATTTCTGCTGCTAACAGCACACTGACTGATAATGCCGTCTATTGCTTTGCTCCCGGCGCTACAGGCAAACTATGGATAGGTACCGAAAACGGCATTAATTATTATTCGTACCAAAGCAAACAACTAAAGGAGTTTCCAGTCGTTGCCGATAATAAGAAAGTGAAATACGTACATTCTATCAATGAACTGAATGATACTACCTTATGGGTATCTACCGTTGGGGAGGGTATCGTAAAGGTAATTCTGAATAATACCGGAAGCTCGCCAGTTGTTAAATCAGCCACCAGAATTGTTCTGGATAAAGGGCGCATGGCATCCAATTACTTCTTTACCTCTTTCCAGGAAAGTGACTCCATACTCTGGTTTGGTAATCGTGGCTACGGTGCTTACCGGCTTAATGTAGAAACCGGTGAAATGACTCCCTACAAGTTTGACGATGTTGTAAAAAGTCAGACTGCCAATGATATATTCGCTATTTACAAAAACGAAAAGGGATATTGGCTAGGCACCAGTTCAGGATTGCTGCACTTGAATCAGGATTACTCTCATCGGCATGACCGGGCGGACCTGTTCTCAAACAACACCGTACACGGCATTTTAGAGGATCAGCAAAACAACCTCTGGATCAGCACGAATCAAGGGCTGGTAAGATTTAACCCGCAGACAAACACCGGACAGACATACGACAGGCAAAACGGTCTGGAAGTCACTGAATTCAGTGATGGAGCTTTTTATAAGGACTTACGAACCGGAACCTTATTCTTCGGAGGTACAAACGGCTTTGTAACCATCAAGCCTAATACATACAGGATGGCAGACTATATGCCTCAGATAAGCCTGAAAGGATTGTCTATCTTCGGAAAAGAATATAATATATATGACTTTCTTCATAAAAAGAAAGAAAAGGAAATACTCCAACTGGACTACAGCCAGAATTTCTTTTGCATTAATTTTATGGCAGTCGATTACATAAACGGCAACAACTATTCTTATTCTTACAAACTGGATGAGGTTAGTAACCAGTGGATAGAAAGTGGAACGTCAGCCAGTGCCGTATTTTCCAATCTTCCACCCGGACAATATAGGCTGTTAGTAAAATACAGAAATAACATGAATGGGAAAGAGTCTGAACCTCAGACTCTTCTGATTCAGATCACTCCACCATGGTATTTAAGTACCTGGGCATATATCTTCTATTTCATAATCATAGCTTTGCTCTGTATTCTTGCTGTCTACAGGATTATCGGTCAATACCGTCGGAAACAACACCGCATCATCGAAAAGCTGAACCGGGAAAAGAAAGAAGAAGTTTACGAATCCAAACTTCGCTTCTTTACCAACATTACACACGAGTTCTGTACACCGCTCACACTGATTTACGGTCCATGCGAAAAGATACTTGCTTACCCGCAATCAGACTCATATATCCGCAAATACGGAAAGATGATACAGCAGAATACGGAGAAACTGAATAGCTTGATTCTGGAATTGCTTGAATTCCGTAGGCTGGAAACCGGCCATAAGGCACTTTCCATCCAAAGATTACCGGTATCGGACAAGCTCCGGAATATTGCAGAATCATTCTGTGAACTGGCCGAGAATAAGAACTTGAATTATCAATTGGATATCGAACCGGATATTGAATGGAATACGGATATCAGTTGTTTCAACAAGATAGCCAATAACCTGATCTCCAATGCCTTTAAATATACTCCGGAAGAAGGCACTATTACCGTTAGCCTGAAGACAGAGAATCAACATCTGACCCTTAGCATATCCAATTCCGGAAAAGGCATAGCGAAAGAAAACCTTTCGAAGATATTCGACCGCTACAAGATATTGGATTCCTTTGAGATGAATGGGAAGAATTCACGAAACGGTCTCGGATTGGCTATTTGCAAAAGCATGACTACTTTGTTGAACGGAGAAATCAATGTCAGCAGTATCCAAAACGAAGTAACGACATTTACAGTTACTTTACCGGAACTATCACCAAGCCAACAAGAGGCAGATATGTCCCGGAAAGAATATGAAACAACACCTATAAATACTAATACAGAATCTATAGAGTTAGAACAGACCATTAAGAAATTCGATAGTTCGAAACACACAATTATGATTATTGATGACGATCCTTCCATGCTGTGGTTTGTTTCGGAAATATTTGTAGATAAATACAATGTACTATCTTTCGGCAGCGCCCAAGAGGCTCTGGCTAACCTGGAACAAAAACAACCGGATCTGATTATCTCAGATGTGATGATGCCTGAAACAGACGGACTTTCTTTCGCCCAGAAAATCAAGCAGAATAAGTTATGGAGCCATATTCCACTTATTTTATTATCCGCACTTCATCACGAAGACGATCAGGTGAAAGGTATTGAAGCCGGTGCGGAGGTATACGTAACGAAGCCTTTCAACGTGAAATACCTGGAAAAAGTGGTCTATCGATTGATTCAGCGCGAATCGGACTTAAAAGAATATTACAGTTCCATATTCAGTTCCTTCACCGTAGAAAATGGGAACTGCATCCATAAGGAAGATCAGGAATTTCTGGATAAAGTAATAGAAACCATAGAGAAGAACATCACCAATCCCGACTTGTCCGTCGAATTATTGAGCAGTGATTTGGGATACAGCACCCGTCAATTCTACCGGAAACTGAAACCGATTACCGAAAAGTCACCGGCTGATATCATCAAGGAATATCGTCTTACGATGGCCGAACATTTGTTACTGACCAAGAATTTCACTATTGAAGAAATTATGGATCGGACAGGGTTCAATAACCGCGGCACCTTCTATAAGTTGTTCTCTTCACACTTCGGCATGCCGCCGCGACAGTACAGAGAACAGCAGAAGGATAACGTAAAGATAGAGAAGTCTTTATTATAAAAGCGCAACCTAAAATTTTAACCTGATCGTTTTCCTGAATTCAGGAAAACGATCTATTTCCCTTTTACAATCCTCTTAATATCATTCAATTTATTCAACGCCTCCAACGGCGTCAGGTTATTCACATCCAGATTCAATATCTCATCCCGTATCTGGCAAAGAACCGGATCTTCCAATTGGAAGAAACTAAGCTGCATGCCGCCACGCGTTTCTCCCACTTCCGCCATCGGCTTACTTGCAATACCTTGCTGGCGATTATCCGCTTCCAGTTGCTTCAATATGTCATTCGCACGTTTTACAATGCTTTTCGGCATACCCGCCATCTTTGCTACATGGATACCGAAAGAGTGTTCACTGCCGCCACGTTCCAGTTTACGCAGGAAGATAACTTTATTATCCACCTCCTTAACGGAAACATTGTAGTTCTTGATACGTTTGAAGCTCTTCTCCATTTCGTTCAATTCATGGTAGTGCGTAGCAAACAATGTACGTGCTTTTGCTTTAGGATGCTCATGGATATGCTCTACAATCGCCCAAGCGATAGAAATACCGTCGTAAGTAGACGTACCTCGTCCCAGCTCATCAAAGAGCACTAAGCTGCGCGGAGACAGGTTATTCAAGATATCCGCAGCCTCATTCATCTCTACCATAAATGTAGATTCGCCAACAGAGATATTATCGCTGGCACCCACGCGGGTGAATATCTTATCCACCAAGCCAATATGCGCACTCTCAGCAGGTACGAAGCTACCGATCTGTGCCAACAGCGTTATCAGAGCCGTTTGCCTCAACAATGCAGACTTACCAGCCATATTCGGACCGGTAATGATAATGATTTGTTGCGAACTGCTATCCAGCATCACATCATTGGCAATATATTTTTCTCCTATAGGAAGTTGCTTCTCAATAACCGGATGGCGTCCCTGGCGAATATCCAGCACATCGTTATCTTCAATAACAGGACGTATATAGTTATTCTCACGCGCCACATTGGCAAAGGAAAGCAAGCAGTCCAGACGTGCTATCTGGTTTGCATTGACCTGGATGGCAGGGATAAACTCACTTAAAGCCTGTACAAGCTCTGTATAAAGCTGAGTCTCCAGGATCAATATCTTATCCTCGGCGCCGAGTATCTTTTCTTCATACTCTTTCAGCTCCTGCGTGATGTAACGTTCGGCATTTGCCAGAGTTTGTTTACGTATCCACTCCTGCGGAACTTTATCTTTGTGCGTATTACGGACTTCTATATAATAACCGAACACATTGTTGTAGCCGATCTTCAAGCTGGGAATTTCCGTCAGTTCACTTTCCCGCTGCTGTATCTGTAGCAGATAATCTTTACCGGAATAAGCTATCTGGCGTAATTCATCCAATTCGGCATTGACGCCCGACTTCATGACACCACCTTTGTTTATCAGCAACGGAGGATCATTATTAATCTCTTTTTCAATGCGGTCGCGAATGGACTTACAGATATTCAGTTGTTCACCGATACGGTTCAGGCTGGCATTATCCGCCTCCATACAGGCTTCTTTGATAGGTTCGATAGCCTGCAAAGCCACCTTCAACGCAACTACTTCACGCGGAGAAACACGCCCTACAGCCACTTTAGAGATAATACGTTCCAGATCGCCTATCAGATGCAGCTGTTCTTCGATCAGTTCCTTGAAATCCGGCTGACGGAAGAAGTATTCCACCACATTCAGACGTTCATTGATAGGCAACACATCTTTCAACGGAAACACCAGCCAACGTTTCAGCAAACGGGCTCCCATAGGGCTGATAGTCTTATCAATCACGTTCAGCAGGCTACTGCCGCCATCGTTCATGCTACCCACCAGTTCAAGGCTGCGAACGGTGAACTTATCCAAACGGACGTATTTATCTTCTTCAATACGTGCCAAAGAAGTGATATGTCCTATCTGGGTATGCTGCGTCATAATGAGATATTGCAGGATAGCTCCCGAAGCAATAATACCATTCTTGAGATGCTCTACACCAAAACCTTTCAGATTCTTCGTTTCAAAATGCTTCAGAAGTTTCTCACGGGCAGTGGTCTCTGTAAATACCCAGTCGTCCAGTTCAAAAGTAAAGAACTTACTTCCAAAGTTACCCTCAAACATACCCCGTTTTCCACGTTCAAAAAGCACTTCTTTAGGAGCGAAGTTATTCAATAGCTTGTCTACATAATCGAAAGGCCCTTCTGCTGTGAGGAACTCACCCGTAGATATATCGAGAAATGCCACACCGCACGCTCCTTTACCAAAGTGTACGGCAGCCAGAAAGTTATTTTCCCGGTAATTCAGTATATTATCATTGATGGAAACACCGGGAGTTACCAGTTCCGTAATGCCCCGCTTCACCAGCTTCTTGGTCATTTTCGGGTCTTCCAACTGATCACAGATGGCCACACGCTTCCCAGCACGCACCAGTTTAGGCAGATACGTATCCAATGCATGATGAGGGAATCCCGCCATTTCAACAGTCTTTCCTTTGCCATTGGCACGCTTAGTCAGAGTAATTCCCAGAATTTCGGCTGCAACAACAGCATCGGTAGAATAAGTTTCATAGAAGTCGCCGCAACGGAACAGCATAACGGCATCAGGATGCTTGGCTTTCAGGTCCAAGAACTGTTTCATCATCGGGGTAAGGACAATATCTTCTTCGCTCACAGTAGTTGTTCTTTATAAATTTATTAATAGGCAAAAGTGCAGCTTATTTTCGCAGCCATGCAAAGATAATTCTTTTTTAGAAAACAAATACTGAGGGGACTCAAATCCTTAGTAAGCCTTAACAAAAACAATACTTTTACTAAAACATGTTATAAAACACTCTTTTTTATTTGTTTTATTTGCAGATATCCCAGAAGTCCGTATCTTTGCACTGTGTTTTTCATAGTATTAGATTTAAGGTTAACAAAGGTTGGAGTACAGCGGTACTCCTTTTTTTATGCCCATACGTATTTTTATGCCCATACGTAACGTCAGACAGTAAAATAACCTTCACTTGAACTGATTTGTCCCCCTTTTTGCGCCTTTTGTACACCTGGTAATAGCAACTATTTTGCTTAATTTGCATTCAAAAGATTTATTACCATGAAAAAGAAGAAAATGAAAAAAGTATTTCTCTATTGCCTGACAACCATCTTTGCCACCGGAACCTACGCCCAAACTTACAACTGGGTAAGCAGCACAGAAGCCAACATCTGGCAACAATCTAAAGTAAAGTTACAATTGAGTACTAGACAGACTCCGCTCTTAGAAATCAGCGGAACGGAAGAAGGCACCACATTCAAAGCATGGGGAACCACCTTCAACGAACTGTGCTGGGATGCCTTGAACATGCTCGCCCGTGATGAACAGGATAACCTTCTAGAAAAAATGTTTTCCCCACAAGGAGATTTACGCTTCACAAGAGGAAGAATTTCGATGAATGCGAACGATTATGCCCGCAACTGGTATAGCTGCGACGAAGTATCGGGCGACTTCCAACTGAAGTATTTCAACATTAACCGTGATAAGCTGGCAATCATACCTTTCATCCGTGCGGCACAAAAGTACAATTCCGGGATGACATTCTGGATTTCTCCCTGGTCTCCTCCCAGTTGGATGAAAATCAACCATGACTACCCGGTGCGTAGCGACAAGACCAATAAAATGTCCTCGGAATCGAACATAGCCCTTTACGAGGACAATACTGAAAAACGTGAAGACGTGTTCCCCAAACAGCTGGCTGTAAACGACTATATGATACAAGACCCCCGCTATCTGCAGACGTATGCCAACTATTTCTGCAAATTCATTGATGCCTACAAAGAACAGGGAATTCCCATTGATATGGTCATGTATCAAAACGAGGCATACAGCTACACTCCTTATCCCGGTTGTGCCTGGACTGCCGAAGGCACCGTGCGCTTTAATGTGGAATATCTGGCTCCTACACTGAAAAAGCATCACCCGAAAGTGAAACTATACCTCGGTACCTTCAATACGAACCGCTACGACTACGTCGACAAGATACTTTCCGACCCGCGTATGCCACAAAGCATTGAAGGCATAGGTTTCCAGTGGGAAGGCGGACAGATATTGCCGAAAATCCGCAAAAAGTATCCCCAATATAAATATGTACAGAGTGAAAGCGAATGCGGTGGGGGTACCTTCGACTGGAGAGCGGGCGAACACACCTTCCATCTGATTAACCACTACCTGGGTAATGGCTGCGAAGAGTACACCTTCTGGAACAATACCCTCTGCGATAATGGTGAAAGTCCTTGGGGTTGGAAACAGAATGCTTTGATACATGTTGATTCAAAATCCCGTACGGCAACTCTTACACCGGAGTATTATGCTGTAAGACATTATAGCCAGTTCGTAACACCCGGTTCACACGTTATAGCTTACAAGCCTTCAACAGAAGGAAGAACACCGATTTTGGTAGTGGAAACTCCGGAAAAGAAAAAGGTAGTGATAGCCGGCAACTTCAACAACGAAGCCAAGAAAATAACCCTGAAATTAGGCAACCGATATCTGAATGTAGAGCTCCAGCCACATTCGTTCAATACGTTCGAAGAGAAATAAATTGATAAAAGTAATCATTATCCGGGTAATCGTATCCGAATAATGATTACTTTTGCCATGAAATTCAATCGTAGTCATCACAAAAGAAACACTGAACTTCTATTTTGAATAAAGATAACTGCCTTGGAAACAACAAAACAACCATGGAAGAAGAACATCATTTTACGAACGTACCCTACAATTACCCCTTATGCCTCAACCGTCAGTGTCCCAAAGCATCTACCTGCCTGCGACAACTGGTAGAGCAAGAAGTACCGGACAGCGCGGAGTACTGGGTAGTCATCAGCCCCAAATACCAGGCTAAACTGAAGGGTGCATGTCCCCATTATCGCTCCAGTCAAAAAGTGCAATATGCCAAAGGCTGCATGAATATCCTTGATAACCTGCCCCACAAGCAAAGACAACTCGCCATAATCCATCTGATGGAATACTTCAGCCGAAGAACCTATTACCGCATTCGCAAAGGCGAACGCCTCCTCAGCCCGGCCGAACAAAGGGACGTACAGAAAATCTTAAAACAGTGCGGTGCAACCGGAAAACAAGAGTTTGATGCTTACGTAGAAGACTACGAATGGTAGCAATCTCCCCTATCTACAGGTTAGTGATCTCCCATCTATAGATCCATGTTTTTGCCATGCCTGTGGCACTACTTTGCCATCGCAGTGGCACAACACTGCCACGCCTATGGCACGACTGTGCCAATGCGGTGGCAAGAAGTTGGCACATTGTATTATTACCACCTGTCCCCTTTACGGCTGTTTCAGATAATCTGAAGGTAACACCCCGAACTCCTCCTTAAAACACTGCCGGAAGTAAACCACACTATTTATGCCTACTCTGAAAGCAATCTCGGAAACATTATACCGACCTTCCAGCAATAAACGTTCAGCATACTGCATCTTTATCTTACGAACATACTCATTGGTAGACAACCCCGTCAATGCCTTCATTTTACGATACAATGTAGATTTACTCATGCACATGTTATCAGCCAGATAACCTATATCTATCTTTTCGGACGACAAACGGTCCTCTATCAACCGGTTTATCTTTTCAAGGAACTCATTATCCAATTTGTTCAGGGAGTCTGCCAGTAAAGCGCGTTTCTCATCCATATTGTGATGCGGGGTATTGGTATTAAGACGCTCTGCCAATCGCTTGCGAGATTCAAGCAAGTTGTTGATGCGACTATGCAGAAGGGTAGCACTGAAAGGTTTTGTCAGATAAGAATCAGCCCCTACTTGATAACCTTCTTCCTTATCCTGCAGAGAGTCTTTAGCAGTCAACAGGATAATGGGGATATGACTGGTACGTACATCTTCTTTCAACATTTTACACATCGTAATCCCGTTCATTATGGGCATCATAACATCACTTACGACAATATCGGGAATACAACTCAAGGCTTGCTCCATGCCTTGCTGCCCATTTGCAGCTGTTTTCACTTCAAAATCATCGGAGAAAGATTCAGCAATATAATTACAGATGTCTTGATTATCTTCCACTATCAGCAATATTCGCTTTCCGTTGGAGGTTGACTCCGGAACTTCCTCTTTTTCTTCCTTTCCATCTACTGATGTCCTCTCCGGTGAGTCGGCATGCAATACATGAGGGTAGGTATTGTCCGTCAATAAATAAACATAGAAAGTACTGCCTGTTCCCAAGATGCTTTCCACCCGTATCTCCCCCTCATGTAATGTCACCAGATTTTTCACTAATGCCAGCCCGATACCTGTACCCGAAGCCTGATGATCACCTCCTTCCTGATAATAACGGTTGAAAATATTGGGTAACGCCTCGGGAGTAATGCCAAAACCCGTATCACTTACTTTTATTTCGGTATAATTGATATTATCCCGTACCACATTACGTAGTCCCAAGCCGATAGAGCCTTTTTCAGTATACTTAATGGCGTTGGAAATGAGATTATCTAGAACAATAGTCACTACTTCTTTATCAAAATACAGAGGCATATCGTCTTTTTCCAATTCGATATGGAATTCAATGTTCGGCTTACGGTTCAGTTCTTTATACTTAAGTCCTATTTCGTACACCAGATTGGCTATATTATCATGAGCCACGCAAAGTTTCTTATTCTGCGTTTCCGTCTTCCTGAATTCCAGTATCTGATTGATCAGATTTAGCAATCGTATCGCACTCTGATGGATAACTGATATCTTTTGAGCATCCTTGTTAGAAAGCGAATTACTCTTCTGCATATCTTCCAGCGGCCCCAGTATTAAAGTCAGCGGTGTACGAAGCTCGTGCGTGATGTTAGTATAAAAACGCAGACGCTCCTGATTCAATTCTTGTTCCTGCACATGGTTCTTCTTTTCCAGATCGTAGAGAACTTCCATGTCGAGCTTTTTTTTGTAAGCATAAAGAATAAGGAACAGAATAGTAGCACTCAACAATATATAGCTGCATTTTACCCACCAAGTCAGCCACAAGGGAGGAACAATATGAATATCCAGCGTTGTAACCTCATCGGACCATTCTTGGTTCTTAACACGGGTTTTTACCAGAAAATGGTAATCACCGGGAGGTATATTACGGAAAGTAACACTATTGGGATCCGTCACCGTATACCATGCATCTTCAAGCCCTTTCAGCATATAAGCATACTCCACCTGATTGACTAATGCATAATTCCGTATATTAAAAGTGATATTGAAGCTGTTCTGCATGTAACCCAGCCTTACTTTCGACTGTCCGTCAATAGCTACCACTTCTTCATTGCTTCCCGCATTGCCTAAAGGAGCAAATATCTTCATCTCTGTAATGACAGCCGCAGGAGCTTCACGTTTTGCCAGAACAAAATCCGGATTAAAATGGCACAATCCGTTAATAGAGCCGAAATAAATCTCCCCATTCTGATCTTGCGCTACACTACCACTCATAAAGTTTCCCATCGGCACATTATCCCAGTGGTCATAATTATAGAAAATTCCTTTATCCTGTACTAAACAACTGATGCCCCTATTTGTACTCACCCAAATATTATGGTTAGCATCTTCCGTTATAGCAAGTATGTGAGTATTGGTCAAACCTTCTTCACGGCGGTAAACCTTATATTCCCAATCGGGCAATGAAGAAAAACAGACCAGCCCTTCTCCTGTTCCGACCCATATATTCTTTCTGCTGTCTTCATAAATAGCATTGATAGTATTGGAAGGAAACAGGTTCTCAATATTAAAAAGCTTGATATCCTGTAACTCACTATCTCCTACTCCCAGCCCGCTGCCGAAAGAACCTACCCACAAATGTCCCCGGGAATCTTTCAGGACACAACGAACCAGATTATTCTCAAATTCATAATGGCCTATAATCTTTTTATCAGCCAAATCGACCTTGTAAATACCACGGCTAGTACCAATCCACAAAATACGCTGATCGTCTTCATAAAACGAACGGATATCCTCATATTCTATTTCTTTGAGGAAATTCCGATAAAACATCTTTCTTTTTGCATCGTAATAATTCACACCACCCATAAACAAGCCAAACCACAGATTATCTTCCGAGTCACGCAATGAAGCCAATACGGAATTTCCTCCCATATCTTCTGTATCTTCCAGATAAACAGCTACCCGCTTGCCTTTATCAAAGACATTGATTCCACCTCCATCTGTCCCGATCCACAATTTACCCTGACTATCCACACAAATGCTACTTGCTGTTTTATTATTCAAACGGCTCATGGAGTTCTGATTGGGAGAATAGTAATAACCGCTAAATAATGGTGGTTCATAGCTTAGGAAATTTATGCCGCCACCCCATACACCGGTCCATATATTCTTAAATGAATCCTGAAAAATGCACCTCGCACTTGAGTTAGACAGACTGTATCCATCGTCTCCTTCCCTGATATAATGAAATTGGGTCTGCTCGGGCAATAGAAACAAACGTTGCGACAAGTCCATTATAGCTATTCCACCAAATTCCATGGCTATCCACAACTTATTGCCGTCAAGCTGCCGGATGTCATAAATATAATGTGAAAGATTCCCATCTGAATTAAACTGGATAAAATTTTCCGATTCCGGATTAAACAATGCCAATCCCTTATTCGTACCTACCCAGATATTATGGTTCATATCCTTATACACACATCTCACTTCATTACCCGGCAAACTATTCCGGTTATTCGGATCATGAACAAAGTTTCTTACCTTCTTATCTTTTATGGAGAGAATACTGAAGCCGTGATGTACATGTCCTATATACAGTTTACCATTACCTCCGTCAGCCACAGTCCAGATATTATCACTTGCCAGTCCCGGTACGGTTGCAGTATTGTAATGAGAAAAATGGCCGGTTCCTTTATCAAAGTATTCTATTCCTTTCCAATAAGTAGTTACCCACAAATTTCCATCATCTGCAGCAATAATATTGGTAACATCATCCGTAATGATACTTTCAGGTACAGCCTCATTATGCCGATAGAATGTAAAAGTATCGTTTACATAATCATAGGCATTTAGTCCGGCTCTTTGCGTACCAATCCACAAAATGGAGTCCTTCGGATCGTCCAACAGGCAGTTCAATTCATTTCCTGTAATACCATATCCGTTCCTTGTTTCATTCTTATAGTAAGTAATGAAACGTGTTCCGTCGAATTTATTCAAACCTTCTTCGGTTGCAAACCATAGAAAGCCCTCCTTATCCTGGGCTATACTAACTACATAGTTATTAGATAATCCCTTCTCTATCCCTAACTGCCTGACAGCATAAGGCTGTGCCGACAAAAGGATAGGTATCAACAAGAAATAAAGTAAAAATCTGCTTTTCATGACATCAGTTTTCTATTGCAATTCAAAAATAGAAATAAAATCTCTATTTCAGATACACAAATCGTTCATTGCACGATTTACATCCCCTTACTGCAAGATTTATACAGCTTGAGAAGCTAAACATAGCTTATATTTGCACCACCTAAAAGTGATATTTTAGTAAATAATGTATCAATTGTTTAACTTTAAAAGTAATATTTATGAAGAAGCATTTCTTTAATGCCACCCTATTCTGGGCATTTTTATCGCTGGCTTTATGGACTACAGGATGTAGCGACGACGATGGCTATCCTGATGTGGACGGACAAAGCCCAACAATGACATTGGCTACAGACCACATCGAGTCTGGTGCAGGTCATCGGTTTACGATTGAAGGCACACTGACGGATAAAGATGGAATCGCATCCATCAATCTGTTGTGTACAGACCTTCATTTGAACAAAACCATCGATTTAATCGAAATCTATGGCGCACCCAAAGAAACGTATGATTTAAGTTACTACTATGACATCAAGAGAGACGAGATTGGCGAACGTTTCACGGTGAAAGTGACGGTGACCGATGTAGGCGGACGCAGCGTTTCGCAGGATGTATTGGTGACGATGGACGGAGACTTTGCAAAACCAGTCTTCACAGTTGCCCCCGATAAAGAAGTGACTGTGCTGATGAAGAGTGAGACAAAGTACAAACTCAGCTTTACAGTGACAGACGACCGCATACTGGACTATGTAATTGTCAACATTCCCGGCATCAACGGGTTCGACAACCGACGTGTGGACGCTGCCGATGGACAAAGTACTTTAACCTTTGCCGAGAAGATAGACCTTCCGAACGAGGTGAAAGATTACGACGTGACCCTCACTGCCGTTGATACAAAAGGAAATACCACTGTCACAACTTGCGTGCTTAAGGTGTCTGAAATGCCCGACTTCCCCAAAATGTATCTGGCAGATGTGGCTACGGTAGAGGAACTGAACAGTGACGTATTCGGTGTGCCGATGGTAATCACTCATACGGCTCCCTATCAGTACAAGGCCAACTATTATAACCAGAAAGCCGGTACCGAAATCTTCTTCTTACCGCAAAAGAGCGATTTCGCTCCGATTTGCTTCGGTTTGGATCCGGAAGACAGCAACAAGCTGACGGACGACCCCGAATCGGCCAAACCAATTGTGCTGGATCAGGCAAACGTTTACTATGAGATTACATTCGATGTAAAGGAGGGTAACTACAACGTGAAAACGTATTCAATCGCCGAGGCCATTGATCCGGTACCTCATGAATTCGGTTCAATCAGCCTTGATACCTGGGGAGACGGCGGTTCTTGGTTGCAGGAATTCTATTTCGGCTACATGACGAGCGGTCCGAAAGAAATCCAGCGCTTCACGCAGGATGCCACGAATCCGCATCTCTACACTCTGGATACTCCCTTATTCCTGGAGGCAGGCACAACGATGAACTTCGTAATACACAACTGGCATCATGACGGCTGGTGGAACTACTGTACCTGGCGTGCCGACGACTCTGCCAATCCTGAAATCATGGGCTATTACGGAAATACAGTCAACCCCGAATGGAGAGAAAAAGTGGAACCGAAGAACTGGGTAGGAGATAACTGGGTGAAACCGGCAGTCAATGTCACCGGTAACTATAAGCTGATATTTGATGCTCATCTGGGACGTGCAAAAATAGTTCCCGCCAATTAATTAAGTAATATTAGATTGAACAATATGAAAAAGCAAATATTATTATTGTGTCTGGCGTTGATCAGCCTATGTGGCTATGCACAGACCACAGTGAAGGGTGTTGTGACTTCAGCCTCCGACAAGGAACCGCTGATTGGAGCAACGGTACAGATAAAAGGCGCCGGAACAGGTACCATTACCGGTATAGACGGTGATTATTCGATAGCGAATGTTCCGGCCGACGCTGTGCTTGTATTCTCGACCATAGGTTATGAAACACAAGAAATACAAGTTGGCGGACGAACGGTTATCAACGTAGTGCTGAAAGAGGCTGCCGAATTGCTAGACGAAGTGGTGGTCATCGGTTACGGTACAGTGAAGAAGAGTGACTTGACCAGTTCCATTTCTACCGTGAAGGGTGAACAGATCACTGAAACAGTGACCGGCAATGCCATGGATGCTTTGCAAGGCAAGGTAAACGGCGTGCAAGTGATTGGCGGTGGTGGCCCGGGTACTACTCCGAAAGTAATAATTCGTGGTGTCACTACGGTAAATAAGACAGCTCCCCTTTATGTGGTAGACGGTATGCCGGTAGGGGATAATATCAACTTCCTTAACAGTAACGACATCAAGTCCATGGAAGTACTGAAGGATGCTTCGGCTGCTGCCATCTATGGTACACGTGCTTCCAACGGTGTTATCTTGATTACGACCAAGAAAGGTATCGCAGGAAAAACAAATATCAGCTTTAGTGCCTCCGCCGGTTTTCAGACGATAGCCAAGCCTTCTGTTGCAGGTGTGGCTGAATACAAAGAGGTGTTCAACACGCGCTTCACCAATGATGGTACTCAACAGTCTCAGTGGAAAGATACCGGCGCTACAACCAACCCCGGTGGTACAGACTGGTGGGACGAAGTGGTGAACAAGACTGCTTTGGTGCAGAATTATTCACTCGGCATATCCGGAGGTACGGATAAGTTGGTTTATAGTCTTAGTTTAGGCTATTTCCGGAATAACTCACAGTATGATTATGGCTATTGGGACAAACTGAACGTTCGACTCAATACAGAATACACATTCAATAAATATGTAAAAATGGGCTTTGACATTGCTCCACGTATGGAATCGTGGGACAACACTCCCAACTTATTCTCCGCTGCCATGTCTATGGATCCTACTACGCCCGTTTTTAGACCTCAAGACCAATGGGTAGACAATGAATTCAACAATTACGAACGCTCTTACAATAATCAGGAATGGAATCCGATGGGATCATTAGCCCGCCAGAATGGCCATTCACGTGAGATGGGGGCCATTTTGAACAGTTACTTACAGGTGAACCCTATTCAGAAGTTGACTTTGCGTACTCAGTTTGCTACCAATGCACACTATCGCCGGTCTGACGACTTTACACCGAAATTCTTTATCGATACTTTGGAAAAGGCTGACTTGAGTAGTGTTTCCCGCCAGTCCCAAGAGTGGCTCGACTGGAACTGGACGAATACGGCCACATATATGGATACGTTTGCCGAAAAGCATAACATTAATGTAATGGCCGGTTTCACCGCCGAACGGAACGCTTGGTTCAACACCAAGGCTTCACGCGATGATGTCCCCAACAATATGGGCCTTTTGCATGAAGTGAATGCTGGTACAGACAATCAGAAAGGAGAGGGAGAGACTTCTTATAATTCGATGATCTCTTATCTGGGACGTGTAATGTATAACTACAATGACCGTTATTATCTGACTGCCTCTTTGCGTGTCGATGGCTCTTCACGTTTCCCTGTCGGAAATAAATATGCTTTCTTCCCTGCTGTATCAGCGTCTTGGCGTGTCATCAACGAAGACTTTATGAGAGACCAGAAAGTCTTTGATAATCTGAAATTACGTGGTGGCTGGGGACGTGTCGGTAATCAAAATATCAGTAATGATGCAACTCTGACTTTGCTTGGCCAGGCCGATTATGTGTTTGGTGTAAATCCCAATCGTGTGACTGGTACCATGGTATCGAATGTAGGTAACAATACGTTGATGTGGGAAACTGTGGAAGACTGGAATATAGGTGTAGATATGTCATTCCTGGATTCTCGCTTGGATATGACTTTCGAATACTTCCAGAAGAAATCCAAAGACATGCTTTACGAGAAGCAGAACTTGTTCGCCATCGGCTACCCAAGCTGGAACAGTAAGGTATGGATGAACATCGGCAGCATGAAAGCAAGTGGCTGGGAATTGAGTTTGAACTGGCATGACCAGATAACTAAAGATTTCAAGTATAATGTAGGTGTGAACCTTTCTACCGTGAAAAATGAAGCTGTGAAATTCTCTGGTGACGGCCCTATCCTGACTGGCGGGTTCAATGGTGACCAGATTATTCGTAACGAAGACGGTGGTCTGATTTCTCGTTTCTATGGTTATGTGGCAGACGGTATCTTCCAGAATTGGGATGAGGTATATGCTCACACCAACGAGAACGGTAAATTGGTGCAAGATAAGGCAAAACCGGGTGACATCCGTTTCAAGGACTTGAATCATGACGGTACGTTGGACGAAAAGGATAAGACTTGGATCGGTAATCCTTATCCTGACTTGATGCTTGGCCTGAACTTAGGCTTCGCCTATAAGAACTTTGACTTTACTGCCAATTTCTACGGTACGTTCGGAAATGATATCTACAACAAGACTAAAGGCATGTATTCCGGTGCAAGCGGACAGAACGTATGGGCCGGTACATTGCAAAAGGCATGGCACGGTGAAGGAACAAGCAATGACATCCCGCAACTATCCTACGCCGATTTGAACCTGAATTATAGCAGAGTATCAAGTTTCTTTGTAGAAGACGGTTCGTATATGCGCTGCAAGCTGTTGCAATTGGGATATACACTTCCCAAGAATTGGGTTGGTGGAGCAGACCTGCGCATTTCATTCTCTGCACAGAACCCGTTCACCATCACCGGTTATTCCGGTATGGACCCTGAACGTCCATTGATGGATGGCAGTGTGATTGAAACCGGTATCGACGGCATTGCTTACCCGAATCCGCGTACTTTCTTGTTTGGCATTGACTTTAAATTTTAATCCGTGATACAGATATGAAACAAATATTCGTAATATTGACATTGATTGCCTCGCTGACATTCACTTCTTGTGATGACTTCCTGAATGAGGAAGTGCGGGGAAAACAAAACTTGGATACTTATTTCCAAAACGAGGATGAAATCCAGTCATTTATTACCGGTTGCTACCAAGCCATCACTTTCGGTGGATGGTGGAACATCAATACGGTATGGCTGCTTTCTGAAATGTGTAGCGATGATGGCTGGATGGGAAATACTACCCAGAGCCAGAGCGATTATATTTCTTTGGCGCATTATCAGGGTACAGGGCAGAGTAATGGAGCCATCTCCAATTTCTGGCAGTATCGCTATAAGGGTATTTTGCGTTGCAATGTAGCCATTGACCGCATACCGCAGGCCACTATCTTGAATGAGGAACTGAAAAACCGCCTTATAGCCGAGGCTCGCTTCCTACGTGCTTATTTCTACTTTGAACTGGTAAGAAACTTTGGTGGTGTGCCTCTGATTACAGGCTTCTTGTTGCCTGAAGAAATACAGGGCATCGAGCGTGCTTCTACGGCAGATGTATATAAATTCATAGAAGATGACTTGAAAGCCGCCGCGGCAGCATTGCCGAAACGCAGTGAATATGCAGCCACTGATATGGGACGTGCTACAAGTGGTGCGGCTCAGGGATTGCTCGGCAAGGTCTACCTCTATCAGGAAAAGTGGCAGGATGCACATGACGTATTAAAGACGGTTATCGACTCCAAGGAATATAAGCTGATGGACAATTTCGGTGATGTATGGAGCGTAGACCACAACAACAATGAAGAGAGCCTGTTTGAAGTGCAATACATGTACGATGGTACGTATGCTTTGGGGGGTGCCCTGTCCGTGATTACCGGTTCACGTAACGGTCCCGGCGACGGATGGTCCTGGGGACAGCCGACCGCTAACCTTGAACAAGCCTATATCGATGCCGGTGATACGGAACGTCTTCGCTGGACTATCATCAAGACCGGATGTACAGAGATTGCCGGTGAGAACAATTTCGACGAGTTTGTGGAGAACAGTAAAAATATGGCTCTTTACGATACTTATATCGAGAGATACGGTTGGGATCCCGAATGCTATATCATTGACCCGGCGCAGCATAAATCCGCACGTATTGTACGCAAGTATTTCGTACCCATCGAAAAGCGTCCGGAAGTTTATAACATTGACAAGATTCCCTTAGATCACCGTATCCTGCGCTATGCCGACGTATTGCTGATGTATGCCGAGGCTTGTAACGAGCTGTCTATAGACACTGATGCCCGCACCGCCCTCAATGAAGTGCGTAGTCGTGTCCATCTGGCAGATGTGACAGCAAGTGGCAACGAACTCCGTAAAGCCATTCGGCTGGAACGCCGACTGGAACTGGCATGGGAGCAGAACCGCCTCTACGACATCCGCCGCTGGACCGATGATAACGGAAAAAAGATGATTAGTAACCTGATGGGACCTGACGGAACATTCGTGAAGTGGAATACCGACGAAGCAACCCGTGACGCCCTCGAATGGGAGAACCAAGGTGAAGCAAGCGACAAAGGTCGTGGCTTTACGGAAAGCCGTGACATGGTGTTCCCCATCCCTTTGTATGAAATCACGATGTCCAATGGTTCTATTATTCAGAATCCGGGCTGGAACTAATCCTTTTCTATAAAAATAGATTGCTTCAGAAATTATAAATCAGTAGGTCTTTATATCTTTGTCGCGGGTAGTTTGTTGAGGATTATCCGCGACATTCTTTTTAATCCAATTATATATGAAACTAAAACATTTGCTTTTTCTTTCGACACTGCTCTCCCTGATGGCATGCAGTGACGATTCTCCCGCTACCCCCGACAGCCCTGAAACACCGGAACAGCCGGATATAACGAACAGTGTAGAAAAACTGGTTACAATGGACGTAAGCCAGACTTATCAGACGATTGCCGGTTTCGGAGCATCGGACTGCTGGGCTCCCTCCTTTGTAGGCAAATCGTGGACTTCGGGACGTGCAGGCATTACAGAACTGCTCTTCTCTTCGGAAATAGTGAACGGCAAGCCGAAAGGAATCGGTCTTTCCCAATGGCGAGTGAACCTTGGAGGCGGCAGTGCCCAGCAGGGAGATGCAAGCGGAATCGAGGACAAGTCGCGAAGAGCAGAGTCCTATCTGAAAGATGACCTGACACTGGACTGGAGCCGTTGCGAAGGCCAACGCTACTTCATGAGCCGTGCCAAGGAGTTGGGATGCGACAACTTCATCCTTTTCAGCAATACCCCCCCCGTGCAGTACACTTATAACGGAAAAGGTTTCTCCGTCCAAGGTGCTTCTTCCAACTTAAAGACAGAACACTACGATGACTTCGCCGGATACATGACTGAAGTAGCTGCTCATTACACAGGCGAGGGCTACAATGTGACTCACATCTCTCCTGTCAACGAGCCGCAATACAATTGGGACGGTGGTCAGGAGGGAAGTGGCTGGACCAATGACCAAGTGGCGAAATTAGTTCGTGAACTGGATGCTTCGCTAACAGCTTCCGGCTTATCTACCGATATTTTGCTTGGAGAATCCGGTGACTGGGAATATCTTTACAAGTCGAAAAGCGATGCCAACCGCAGCAATGTGATCAATGCTTTCTTCAGAGAAGGTTCTTCGGCTTATGTAGGCAACCTTCCACATGTGAAGAACCTGATTTGCGGACACAGCTATTGGACAGACGGCACGTGGGACGGAATGCGCAATGTGCGCAAACAAGTGGCGCAAGCTGCCGGACAATATGACCTTGAGGTGTGGCAAAGTGAGTGGAGCATGTTGGGAGACGGCTACAGTTCTTCCGAGTTTGTAGGCTATGAACAAGCCTCGGAGATGGATATCGCCTTCTATATGTCGAAAGTTATCCATAACGACCTTACTGTGGCGGGTGTCTCTTCCTGGAGTTATTGGACGTCGATGGATGTTTCCCGTTGGGGACATAAGAACCGCTTTCTCTTGATTTCATTGGTGCCTGCCGGTGGCGAGTATGGAGACATCGAACAGGAAGGTACATATCGGGCTACACCGACACTTTGGGTACTTGGTAACTACAGCCGCTTCATACGTCCGGGCTACAAGCGCATTGCACTTACGCTGAATGAGACGCGTAGCTTTTTCGGCTCTGCCTGGATTTCTCCGGAGAAAGACAAGATTGTGGCGGTCTATACAAATATGTCGGAAAGAAACGTCCGTCTGGGCGAAACGCATATCGGTTGGAACGAAGCTAAGTCTGTCACTACCTATACTACCACAGACAGCAAAAACTTGCAGGAGATCACAGTAGCAAGTGGCAGTCCGGTGGTGTTAGAATCGGGGAGTGTGACTACCGTTGTTTATAACCTCAAATAGATTGTTTTATATGAAGAATGCAATGTTTATGGTAGCCGTCTTCATGATGGCGCTTTTCTCTTCGGCTTCGTTGCGGGCGCAAGTCTCATTCGGCGATGCCGTGAAATTCAATGACGAATGGCTGTTCCTTCAGAAAGATGATTCCACAGCCATCCAAGTCTCTTATGACGACAGCGAGTGGCGTAAACTCAGGCTACCGCACGACTGGTCCATCGAGGGACAGCTATCACCCTCCCTGGCAAGTTGTACCGGTTACTTACCGGGAGGAATAGCCTGGTATCGTAAACATTTTAAGATCACAGATGATGCCGCGCGTCATTACATCTATTTCGAAGGAGTATACAACCGCAGTGAAGTTTATCTGAACGGTCACCTGCTTGGTAAACGCCCCAATGGTTACATCTCGTTCCTTTACGATATGACCCCGTATTTGAAAGAAGGTGACAATGTATTGAGCGTACGTGTAGACCATAGCCGTTATGCTGATTCCCGTTGGTATACAGGGTCGGGCATATATCGTGACGTATGGCTTATTGCTGCACCCGAAATACATCTTGCACAATGGGGCACAGGCTGGTATGCTACTTCTCTGACTGACCGACAGGCCACCATAGCCGTTGATATGGAAGTACAGAAACATATAGTTACCCGTGAGAAACTGGAACTCTCTGCTACACTATACGATGCTGCGGGCAAGCAAGTAGCACAACGCCGTACTCGCGTTTCCGACGGGAAAGAAGGTATCACCAAAGAAACCCTCACACTGAAAGTAACTAAACCCCACCGCTGGAACCTGAATGATCCCTACCTCTATACACTGAAAGCTGAATTACTCAGTAACGGAAAGCGCATTGACGGCTGTGAAACCAAAGTAGGACTCCGCACACTGGACTTTGACCCTAATAAAGGATTCGCACTTAACGGCAATTGGATGAAAGTCAAAGGTGTATGTCTGCACCACGATGCCGGTGTACTTGGCGCCGTAGTGCCGCCTGAAGTATGGGAACGCCGCCTGAATAATCTCAAAGAAATAGGTGTGAATGCCATCCGTATGAGCCATAACCCACATGCTCCCATCGTATACGACCTGTGCGACCAATTAGGTCTGCTTGTCATGGATGAAGCTTCTGATGAATGGGAATTTCCAAAACGTAAATGGATCAAAGGATGGAATAAAGGTGAACCGGGCTTTGATGGCTCTTTTGACTTCTTTGAAGAATGGATAGAGCAGGATGTAACCGATATGGTACGCCGTGACCGCAATCATCCCTCCATCTTCCTGTGGAGTATCGGCAATGAAGTAGATTATCCGAATGATCCCTATTCCCATCCTATTCTCGATGGAGCACAAATCAACCAACCTATGTTTGGCGGCTATAAGCCCGATGCACCCGACGCCATGCGTATCGGAGTGATAGCCAAACGCCTGGCAGCCCGCGTACGTGCTGTCGATACTTCTCGTCCTGTAACAGGAGCTCTGGCAGGTGTCGTGATGTCCAATGAAACAGAATATCCTGATGCTGTTGATGTAGTAGGATATAACTATACAGAAAACCGCTACGATGAAGATCATGCCACTTATCCCAAACGTGTCATTTACGGCAGTGAAAACGGTTCCGGCCTTGATGCCTGGTATGCAGTGAAGAACAAAGAATTTATCTTTGGACAATTCATCTGGACAGGTACGGATTATCTTGGTGAATCGGGAGCATGGCCTTCCCGAGGGCTCTACACCGGATTGCTCGATTTCGGTAGCTTCCCCAAGCCTCGCGGACATTTCCGTGCTTCACTGTGGAGTGAGAAGCCGGTTACTTATATCGGTACCTATCCCATACAAGCCAGATTCAAGAACTCCCAACGTACTTTCCTGTCACCCGATGCATGGGATATCTGGAACTATGATTCCGGTCAGGAGATACGCGTAGTTTGCTATACCAATGCACCACAAGCGCGTCTGTTGCTCAACGGGAAAGTAGTAGGCGACATGAAGCCCTATGACGAAAAGAGTGGTATCATATACTGGGATATTCCCTATCAGACAGGCGAACTGAAAGCTGAAGGTTGCGACACCAACGGAAATATTGTTTCAAGCTATTCGATTCAATCTTCCGGTCGTCCTTATGCCCTTCGGGTCAGTGCAGACCGCACTACTCTTTCCTACGACCGTGCCACGGTGCATCTCATTGTAGAAATCATTGACGAGAATGGCACAATCGTGAAGCTTGGAGACAATGATATCACTTGCACTATCGAAGGTCCGGCACACCTGTTAGGGCTCGAAGGTTCCGATAACAGGGATATGAGCGACTATACCGACAACCATCACCGTGCTTTCCACGGCCGTTTGCTTACTTATGTACAGACAACCGGTGAAAAAGGTCAGGTTCGTGTAAAGTTCACTTCACCGCTCCTGCAAGGAACAGAAGTTCTTTTGAATGTTGAATAACCTTTAATATATAAAACAGAAAATGATGAGATACAAAGTATTATTACTCGCTTTAGCAATAACTACTTCGTGTTCGCCACAAGCAAATATAAACTACCAGATTGTTCAGGAACAGCCCCTGCAAGTCATGGAGCATTTCAGTGCTTCGGATGCTTGGAGCATGCACATCATAGGCAAATGGCCCCAAGAGAAGCAAAACCAAGTGGCAGACTGGTTATTCAGTACAGAAAATGATGCTAATGGAAAGCCCATGGGAATCGGGCTTTCCCTGTGGCGCTTCAATGTAGGTGCGGGAAGTACCGAACAGGGCGAGGCGAGCCAGATAGGTTCTCCCTGGATGCGCACTGAATGTTTCTTACAGCCGGACGGAAGTTATAACTGGGACAAGCAGCAAGGCCAGCGCAATTTCCTACGGTTGGCAAAAGAACGGGGAGTCAATAAATTCCTGGCATTTTTGAACTCTCCCCCAGTCTACTTCACCCAAAACGGACTTGCTACCAATACCGGACGCAACGGTACACTTAACCTGAAAGATGAACATTATGAAGACTTCGCCCGCTTCCTGGCCAATGTGATAAAAGGAGTGGAGGAGAAGGATGGCATCAAGTTCGATTACCTTTCGCCTTTCAATGAACCGGACGGTCACTGGAACTGGATAGGTCCGAAACAAGAAGGTACCCCAGCCACCAAAAAAGAGATAGCACGTGCCGTACGCCTCATCAGTAAAGAGTTTGTGAAAGAAGACATCGATACGGAAATCACCATTTGCGAATCATCGGATTACCGCTGTATGTTCTCTACCCACATGACTAATCACGAACGCGGATACGAGATACAGTCTTTCTTCTCACCGGACAGTGTGGATACTTATCTGGGAAATACCCCGAACGTATCGCGCCTCATCGCAGGACATAGTTACTGGACAAATACACCGCTCAATAGCCTGAGAGATTACCGTCGCCAGTTGCGTGATACATTAGATAAATACAAGGTTAACTTCTGGCAAACGGAAACCTGCATCATGGGAAATGATGAAGAAATTGGTGGTGGTGGCGGGTTCGACCATACTATGAAGACAGCACTTTACGTAGCACGTATCATTCATCATGATATTGTTTACGCAGGGGCGCGTAGTTGGCAATGGTGGCGAGCCATAGGCGGTGACTACAAAGATGGATTGATACGTGAATACACGAATCCGGATTTGCAGGATGGAAGAGTAGAAGACTCTAAATTGATGTGGATCTTAGGGAACTACAGCCGTTTCATCCGCCCAGGCGCTGTACGCATGGCTATTACGGCAACTGATAAGTCCGGACAGATTGTTCCTGAAGGAGATACCAACCAGAAAGGTCTTATGTGTTCCGCCTATAGAAACACGAACGGGCAATGGGTGATGGTAGTCATCAACTATGCTGATCAGGAGCAAGAGTGCACGTTACGTGTGAATGACCCGAAAGTCAAGTCATGGCAAGGTTACCGTACATCCGATACACCAGGTGAAGACTTGCTGCCCATTAAAAAGCTGAACAAGAAACAACTGGCAGTTATCCCTGCACGTTCTGTCACTACTTTCGTTTCCGGGGATTGAGAAGAGTTACAAGCTACAAGCTACAAGTACCTTTCGACGTGACAGCACAGCCACTCGTAGTTTGTAGCTCGTAGCTCGTAACTTACCCGCAAACACTCGCGCGATGAATATCTACTACCGGGCTTACTTTATCCATTCTTCCTAACAGCGTTTCCGCATTATGGGCAACCTTGAAATTCATTTCCTCTTCATACAGCGGAATTACCTGATAGAAGTTCACCTCTTCACCATTAGGTAACCGGCAGACATCCGCACCTTTCTTCACAGTCTCAGGATTAATCAGCATCACACCGGAGAAGCGGGTGTTTTCGGCAAACGGTTCACCATTCGGCACTGTATGCCCCCAACCCAGCCAAGAGTCTTCTCCTATTGGCAGGCGGGCAAGTATCTTCAACCAACGCAACGGCCAATAATTCTTTTCCGAATGGTCATACACATTCCAATCGGCAGGAAGGTATATCACCAGCTCCGCACGCTCCAATTTATACTCCGCCAGTTCTTGGGGAACATTCATCCGATGAGCGCCCATACCACTAGTAATCAACGTATAGTAATTCCTCTTACGCGTGGGTTCGATAATATAGATATCCACATGAATATCGGGTGAGGCTATCTCATGGAAGACATTCTTCGATTTACCGAAATACTTGTCGATATGAGCTTCAAGGGCATCCATCTCTTCAGGATCATACATTTCAGGATCATAGGGCGATTCTCCGCTTTTACACAAATCAATGAATTCCTTCACATCGTCATCATCCGGATCCAACTCCAGAGAACGTTCAAAAGCCTTCTGTGCCTTTTCCAACTGATTCATATAATAATAAGCATATCCCAGACGATAGAACCAAAGTGCGTCTTTATCTTCTTCTTCTACAGTAAGAAGGCAATCAATAGCCTTGAGATACTCTTCCTGATTATTATAAGCGCGTGCCAGAAGACCTATTAACTCTGCATTCCACTCTTCTTCGGGAATTGCCAGAATGGCATCCACTATCTTCTGCTCCTCATCATCCGTATGCCATTGCTCTATCTGCTCGAGCAGTTTGTCATACTTATCTTCCTTGCTTGCAGTCAGATGTTCGACAAAGTCTGTAGAGAAAGCCATAGCTTCTTCTTTTCCTTCACACGAGATTGTGAAAAGGGTAAATTGATGTTCGGTGATAATCTGGCATTGGCACACATATTCACTGTCGCTTCCATCCTCTTCGCCACCCAGATCGTAAAGCCTGCATTTACCGTTATTGAAGAATTTCTCCTCAACCAGTACATTTTCATTATCTTCCAGATAGTTCACCTCATCATCAGGAATGGAATAAGCCAACGTACGCACCACATGCCAGTTTTCATCTACTCCATCATAATAACCACGGGAATCTTCTTCTTCAAAATAGAGGTAATGGCCCGGAAGGTCAAAACTAAGATTCCCCAGTTTATACGTTACTTTTCCCTTATGGTAGCCTATAGGGAACTCATGCACATAGTCCGGCAAGAAAGAAACATCTATCGGTTCTTGTTCCGCTAAACGACAAAGCAACAGGTAATCCTCTTTCGGGAAAGGAAGGGAATCATTCATTTCGACAGCTTTCTCCAGATTCCCAATAATAAAGGCATTGATTTCCTCATCTGCATCACTGCGGGCGGAAGGCATGAAATAGCAATCTTCCCACAGGGCACTCAAGGCAATATTTCGATAGAACTGGGCATCACGTTCTTCATTATTCCACATGAAGAACTCATTTGCCAGTGTTTCAATACCTTCGTTTTCTATTCGCTCCATGAAATGATGAGGATTAATACGTCCGAAAGGTGAAACAACTGTTCCTTTCACACCCTGAGGTATGTACTTATTATAGTCCCAACAGATGGCAGACATATCAGCTCCCTGCTCCATACGTTCGCAGCAAAGTTTCATAATGGCCTTTAGCCATGGATAGAAATGCTCGGAACGCATCCGCTCAAAGTCTCTGTGCTCGTAATACTCCGTATCATCCTCCACCTCAAAAGAAAGTTCGCTTTGCCGTATCAGTTCACAGGCAATTTCTGTAGCGTATTTGTGAAAACCCGCTCCCAGCAGATTAGTCTGACAATCGCCTGCAATGACTATCTCATCTCCTTCCGGTTCATAATTAAAGAATATATTTCCCAAACGACAAAGAGATAACTCAGAATAGTCCTCTGAATGGCTGGCAGATATATTGTTCCGGGCTGCAACCGCATCCAGAGATTCCTGAAAGGAAGAGATATTTTTGCACTTTGCTGTTAATCTGAAACCTATACTCATAATAGTAATATCTTAATAATTAACGATTTTATTATTTAATCCTCTGATTCGTCGTCCTCCGTTTCAAACAGCCTGTGCAAATCGCAGTCCTGACGAAAATCGGAGAGATAGAAGCGATATTGAGGATAATCCTTCAGGAAAGGGATTATCTTTTCCATAAATGCCGGCTTATCGAATAGCAAAAGGTCGATGTAACACGTACCTGTACCAACGGCACCACCTAATAAAAGTCCCAAGCCTTCCGGAGAAAGCAGTTCTTCTGAAAGGCGGTCTTCCAGTTCGTAGCGGAAATCCAGGGCTTTCTTTGCATCTCCTTCCTTTTCGTTCTCAAACGGGAAGGCAATGAACACAGCCTGTGCACCGAACCGGTTCAGTTGATCGAACAACTCAGTAGAACCGTTATAATAATTAGCTACCAAGGGTTGGAAGCATGAACTGCCTGCAACCACGTCAAAACGCAGTTCTTCGTTCTCCTGTGGCTCAAAACGATAGCTTGTATAGACTTGCTGCGGATTATCAAACACTTCCTTGTCGTGAGCTTTCAGAGTATCTACGATATATGTCCTCAACGCAGGAAGAGATATTGAGTCTTCAAGCGGAGCGTCGGCACGTTCCACATCGGCAATATACTGGTACGATAATCCCTCACCCAGCATAATTTCCATCATGATATAATAGGCATTGTAACTTTGAGCTTCTTCCAGCGAACACAGGTCTTTTTCATAAAAACGGATGCTGAAAGCATTGATATCTTCCTGATAGGTAACGGCTACCTTCACCTGATCCATAGCCACACTTACGCCATACATGCCAAATGAGAAACTCGAATCAGTACCTTGGTTGAAAGGGAAGAAGTGCCATTTGTCCTTGAATTGCTCAGGCAACTGCGACACAACGTAGGGATAGAGATAGAACAGGGAAGAATGACCTTCAACAGAGAAAGTAAATTCATAGTTCCCGCCCAGATTGAAGTGTACCTCTTCGTTTATCAGATCTGTTCCGGCCGTGATAAACTCCACCGCATTTTCACTATCCGACTTCCCACGGTTCTCAACGATCTGCGACAGTTTCTTTTCGTTATCAGTAAACCATTTCCAGAAGTTCTGTACACGTTTACGGAAAGGAATCTCAGTATGCTCGTCAGTATCTGTCCAAGCATCATTTTTCTCTTTTAATGTCTTATCCATTATTTATTGCCATTTAAGTTACCAATTCATAATCTCACTCATCCCCAAAGATAATGATAAGAGTTAAATAGCAAAAACATTCACATAACAATCAGAAATAAAAAAATAAATTCACCTCTACAAATGCTCTCAGAGCACTTACAGAGGCGAAAAAGCGTTTCTTTTAAATAAACCATTCTTCCCTTTTGACATTTTGTTTTTTTGCATATTCAGAATGCTTTCTTTGTGTACGGAAGGAAGGGAAAACGTAAATTCACAAGTGAAAATCCATAGTCAGCAGATTGATAAGCCGATACAAAAATACCAACAACTCTAAAAAAGCGAAAGTATCACCTAAAAATGCCTGAAACAGCCTCTTTCTGCCGGATATACAGATGGCTTGTGTCCGATATATAGATTGCTTGTATCCAATCTATATATCGGATGTGTTGCATCTATAGATACTGTATGCCAGATGTACAGATCCTACGTGTTGGGAATAGTGATTCAATGTATAAAAAGCGTATAAGTTATACATAGAATGCAGAAATAACGTATTTGTATGCATTAATTCAGAAGTAAATTCTCTATTCTCTGCTTTTATGAGGATACGCTTGTCAGTAAAAAAAGCATTTTAGCGACACTTATTTCAATATTTTGCAATCTTTCTGACATTGATTAAAAATTCGAATGTTCTATATTAAAGAAAACAGATAAAATTTCACCGAAATTCCTGCCCCGCTAACTTTATTTTGTACTTGCCAGCATCAAGGCAGCATTGCTATCGTTCAGTTCGTAAACTGTCTTTTCAACATTGCTGTCGTAAGCGTTGCTCTTAGAGTTCCAACGGGCGTAGTTTACTGCAATTTCATTGTTATTGTATTCTACATTCATTTTGAAGTAAGGAACCCAAGCTTCTTTTACGCTGTCCCACTTGGAAGCTTCCTTGCTGATTACGCGGTTTTCGTTATCGTAAGTGTAGGTGTAACGGAGATGGCGGAAAAGACGTCCGTCTTCGTTCTTGAAGATAGTCTTTGCGGTCATCAGTTCACCGGTCATCTCTTTATTCTTTACGTACTGGGTAGGATTGCTTGCACTTACAGAGAAGTTCATTACGCTTGCCATTACTACTACCATCATTACCACTGCTTCAGAAATTAAGTTCGTTTTCATAATCGTTATTTTTTTATTGTTATTACTTCTTGATTTTTAAAAGGAAGTCTTTGTTAACCGCCTTCGACTATATATAGTCAATTGCCGTACCAAAACAATAAAGCATTGACTATCAACAACTATTCATTTTCAGAGAGTGTTCATAAACGGACATGTGTCCGCACAAAAGCGGACAAATCAAGAATAGAAGAATATGAATCGTACAATTAATATTGCTGTATATACGTATCCAAACAATCCGTAGCCGATAATGCTAATTTCCCTTTTATACGTTGCTTTGCCTTCAGCACCGAACGGGGAGTTATATTGAAGAGAACTGCAATAGCCTTATTACCCAACCGGGCACGAACCAGGTAGCATAACTTCAATTCCTGCATACTCAGTCCATATGAAGATAACGTCTCCGACAGGCAATCACCATACAACATATCAATGACAGTAAACAGATTCGCCCACTCAGCCTCATCCCGGACAAGTCCGTAAGACGGATGCTGATGAAGACAAAGCAATTGCCCCATAGACACAAGTAGGGAAGGAGAACATTCAGCCAGTGCCGAGGCATTCTGATAGTCTTTCAGTTGTTTAGTCAGTTGTTTATTGCGGAATAACAGACAGGCATTCCAGTTATCATGATAGGTTTCCATATAATTCTCTCGTTTTTATGTTCCATATAATTTGCATTCTCAATGCCGCCTCACTCTTCCGATTCAACGTCATCAGAACATATAATACTACTCCCGGTATCCCAATTCTCCGCAATCTCCTCCACTTCCCTGCGCATCTCTTCAATAGCTGTAGAATAAACCTTGGGCTTCCGATTCAGCACATTCCATTTCATATCCCCGAACTTGTCTTTATCCCGATAGTCCGGCTCGGAATAAAGCTTAGCCAGCAGATAGTAAGGATAGATTCTACCCGGCAGGCGACTAACAGAAATAAGAAAAAAAGCCTCGGCACATTTATATTCATGTAACGCCTGGCAGTTCTTACCCATAATATTCAATATCATCGGATCATTGCTATACAACCGTGCCTGATCCAGATATTCAAAAGATTCGTCATAGCGACCGGATTTATGCAAGCTATGCCCATATTCAAACAAGAATGCACCCTTCTTCCTCAAAGACGGATAAAGCTTTTCATAAGCCCTGTTGGCAGCTTCGTAAGCCCCCGAGCGATAGAGTATTCTCGCATTCACCCAATCCCGGCAGGCATCTCTTTCTTGTGTCCATTTTTCCGCATAACCTCCGAACCACAACACCAGACAAACACACAAAACAAGATACTTGCCAATTACATCACCTATCCCACAGGCAAGAAGCAGACATATAGCAGTTACGATGAAAGCCGGAAGATGCAACGGATAGGAAGAAAAAGAAAATACAAGCAGGGAAATAAGAGCTCCACAGATACC